>JACPQR010000167.1 GCA_016190375.1 Deltaproteobacteria bacterium
AGGCGACAGGCGACAGGCAGCCGGCGACGGGCAATTCCGGACCCGGATGAGCAGCGCGTGCGTCCGGCGGCTGCCAGTTGCCAGTTGCCTGTCGCCTGTCGCCTGTTGGGCCAGCGTCTGGCAAGCAACCGGATGGGCATGGTCCATCTCGCATATACCCTTCCCGACCGCCAGCGCCACAACTCTCGACGCCGGCCCGGCCCGGTCCATTCGACCTCCGAGGCGTGACTCATCCGCAGCTATCGGCGCAGTTGCCGCTACCATCGCAGCACTGAGGATCGGTGCACTCGTTCTCGGGATCGGTCCAATTCGACTCGTAGGCCGGTATGCAGCTCCCGGACTGACAGGCCCAGTCCGCGCATCGCGGCTCCGCACCGCAGGTGGAGACGTCGCTGCCGCAACACGCGACGCAGGTTCCATCGCAGCAGATGGCGTTGCCACAGGCGTTTCGAGGGTCCGTACCGTTCTCGGCCTGGACGGCGTAGCACTCCCGCGTGTCGCGACACATCCACTGCATGCAGGGATCGATCGGGCCCTCGCACGTGCTCGGGTCGTCCCCGCAGCATTCCCCGCAGCCGATCGATGATCCGCAGCAGACGGGCGCGGCCTCCGGGCACTCGTCTTCCCCGTCGCACGTACCGTCCTCGTCGCACCAGTCGTCCGTGCAGAGGTTGCCGTCCTCGCACGTCTCGTCCCCGGTCTCGCGGTCGGGACCGCACTCGGTCATCTCCGACCACTCGCACTGCTGATTGCACAGCGCCGCCTGCGTGCCGCACTCGCCGCAAGGGATCTGGTCGACGTCGCCGGGATTGCACTCGCCCTCGCCCGTGCACGAGCTCCAGTCCGACCACCAGCAGGTGGCGCCGCACGTCCTGGACTGCGTTCCGCAGTTGCCGCACTCGACCGACTCGAAGCCGCCCAGCTCGCAATCTCCGCGCTCGTCGCAGTCGCCCCAGACGCCCCACTGACCCTCCTCGCCGCACTGCCGGTACTGGGTGCCGCACGAGCCGCAGCTCCGGTCCTCCGTCTCGCCCGGCGTGCAGCTCACGGTGCAGCGTCCGTCCTCGCACACGCCTCCATCCGAGCACGGCGTCCCATCCTCTAGCGGCACGGGGTCGATCCCGCACTGTCCCTCCTCGCAGGCGGCGACCGCGCACTCCATCCCGGGACAGGTCTGGCCGCAGCGCCCGCAGTTCAGGGGGTCCTCGGTCAGGTCGGCGCAGCCGGTCGGGCAGCACGCGTCCCCGACGGTCCCGTCGCACGAGTCTCCTGCCTCGCCGCAGGCGCAGCGGCCGGTCTCGTCGCAGGTCTCCCACGGAAGACAGCCGGGCCCCGCGACGCGCTCGAGCTCGATCTCGATCCGCGAGTCCCCGTCCTCGCGTAGCAGCTCCTCGGTACATCCCGCCCACCGCACCGCGCACGTGACGTCGCGCACCCGCCCGTACAGGCCGTAGGAGCCCGAGTCGAGCTCGCCGATGTCCGGGGCTTCCCTCCCGATCGACCACGTCACCGCCTTGACGACGATTGTCGGGCTCGGGTCCTCGCCGCTCACGGGAGACGGGCAGGCGCCCATCAGGACCGCGATCTCCGCGCGGACGGCCGCGGCCCGCGCCTCGGCATCGGGCAGGACGAGGACGACCTCGTACTCGGGTCCGCACGCTGGCAGGAAGATGGCGAGGACGCACGCGACTCGGATCACGACGGCCCCATTGTGCCCGAGATCAGACCGGCGGTACTAGAAGCGGACGTCGACGAGCGTGGCGCGGTTGGCCGTCACGTTGACGCGACGGGTCTTGGTGCGTCCGTCCTGGGTGACCAGCCGGACGACGCGCATCCCAGCCGATACCCTGAGGCCGACGATGGGTGTAGGCCGCACGGCCCGGCCGTCGATGAAGACGTTGGCCCACGGCTGGCTGCGGACGTTGAGGAAGCCGTGGCCGGCCGGGACGGAAGCTCGCGCCTGGTCGTCGTTCGGCGATACGCCTGGAGTCGGCGGCGGGACGCGCTCGACCGGTCCCTCGGACGGCGAAGGTCTCGGCGCAGGGGCACTCTCGACCGGCCCCTGGCCCGTCGACGGAGGCTCCCCCGGGATCACTACGCCCGGCGTCGTCCCCGTGGCGGGCGCCGTCCGCGGCAAGAGCGGCGGCAACGCCACTCTCGTGGCCGCCCCGTGAGCTCCCATCGCGCCAGGCGGCAGCGGAGTGCTCCTGAGCTCGCCACCCGCGCTCGGTCGCAGGGCCACCCAGAGCCCGACGACGACCGCGACGCCGAGCGCGAGACCTGCCGCGATCAGCCGGATCCTCGCGGACCGCGCCTGGCGCGCCAGTAGCTTCGTGTCGGCGTCGAACGCGACCACCCCCGCGACGGGCACGGGCAGCAGCGCGGGCGCCGGCGTCCGGGGCTCCATCCCCGCCGGGAGCGGCACGACGATGTCGACGCCAGGCGGGGGCGCCACCTCGGGCGGCGTCGGCGTCGAACGCTCGGGCAGAACGGAGATGGGCGTTCGCACCTTCATCTCCACGATGTCGGGCTGCCCGGTGATCCCCTTCACCGAGATGCCGCTCTTCGAGCGATCGCCCGATGGAACGGGCGAATCGGAGCCCTCCTCCGGCACGACCTCCAAGGGCAGGTCGATCACGGCCGAGCCTTGCACCGCAAGGAGCGCCTCGCGCTCGCGGATCCGCTCGGCGAACAGCCGGTTCATCATCCCGGACACCTGCGCGGGCCCGGCGAGAACCCGGCGCTCGAGGAGGAACAGCTCGAGCGCCTGTCCGAGCTCCCTCGCGGTCGGATAGCGCTTGTCCCTGTCATCCGCGAGCGCCCTCCGGATGATCGCCTCGAGGAGGGGAGGGAAGTCGGCCGCGTGCCGTGAGGGCGGGTCGAACTGGGCCTTCTGAACCCGCGCGAGCACGATGAGGTCGGCTTCCTCGCCGAAGGCCTTCATCCCGGTCGTGGCCTTGTACAGGACGCTTCCGAGGGAGAAGACGTCGCTCCGGCGGTCCAGCTCCTGGCCGCGGGCCTGCTCGGGTGACATGTACGAGAACTTGCCCTTCAGCGTTCCCGGCTCGGTGAGAGTCGAACGGCCCTTCGCCTTCGCGACCCCGAAGTCGACGACCTTGGCGGCGCCGTCGTAGGTGACGAAGACGTTCTGCGGGGACAGGTCTCGGTGCACGAGGTTCAGGTTCTCGCCGCTCGGAGCGCGAAGCTCGTGCGCGGCGTGGGCGCCCTCGCAGGCCCAGGCGATGATCCGGACCATCAGGTCGATAGGAGGCTTCCCGTCGACCTTGAGGGCGCGCCGGAGCACGAACGACAGCGGCTCGCCGTGCAGGTACTCCATCACCAGGAACGGCACGCCGTCGGCATCGCCGATCTCGAGGACCTGGCCGACGTTCGGGTGCGCGATCCGGCCTGCCAGACGGGCCTCGTCGAGGAGCATCTGGACGAACTGTGGCTGAGAGGCGAGATGGCGGTGCATCCGCTTGATGGCGACCCATCGCTCGAGCCCGCCGCCACCCGTCTCGCGCGCCAGGAAGACGTCGGCCATCCCGCCGGAGCCGATCCGATAGATGAGCTGGTAGCGGCCGAGCTTCGACTCGCCCGCCGGAGGATGCAGACCCGAGAGCGTTCGCTCCACGGTCATCGGCTCTCGACGCCCCCGACCGCGAGATAGGGCTTGCCGCTGTCGGACGTCACCCAGACGGTGGTCAGGACCGCGGTCGCGACGAAAGCCGCCGCGCCTCCCCAGAACCAAGGGCTCTCGAGGATCGAGGCCGATCGCACCGACGTGTCCCGGGGACTCGAGGTCCTGTCGTTCGCGACCCTCGGGTTGTCGGGATGCTCCTCGAGGGCGGCTCCTTCGACCTCCAGATCGAGATCCGCCTCTTGGTGAAAGGCCGCGCGGGCACGCTCGAATGGCTCGGTCACCACGGGCGAGGAATCGGGCGGGAGCGTCGCGCTCGGGTCGAGCGCGAGGAGCCGCGAGAACTCCTCTTCGGCTCCGGCGGCGTTCCCGGCGCCCGCCCGAAGGATGCCGAGGTGCAGGTAGATTGTCCTCTTGGCCGCGTCGTCGTTGTCGCCGGCGGCCAGGGCTTGCTCGAAGGTCGAGAGCGCCCTCGTGAGCTGGCCTGCGTCATACAGGGAGACGGCGCGCGCGACCAGGCGAGGATTCGCGGCCGCAGGCAGCGGTGCGGCCACGACCGCCGCGGCGAGCGCGACGACCCACGAGCTGGCGAGCCACTGCCCTGCAGCCCGCCCATCTCCTCCCCGGCCCGGTTGCACCGAGTCCCGAGGGTAGCACGAATGGTATCCTCGCAGCAGGCGGCTCGGGGCGATGGCGCGCGCGCAACTCCTCATCCTACTTGTCGGTCTGGTCGCGGCATGTAGTCGAACGGGCCTGCGCTCGATCCCGGAGCGCGACGCGGAGCCGTCCTCGGACGCATCGATCGGCCGGGATGCGGGCCTGCCGGATGGTTGCGACCCGGAAGCCGAGAGGTGCGACGGCATCGACAACGACTGCAACGGTCAGATCGACGACGGCCTGCCTCCCGAGCCATGCGAGGAAGGGGCGACCTTCCGATTCTGCGTGGGCGGGGTGCTTTCCGCCTGCCCGCGCGTGTGTCCCGTCTGCCGACCGGGCGCCGTCCGCGTCTGCTTCCCCTCTTACTGCACGCGGTGGGGCGAGCAGGAATGCGAGGGCGACGGTCTGGGCTGGCAGCCCTGCCGCGAGTCGCCCGCTCCCGTCGAGTGCCAGGGCGAGGACGACACGTGGGACGCCGCAGACGACTCGCCGTCCACCGAGCAGTGCTGCATGAACCGCGGCGACTGCTGTGTGGACCACTGGGACCTGGACGGTGACGGGATCACCTCCGAGTCGCTGGGGGCATGCGAAGAGGTCACTTGCGACTGACGTTCCTTGCTTCGCTCTCGTGCGCCTTCGCCGCGGGCACGGCCCGAGCCGATACCTGCGGGCCGGCCGAGGGCATCGACTTCGTGCTTCCGGTCGATGGGTCGGCAGGCGTCGCGCGAAGCGCGCGTGTCGTCGTCCGCTTCCCGCTGGCCGTCACGACCATCGAGGCGCCGGAGCTGTGGGTCGTCGCCGGCGGAGAGGAGGCCGTGGGCGGCCTCTCGTGGGACGGCATCGAGGCGACCTTCGTGCCGGACGACCTCTGGCCCGCGAGCTCCACCGTGACGGCCGGCGTCTCGCGTTCGGGGCGCGACGACTTCGTCTGGGAGTTCGAGGCTGCCGACTGGGGCGAAGACGCGGTCGCACCCGTTCTCGGCACCGACCTCGATGCGAGCGCGACCTACCTGGGCGGTGGGCCCGAGGACGATCCCTGCGGTCCCGTCGATCTCGAGCGCTACCGCGTCCGCCTCGAGCTCGCCGCGGCCCAGGGATCCTCCGGCCGCGAGAACCTCGAGTACGTGGCGTTCCAGACCGCCGGCCCGGGTGTGACCGAGCCCGTCGAGCGCTCGCGAGCCGTCGACGAGGAAGGTGCGTCCGAGGTCCGGCTCGACTTCTACCTCGCCGCCGACGACGTCTCGGGCGAGGCATGCTTCCGCGCCCTCGCAATCGACGTCACGGGCCCGCCCAGCGGAACCACCGAGGAGGCCTGCGCCGACCTGCGCGAAGGACCCTTCTTCCGGTCGATCTGCGCGACGGCGCCCGGCGGCGCGCGTCCCGGCGTCGCGGCGCTCATCGTCATCGCCGCTGCAGCTCTGCTGCGCCGTCACTAGACATCATCTCCAGAGCGTGCGGAGGGCGCGGTAGGCCAGGCCGGGACGTCGCTTCTCCACCACCTCGGCGGAGAAGCGACGGATCTCGCCTGCCTTGCGGTCCCAGCCGAAGTCGCGCAGGGCGCGGTCCTTGCCGGCCTGGCCCATCTTGCGGGCGAGGTCCGGGTCCGACAGGAGCCTGTCGAGGGCCTGCGCGAAGTCCTCCGGACTGTCGGGGCTGCAGAGCAGGCCGGTCACGCCGTGCATCACCGCGTCCACGGTGCCGCCGGAGCGGCCGCCGACGACGGGCTTCGCCTGGCAGCCGGCCTCGAGGAAGACCATGCCGAAGCCCTCGACGTCGACCTGGCCCGTGTGATCGCGGTGCGCGCGGTTGGCGAGGAGGAACACGTCGCAGAGGGCGTAGTGGCGAACGAGATCGTCGAGCGGGACGTCCTGGGCCCACCGGACCCGGTCTTCGAGCCCGAGCTCCTTGACGAGGGCCTGGATCCGCGGCTTGTCCCCGCCCTTGCCGACCATCAGGTAGACGACATCGGGGTGTCTGTCGCGCAAGAGCTCGAGCGCCCTGAGGCCAGTGTCGTAACCCTTGCGCGGCGAGAAGCGCGCGACGGTCAGGATCGTTCGCTTGCCCTCGAGCCCGTGCCGCTCGCGCAGGTCGGAGGTCTCGACGGGTCGCGAGAAGCGATCGCCGTCGACGCCCGGCGTCACGAGCCGGATCCTGTCCTCGCGAATGCCCGTGCGCCGGAGCAAGTCGACGGTGAACCTCGAGTTCGCCACGACGAGGTCCGCCTGCCGGCAGACGAGCGCCAGCACGTGCTTGAGGTAGCGCGACGAGGCGAGGAGCGTGTGGTCCTCGCCGTGCGACCAGTAGATGTACGGCACCCCGAGGAAGCTGCGCCAGACCACCGAGAAGAGGCCGGCCGGCAAGCAGTCGCCCGAGTGGACGAGGTCGGCGCCCGTCCGCAGGAGCTCGGTCGTGAGGTATGCCATGTAGCCCGGGTACTTCGTGAACAGCGTGCGGTAGTCCGCGGTGTCCCAGACCTCGAAGCGCCGGACGATGGAGAACCTCTCGCGTGCGTCGAACTCCGCGTGTCCGTCGACACGCTTCGTGACGACCTTGATCTCGGCCGGCGGAAAGCGCCGCGCGACCTCGTAATAGTACATCCGCGAGCCACCCCACGCGGGCGGGAAGCGCTCCGACACCAAGAGGACCTTCATCAGCACGACCTGTCTGCGAGGATCGGGGTCGCTCGCCGCCCCGCGAGCAGGGCTGCCGCAATTCTCGCCTCCATCAGCGCTCGACTGGCGGACCCACGGCGTCACCGTCGCCGATCCCACGTGCACCACGCGCGAGCCCGACCGGGAGGACGCCGTCGACCGCGCGCGGCGGCGGGGCGCCGTCCGGCGGCGTCGCGTAGTAGGGCGTCGCCGAGAAGGGATCGAAGTGAAAGCCCCTGTTGCCGGCCGCGCGGAGCAGCTCGATCACGCGCTGTCTGCGATCGGCCGACAGCTCTTGAAGCTCCTGGTAGCCGAAGCGGGGCAGCTTCTCGATCTCGCGCCGGTTCTCCTCGAGCCACTCGTCGGCGGATCCGTATCGCCGGGCCGGAACGCCCATGGCGCGGCTATTGGGCGGGACGTCGTGGGCGACGACCGAGCCTGCCCCGATGATCGAGCCGTCGCCGATCGTGACGCCGGGAAGCACCACCGTGCGCTCGGAGATCACGCAGTCGCGACCGATCGTCACCAGGCCCACGCGCCCGTAGTGCAGGGCGAGCTGTGGAGAGGCGTCGTGGACGAGGATCCGCACGTTCTCGCAGATCCTCGTCCTGTCGCCGATCGAGATCATCCACCCGTACGAGACGTCGAGGAATGCGCTCGGCATGACCACGACGCCGCGACCGAACCGCACGCCGTTTGCTTTCCACCAGCGGACCTTCCGACGGTACCGGGCGAGCTCGATTGCGTCCCGGATCCTGCCGACGACGTCGCGCACCTCCCCATCCCACACCCGCGGTCTCAGCCTGGTCCCCAAGGTCTCGCCTCCCTCGAAAGAGCGAGCGAGAACCTTGGTCGGCCGGCGTCGACCGCAAGGCCCCCCACCTACAGGATTCCCCGCGACGGGTTGAGCCACCTTCCGGATTTGAACCGGAGACCTGCGGTTTACGAAACCGCTGCTCTACCGACTGAGCTAAGGTGGCGTTTGGAGAGCGACAGCGGACTATACTCAGCGCTCTTCCGATCGCAAGGGCCCGTGATGACGCGAAGGATGATCGATCTTCGCTCGGACACCGTGACCCGGCCGACGGCCGGGATGCGGCGGGCAATGGCCGAGGCGGAGGTCGGCGACGACGTCTACGGCGAGGACCCGACCGTCAACGCGCTCGAGGCCGAGGTGGCGCGGCTGGTGGGCAAGGAGGCCTCGCTGTTCGTTCCATCGGGGACGATGGCGAACCAGATCGCGCTCTGGTGCCAGTCGGAGCGGGGAGGCGAGGTCGTCGTTGGCGAGGGCAGTCACTCGCTCCTCTTCGAATCCGGCGCGATGGCAGCCCTCTCGGGAGCCCAGCCCGTCGTGGCGGGCAGGGGCGGTCCGTACACGGCCGCGGACGTCGAGGCGGTGCTTCGCCCCAGGACCGACTACCACCCCCGCTCGTGCATGGTCGTCGTCGAGAACACGCACAACTGGAGCGGCGGTCGTGTGTTCCCGCAGAGCGACGTGCTCGAGATCGCGGGGCTCGCGCGCGATCGCGGGCTTCCGTTGCACCTCGATGGAGCACGGCTCTGGAATGCTGCAGCGGCCACCGGTCTCGAGCCACGAACCTTGTGCGCTCCGTTCGACACCGTGTCCGTCTGCCTGTCGAAGGGCCTCGGGGCGCCCGTCGGCTCGCTCCTCTCGGGTCCTCGCGCGCTCGTCGCCCGGGCCAGGCGGGTCCGCAAGATGCTCGGAGGCGGGATGCGGCAAGCTGGGATCCTCGCGGCGGCCGGGCTCTACGCCCTCGAGCACCACCGAGCCCGGATCGCAGTCGACCACGCGGTCGCCCGCGCCTTCGCCGAGCAGATGGCGTCGTCGCCCGCGGTCGAGATCGATCCCAGGCGTGTCGAGACCAACATCGTGGTCTTCGGGATCCGGGGACGATCCACCGACCTGTTCCTGGAGGATGCCCGTCGCGAAGGGGTGCGCCTGGGGGTGATCGGCCCTGGTCGGGTTCGGGCCGTCACGCATCTGGACGTGAGCGAGGGAGACGCCGCTGAGGCTTCGGGCATACTTGTTCGTCTCCTTGGGCGCTAGCGCCCTCGCGCTGGGCTGCGGGGCAGCGCCCAGCCTGCCGCGCGGCTACGAGCTCGCGCTCCGGCGTGCCGAGGGCCTCGAGCGCGACGGCCGGCACTCGGCCGCCGCCGACGCCTACGCGCAGAGTCGACTGCGCTGCGGCGGCCGCGCCGACCTGTGCGCGCGCGCCGCCGTTCGCGAGGCAGCCGAGCGCGAGCGTGCCGGTGAGCCCGACCGTGCACGGCGCTCTTACCTCGAGGCCGCGAGGCGGTGGCCGCACGATCGGGAGGCGCCGCGCGCCCTGAGGCGGGCGGCGAGGATCGATCTCGTTCAGGGCAGGGCCGACGACGGCCGAAGCCTGCTCAGGGCCGCGATCTCGAGGTATCCCGACCACGGCGACGCCGCCGCGGCGCTGAGGGACCTGCTCCAGTCCGTCGAGGATCGTGAGGGCGAGGCCGCGGCGCTCGCCGAGGCGACGTCGCTCGATCGCGTGGCGCGGGTGCGGTCGAGCGCGCTCGGCGACAACGTGCTGTACGCGATCGCGGCGCTCCGGATCCGTCTCGCGGACCCTGCGGCGGCCGAGCGAGCTCTCGTCGACCTCGTGGACCGCTACCCGTATCCGCGGGGCGGCCTCTGGGACGAGGCGCTCTGGCTCCTCGCGGACCTCGCCGAGGTGAGGAGGGACTTCCGGGCGGTGGTCCGCTGGCTCGAGCGAATGGTCGCCGTGCAGGAGTCGTCGTCGATCGTCGGAAGCTA
This sequence comes from Deltaproteobacteria bacterium, assembly GCA_016190375.1. GTDB lineage: Bacteria > Myxococcota_A > Polyangia > JACPQR01 > JACPQR01 > JACPQR01. The sequence goes on from JACPQR010000167.1 coordinate 9,752, forward strand.
CAACCTTCCGCGCTTCGACGACGCGGAGCTGCGAATCGCCCGGACCTGGCTCGGTCCGCTCGGCGACGCCCGGCGCGCAGTCCGCGCGGCAGAGCGCCTTCGCGATCGCTACCCCGACTCCGTCCTTCGCGACGATGCCATCGTGCTGCAGGCTCGAGCCGAAGAGGCGCTCGGTCACCACGAGCGGGCTTGCGCTCTCCGGTCGGTCCTGGCCCGCGAGGACCCCCACAGCCGCTACCTCAGGCCGGGCCGCTGGCCCGTTCGGTGCGGCCCGCGTCAGTAATTGCCTCTCGGCGCCACCGGCCGCGGGGCGGGTCGCAGACCCACCCCCGCTCGTCGCCGTCACCGGTCGCTGAGGAACGAGCGAACGAAGGCCGATTGACTCGGCCGTAGTGAGCGATCGTCCCGAGCGCCGAAGCGGGGGGGCCCGCGGTTGGCCTTCGGTTCGGTCGCAGACCCACCCGCGCTCAATGTGCGGCCCGTCTCAGTAATCCCCGCGGTCCTTCTTCTCTTCTTCTTCCTCTTCCTCTTCGTCGAGGTCGTCGTCGTCGTCGACATCCTCGTCGTCGTCCACGTCGGCCTCCTTGCCGTCGTCGTCCCCACCCTCGGCGAGCTCGTACTTCAGGTCGATGCTGACGTCGCCGAGCTGAGTCTCGATGAGCTCGAACAGCTCGTCGATGTCGTCGCCGGACCACTCGTCGAGCAGCTCGGTCAGGAACTCGAAGAAGTCGCCGGAGTCGAGCCGTCTCTCGATCTCCTCCACCTGCTCCTCGGTGAACGCATCGATGATGTCCTCGCGGAGCGTCTCGGTGTCCCCCTCCTCGATCGCGTCCTGCGCAGAGAGCCTGATCTGCTTGACCGCTTTCTTGTCGAGGAAAATCTCCATCCGCCTCTCCGTAGCCCGCTCGACCCGGGGTCCCCGGCGATCTGAGCTCGCTGGGGTGGGACCCGTGAGCCGTCCCTACCTACGCGGTCCGTTTCTGGGTGTCAAGGTCGTCCCACCCTTGCAAGGGCCCTCGCGTGGCGAGCGTCGAATCGCCTGAGTTCCCGATGCGTTCACGCCCCGGGTCCCGAGGTCACACTCCTTGACTCCGGGAACTGCCCCGGGTTCCAATCAGAGGCCGTGCCCGCCTGCGCGCACTGCGGTTCGAACAACTCCGAAGGCTTGAAGTTCTGCCAGGACTGCGGGCAGAAGCTGGCGTCTTCGCCACTCTCGCCGCGGCGCACCCAGGAGCCTGCGGCGGTCGTGGCCGTGAGCGGCGCGGCGCCCGCTGCCGCGAGCACGTTCGTACCCGGAGTCATCGAAGCTCGTCGCGCGATCCCCGACACGGGCGCCCGTCCGTCCGCCGCTCCCCTCGGGCCGGTCGTTCCGTGTCCGCGCTGCTCGGTCGACAATCGATCCGGGATGAACTTCTGCAAGATGTGCGGCGCGCTCTTGCCGCGGCCCTCGGCCTCCGAGAAGGCCCCGGCCGCGGCTGCACCGAGCTCGGCCCCGCCGCGAACGATCTCGCCACCGGACGAAGTCTCGAGCGGCGAGAGCGCCGGCTCGGCGCGGCGGAGCCCGATCGGTCCCATCTGCTCGCGCTGCCGGGGCGCCAACGCCGCCGGAGCCGAGTTCTGTCGCTTCTGTGGGACGCCGCTCGCCCCGGGCGCCTCCCCTGGCCAATCTCGAGCTCCCGCGTCCGGCCCGGAGCCGGCAGACGACCGCGACACCGTGACCGTGGCCGCCAAGGTCTTCGCCCCCGAGGCATCCGTCCCGCCGAGCTCGCCTGCGGGCGCCACGCCACGGACCATGCCCGCTTCGCCGTCGCCGATCATCGCCGTCTCCGGGCCCGGGCGGTCGGCGGCTCCCGACGCAGCGTCGCCTGGATCGGTCAGCGTGGGAGAAAGCGCGGCGCCGCCTTCCGGACCGGCCTTCAAGACCGACCCGATGCCGGTCCATGGCTTGCCCGATGCGCAGTCGCCCCACCCCCCGAAGGCGACCGACGCCCTCGGTGCCAGAGCGGCGCCCGCCGTGGCGCAGCTCAAGACGCTGCTTCGCGACGGAACCGAGGGACCGAGCTACCCGGTCGTCGGGGACCAGACGGACATCGGGCGAGAGGAAGGAAACATCCTTCTGCCGGACGACCCCTATATTTGCCCGCGCCACGCGCGAGTCACACGCAGGGAAGGGAGGTTCTATCTGCGCGATCTCGAGTCGGTGAACGGCCTGTTCCTGCGAATCGATGGACCGGTCGAGCTACACGATCACGACGCGATCCTCGTGGGCCAGCAGCTCCTCGTCTTCGAGCTCCTCGAGGACGCGGAGGTGGGGCTCGGTCCGGCCATCCAGCACGGAACGCTCGTCTTCGGCACGCCGGAGCTGCCTCGGCTGGCCCGCCTGTGCCAGGCGACGACCGAAGGCGTCCCGAGGGACCTCTACCACCTGCACCGAACCGAAACGAGCATCGGGCGCGAGGTGGGTGATATCGTATTCACCGATGATTCCTTCCTCTCGAGGAGGCACGCCTCCGTGACCCTGGATCCGACCACGCGCCGGTTCGTGCTTCGCGACGCGGACTCGTCGAACGGCACGTACCTGCGCTTTCGAGGCGAGCGGGAGATCCACTTCGGCGATCGGTTCCGCGTGGGCCAGCACTTGTTCCGCTTCGAGCCCGTGAGCGCATAGGTGTCGGACAAACCCGAAAGCGCATCGACGACCTCGGCGGGCGAGCACTCCGACACGGTGCCCGAGACGCCGGCGGTTTCCGCTCCCGCCGGGGCGCGCGCCGACAGCCACTCGACCGACGAGCGAACCGCTCCGGGGATCGGCCCGGGCTCGATGGCGACATCGGGCACGGCCACCGTTCCCTCACCGGCGGCTCCGTCTGCAGCAGGGGCCACGCTGACCGGCCCACCCCCGACGATGCCGGTCACCGACCCTGGGCGAACGACCGACGCCGTCGATGAGGCCAAGACCACGCCCTTCCTCCAGCCGGGTGCGATGCCGGGACAGGCCGATCAGGCGGGCGGCGGTAGCCCACCGGCACCGCCCACGGCCGCGCAGACATCCGCGACGCCTCCGCCCTCGGGCGGGGCGCCGGCCGCGGGGCCTCCTGGGACGGGCGCGGCCAAGGACGAGTCGATCGTCGCCTCGGACCTGGCCGCGGCCAAGGCCCTCGCCGCTGCGCCGGCGAAGGGTGCGGCGGTTCACGTGAACGTCTTCGGCAGGACCGAGGTCGGGCTGGTTCGCGAGCACAACGAGGACAACTTCCTGGTCGCCGACCTGACGACGGGCAACCGCAGCCTCTTGCCCGAGGTGCGGAGCCACGACGTCGGCAAGCGCGGCAGCCTCTTCGTGGTGTGCGACGGGATGGGCGGCGCCGCCGCCGGCGAGGTCGCGAGCCAGCTCGCGGTCGACACGATCTTCGAACGGCTGCTGGCCGCCGAGCCTCCGAGGTCCGGCCTCGAGCTGGCACGCGAGATCGTCTCGGCCATCGAGGAGGCCGGGTCGAGGATCTTCTCGTCGGCGAAGCTCGATCGCAGCCGGCGCGGCATGGGCACGACGGTCACCGCCGCGGGGCTCCTCGACTCGGAGCTCTTCCTCGCGCAAGTGGGAGACAGCCGCGGCTACGTCGTACGCGGCGACCAGATCCAGCTCGTCACGAGGGACCAGTCGCTCGTCAACCAGCTCATCGAGGCCGGTCAGCTCACGCCGGAAGAAGCCGAGGCATTCGAGCATTCGAACATCATCCTGCAGGCGCTCGGCACGGCCGCCGAGGTCTCCGTCGACGTGACGCACGTCATGCTCCGCAAGGGCGACACCCTCGTCGTGTGCAGCGACGGCCTGTCCGGGCTGGTGTCGGCGGACCAGATCAAGGAGACCGTGCTCGCGGTCCCCGAGCCAATCGAGTGCTGCAAGCGGCTCACGGAGATGGCCAACTCCGCGGGCGGTCACGACAACATCACGGTCATCGTGGCTCGATTCGAGGGCGACGAGGTGCCCGAGCCGAAGCCCGAGGACCTGCTGGTGTTCGAGCGCGTTCAGGCTCCTTCGGCCGACCGAGCGGTCGACGAGCCGGCCCGGAGCGTGTCGGCCAAGGAATCACCGGCGTCGTCCGCCGGCGAGGGGGCGTTCTCGGAGCCCGACGCCGAGCCGGAGCCGCGTCGGCGGGGGGGCGTGCCTCTCCTCCTCCTCGTCCTGGTGCTCCTTGCAGCCGCGTCGCTCGCGTACGTGATCTTCGGCGGTGGCTGGGTGCCAGGGCAGCCCGAGGCTGCGCCCACCGTGACCGTCGCCGTGCCGTCGCCGCCCCCGCCGTTACCGAGCGCGTCGCCCCCGCCGTCGGACCCGGCACCGGCCCGCAACACCCCGGCCCAGGCCCCGGCTCCGACGGCGACGCCGACCAGCTTCCACACCCGGATCGCCGGCGCGAGCCTTCGCGTCGACGGCGCCGACCGTGGGCGTTTCCGCGACGGCGCCGTGAAGATCCCGCTAGCCCCTGGGCCGCACGACGTCTCGGTGATCGTCGGCGGCAGTGCCGTCGTCTCCAAGCGGGTGACGGTGCTCGCGGGGGTCGACAACGACTTCACCCTGGAAGAGCCGGGGCGCGGATCCGACGCCGCGCCGGCGCCGCTCGCGCCAGTCGCGCCGGTCCCGCTCGGTGGCGAGGAGCCAGACGTGGCCAGGGCCAACCCGCCGCGGGTCCCTCCGCCGACGAAGGCTCCGAACCGCCGGCTCCCGGACGAGACGTCCAGTAGACCCCAGCCTCCGCCCGAACCGCCGCCGACCTCCGACGGGCTTCCGGCCAACCCGTTCGATCAGCGCAAGTCCGGGCCCCCGAGAGGCCAAAGGGGGGCGGCGCCGCCCGGACAGCCGTTCTGAGAAGATCGTACAGGCCGCGATGATCCGACTCCACCACGTCTTCGGCGCGCAGACCGGCAGGGTTCAGGAGATCGACAAGCCGCTCGTCCGCTGCGGCCGGCTGCCCGACAACGAAGTCGCCTTCGACCCTCACGCCGACATCGACTCGTCGGGACGGCACGCCGAGCTGCGGTGCGAGGAGGGCGTCTGGTACGTCGTGGACGTCGGGAGCCGGAACGGCACGATGGTCAACAACCAGCGCGTCCAGCGCCAGCGACTTCAGGACGGCGACGTGATCGAGTTCGGCAAGGGAGGCCCCCGGCTGCGCGTCGAGATCGTCGGGGCCCCTCCCGTCCTCGGCCGTGCGGCGACCGAGCTCGCGGCCGCGCACCCGTCGCCGACTCCGCCGGGGCAGGTCGTCGTGCATCCGCAGGGAGCGCCGGGGCAGCCGGCCGCGTCGCCGCCGCCGTCAGCGCCCGCCCAGAGGGCGGAGGAAACGCCGGGGAAAGCGACCGTGGCGATGATGATCGCCTCGGCGGTGAAGGGGCAGGGGAAGAGCACCGCCGAGATCCAGGCCATCACGGCGGCAGCCGTCAACAAGAGCTCGCGGAACCTCAAGATCGCGCTCGCGGCGGTCTCGGTGCTGTTCGTGGTCGCCGTCGTCGGCGGCGTCCTGGCGTTTCTCTCTCAGAGGAGCGACGTCGAGTCGCAGCGGACCGAGCTCAGGAGCGCCTACGCGCGCCTCGAGCAGCTCAACCAGGCCGGCAACGCGACGCGCGCGCAGGACACCGCGGAGCGCGCCGCGCTCCAGGGCAGGATCCAGGAGCTCTCGCATCAGCTCGAGGAGAACGCGCGCGGGCCCGGTACGCGAATCGCGCAGGACAACCAACGCACCGTCTTCATGCTGGCCGCCGTCAAGCCGGGCCGTCCCGAGGAGCTCGGCTTCTGCACCGGGTTCGCGGTCCGCGCGGACATGCTGGCCACGAACGCGCACTGCGTCCTCGAGATGCAGCGCCTGCAGACCGAGGGAGCGCAGTTCGTCGCGCTCCCGAACGGCGGGCAGGGAGGGCGATTCCAGGTCGTCTGGATGGCGCGGCATCCGAACTACCGGCCGGACTCGCCGAACCCTACCGAGGATTGCGGGCTCGTCCGGATCTCGGGCCAGACGGGGCAGACCGTTCGCCTGGCGCCCCCGGAACAGCTTGCGCGGCTTCAGCCAGGTGACACGATCTACGTCTATGGCTTTCCCGGCAACCTGATGGAAGCGCGGTCGCCAGTCGCCACCATCACTGCCGGGGTCATCGGCCGGATCACGAATTTCCAGGGGCTGGGGGCTCCGTTCGCCACGAGCCTCCTTCTCCAGCACAGCGCGTTCACGAGCCCGGGAACGAGCGGCAGCCCGATCTTCGACAACGGAGGGGCCGTGATCGGCGTGAACACGGGGGCTTTCCGCCGGCTCTCCGAGCAGACGGTCGTGGATCCGTCGACCGGCAGGCGCGGGAACATCCTGATGACGCAGGATCTCGCCGGCTACGCCTTCGGCGTGCGCAGCGACCTCGTACAGTCGCTCCTGATGGGTCTCGAGATGAGCCCAGGTGCGCTCGGAGGCTTCAGGTGAGCGCGCAACCCTCGGCCTGTCGAGCCTGCGGGGCCTCCGTCACCGTGGCGTCTCGCTTCTGCCCGTCCTGCGGCGGTCCGCTGATCGCTCCTCAGCAAGCGTCGTCGCCAGGCGATCCCTGGATCGGAAAGCTCGTTGCCGGGCGGTTCCGGGTCATGGAGAAGCTCGGTGCGGGCGGCATGGGAGTCGTCTACAAGGCCGAGCAGGTCGCGATGCGCCGCCCCGTGGCGCTAAAGATGCTGCACCCGCAGCTCGTGCAGGACACCGAGGTCGTCACGAGGTTCGAGAACGAGGCCGCTGCCTGCAGCCGGCTGACGCATCCGAACACGATCACGGTCCACGACTTCGGCCAGGCCGAGGACGGCTCCCTCTTCATCGCGATGGAGTTCATCCCGGGCCGCTCGCTGGAGGCCATCCTCCACAAGGAGGGCGCGCTGCCGTGGACGCGAGTGGTCGACATCGCGCTCCAGATCTGCGGGTCGCTCGGGGAAGCGCACGCGGTGGGCATCGTCCACCGAGACCTCAAGCCCGGCAACATCATGCTGTTCGATCGCCCGGGCCGGGCCGACTCGGTGAAGGTGCTCGACTTTGGAATTGCGAAGATATGCCAGGGCACGCCGGGCACCGATCAGCGGCAGGCGCTGACGCGGACCGGGATGGTGTTCGGCACGCCGCAGTACATGTCGCCCGAGCAGATCAAGGGCGAGAAGGTCGGGCCTCGATCGGACCTGTACGCGGTCGGCATCATCCTCTACGAGATGCTGACCGGGGACCTGCCCTTCTCGGCCGAGACGCCGATGGGGCTCCTGACGAAGCACCTGCTCGAGGTGCCACGGCCCATCCGGGACGCCTTCCCGGGCGTGTCGGTCCCGCGTTCGCTCGAGGCCGCGGTGATGAGCGCGATGGCGAAGGACGTCGCGGGGCGCCAGGCGTCGATGGAGGATCTGGCGCGCGAGCTCGAGGCGACGCTCGGAGACTCGCCGTCCGTGCCACCGCCGTCCGTCGTCATCCCGCTCTCCTCTGAGCGGCCCGTTTCCCCGCGCTCCGCGAAGATCGCGACCCCCGCGCCGACTCCCTCCGGTCCGACGCCGGCAACGCGTGTCACTCCGGGCTCGCCGACGCCCGTGGTGGCCGAGGTGGACCGCCCGGCCGTCGCCCGACGTCCGGGGAGGACCGCGCTCGTCTCTGCCCTCGCGATCGCGGGTCTATGCGCTGCCGCCGTTGGCGGCTGGGCCCTCATGGTCGATGACGCGGCGTCGGGTGGGGACGGTCCGGCGGAGCGCCCGGTGTCGCCGTCTCCGAGCGTCCCCGTCGCTGCGCCCACTGCTTTGGGACCCTTGCAGCCGGCCATCCGCGCCCCCCAGGGCGGGCCGGCTCCGCAGCTTCCCGTGGCACCCGTCGTGACGGTCCAGGGCTGCACCGTGGAAGGCAGCGGCGCCGCGTCCGACCTTGCGCGTGCTCTCCAGGATCGGATCGGACCGCTACGGGAGTGCGTCGCCGACCATGACGCCGACCTCCGCTACGACGTCGGCGGCCAGCCGCCCGGGCCCCGCGGTTTGACGGGCGTTCGAGGCGGTGCCGCTGACTGCGTCCTTCGCGTGCTGCGGTCCATCGATCACTCGACGCTCGATGGCCAGCGCGTGACGGTCGGGCTCGAGATCGGCCAGGCGCGCTGCAGCGGCCGGGTGCAGGTGGCTCGGCCGCGGCCAGCGGGCGGGCGGCCCGGACATGGCGGGAGGGGCCCGAAGGACCAGGTCCTCGGAGGTCCAACCTCCCGATGAGAGACCTCGCGTTGTCATCCTCGCCGCAAGCACGTACGATTGGATCTCTGCGATGGCCAAGCTGATCGTGATCAGCGCCGAGGGTAGGCAAGAGGTCGACCTCGTCGCCCGCAACAGCCTCGGCCGTCATCCCAACAACACGATCCAGATCCTGGATCGAATCGTCTCGAAGGAGCACTGCCTCATCCTGCAGGAGGGCAGCGAGTTCATCCTCAAGGACCTCGGGAGCCTCAACGGCACGTACGTGAACGCGGAGCGCGTCCAGGGGCAGAAGACGCTCCGCGACGGCGACGAGATCACCCTCGGCGGCACGAGGCTCATCTTCCTGGACCAGACCTCGGTCTCCGGGATGCTGCGGCGCGTGACCATCGCGCCCGGCATGATGGAGTCGCACATCCGGACGAAGATCGCGGCTCAGCTCGAGCAGACCTTCATGCCGGAGAAGCTGATCACGGACCCCGACGTCCTGAGGCGTGACTACGAGAAGCTCCGCGCCGTGTACGAGCTGCAGCGCGCGATCGGCCTGGAGCTGGACCTCGACAAGCTCCTCACCAAGATCCTCGATCGCGCCTTCGAGATGCTACCCGCCGACCGCGGGGTCGTCCTGCTCCTGGACGACAAGGGCGAGCTCAAACCGCGCGCGGTCAAGACCCGGCGGGGAAAGCCGGACGAGAACATCGTCCTGTCGACCAGCATCATCAACGAGGTGCTTCGCGAGAAGGCGGCCGTCCTGTCGTCGGATGCCTCGGTGGACAGCCGCTTCCACGGCGCGCACTCGATCATCATGCAGGGCATCCGCTCCTCGATGGCGGTGCCCATCCTGAACAAGGGCGATCTGCTCGGGATCATGCTCCTCGACTCGCAGATCGCGGCGAACGCGTTCACCGACAAGGACCTGCAGCTCTTCACGAGCATCGCCAGCCAGACGGGGGTGTTCCTCCACAACTCCGCCCTCGCCAAGAAGATCGAGAGCGAGGCCCTGACGCGCGAGAAGTTCCAGCGCCTGCTGTCGCCCGTCCTCGCCGAGCAGGTCGTCAACGGCAAGCTCGAGGTGAAGAAGGGCGGACAGAAGATGCAGGCGACGGTGCTGTTCGCCGACATCCGCGGCTTCACCAGCATGAGCGAATCGCGCGACGCGCAGGACGTCGTCGACATGCTCAACGAGTACTTCGAGCTGATGGTGGAGATCATCTTCAAGCACGAGGGGACGCTCGACAAGTTCATCGGCGACGAGATCATGGTGCTCTACGGGGCGCCGCTCGCGCACCCGGATGCGGCGCTCAGGGCGGTGCGCACCGCGATGGAGATGCAGCTCGCCCTCGAGGAGTTCAACCGGACGACCATCGCGGAGGGCAACGATCCGATCCGGATCGGCATCGGGATCAACTTCGGCGAGGTCGTCGCAGGCTACATGGGCTCGTCCCGGACGATGGAGTACACGGCGATCGGCGACACCGTGAACACGGCGTCGCGCCTCTGCTCCATAGCGCGCGCCGGCGAGGTGATCGTCAGCGAGCCGACCTACCTCAAGGTCCGCGATCACTTCGACGCCGAGATCCTCCCGCCGGCCAAGCTGAAGGGAAAGAAGGATCCGCTGAAGATCTACCGGATCACCGCCGTCCGCCGTCAGTGGGGCGACGAGATGACGAAGCCCGGCTCCTGAATCGCTTCACTCGAGCAAGCGCCGCACGATCCGCTCGAGCTCGCTCTCGCGAAGGAGCCGGACGTCCCAGCCCACGACCGCGCCGTTCGCGGCGATGAAGGCGAATGCGGGGACGGCGGGGATCGTCCCCAGGGCCGATCGGCCGGCGACGAGGTCCTCGTCGGCGATGAGCACCGGGAATGGCGGGTCGAGGAAGTCACGCCACGCCTGGACGATCGGGGCGTTGCCGGGCTCGAGCGCAACGCCCACGAACGCCACGTCTCGCGCGTGGCGAATCGCGACTTGAGACACGAACGGCGCGATGGCCTGCGCCGGCCCGCTGTAGGTGGTGAAGAAGAAGAGCACCACCGGCCGCCCGACGAGGTCGGACAGATCGAGGTTGCCGCCATCTAGCCGGTCGAGGACGACGGGCTCGAGCGGCGAAGCCGTCGGCGGCCGCTGGGCTCCGCCGCACGCGGCGAGCGCCGCGAGCGCGAGGAGCGCCCTGGCGGCCACTAATCCTCCTTGTCCTTCTGGCCGACGAACTGGTCGGCCTTCTCCCGGAACAGGACGTTGAAGGTCGTCAGCGACCCGTAGCAGCGCGTCACGTACTGCTGCAGCTCGATCTTGTCGGCGTCGCTCAGCCCCGGGTGGCCGTTGACCTTGGCCTCGAGGACGCGCAGGCGATCTCGCAGCATCACGATCTTGTGGAAGAACGCGTCGAGCGGGATCCGCTTCTCCTGCGTGTCGGCGCGGCCGGGCTTGAGGACGACCTCGCCGCCGACCCACCGCTCGCCCAGCGGCACGACGCCGACCCCCAGCTCCTCGTCCAGGACCTCCCTCAGCAGCTCCTTGAGCTCACCTCGCTCCATCTCGAAGTCGACCTCCTCGTGTGGATCGGCCGTGCGCCGTGGCTCCTCGGTTTGCCCCGGCGCCCTCGGCCCCCTGGGCCCGCGCGGTCCTCGAACCGGGAAGGGCCTAGGGACCTCGCCGCGCGCGCGATGGCTCCCGCAGGTCGCCGTTGCCTTCAGGGGTGACGGCCAGCAGCCGAGCCGGCACTCGCCCACGGCCACGGCGACGGGATCCGGCCTCCACTCGGTGAAGAAGATGCAGTTTCCGCAGCGTCCGGTCAGGTCGGTCATCAGGTCATGGGTTGCACGACCCGTCGACGCAGCCGCCGGCGCCGTCGCAGCACCGGCTCGGAGGGGAGTTGCACTCGCCGTTCGGATCCGTGCCTGCGGGCTCATACGCGGGCGTGCACGTACCGCCCTGGCAGGTCCAGTTGGCGCAGAGCGGCTCGTTCCCGCAGGTGCTCGTGTCGCTCCCGCAGCACTCGGCGCATGCGCCGTTACAGCATCGATCGGTCCCCGTGCAGTCGTCGTAGCCGTCGGCCCTCTCGTTATCCGTGCAGGAACCGCCGTCGCAGGACCAGTAGTGGCACTCGGCCGGCGCTCCGCAGTTGCTCACATCCGCCCCGCAACACTCCTGGCACGACCCGGTGCAGCACTCCTCGCCGGCGGTGGAGCAGTCGTCGTAGCCGTCGGCCCTCGTGTTGTCCGCGCAGCTGTTGGTCTCGCAGGTCCACCAGTGGCACTCGTTCGCCCCGCCGCAGTCGCTGGCGTCCGCGCCGCAGCACTCCTCGCAGGCTCCGTTGCAGCAGATCGCGAGGCCCCCGTTGCCGGGGCACTCGCCCTCGGGGTCTTCGCCGTCCGTCTCGTCGACCGCGATGCAGTCGTTGTTGCCGTTGCAGGTCCAGTCCTGGCAGGTCGGCTGCGAGCCGCACGTCGAGGTGCCGCCGCAACACTCCTCGCACTGCCCACTGCAGCAGATGTCCAGGCCGCCGCGGCCCGCGCACTCGGTCTCGGGGTCCTGTCCGTTGGTCTCGTTCACCGTGACGCAGTTGTTGCTCGAGCAGCTCCAGTCCTTGCACGTCCCGGGGCTTCCGGGGCAAGTGCTCGCGTCGGCACCGCAGCAGCCCCGGCAGCCGACGGCGGCGCCGCAGCAGGCAGGCGTCGCTCCGCCGCACGCGCTCGCGCTCGAGCAGTTGCCGTTGGCGTTGCAGGTGTCGGTCGTGCAGAGGCTGCTGTCATCGCAGTTCCCGGTCCTTCCCGCGTCCGCCGCGCAAGCGCTCCAGGAGGACCAGTTGCAGGTGGCTCCGCACGAGCGGCTCTGGCGCCCGCAGCCGGTGCCGCCCTGGCCACCCGAGCCGCAGTTGCGGCTATCGGTGGCGGCGCCGCACTGTCCGCCGCCGCAGGTCCCCCAGTCATCCCAGGTGCAGTTGTCCAGGCAGGTGCGCCACTGCGAGCCTCCGCCACAGTTGCCGCAGCTCTGCGGTTCTGTGTCGCCCGGTCCGCAAACGCCTTCGCCGGTGCAGCTTCCCCAGGCGCCCCACTGGCAGTTGGCCTGGCAGGTTCGGGACTGGCTGCCGCAGTCGCCGCAGTCGCGCGGCTCGACCTGGCCCGGCGTGCAGGGCCCCTGGTTGTTGCAGCCACCCCAGTCGCCCCAGGTGCAGTCGCCGTTGCACGTCCTGTCCTGCGAGCCGCAGCGGCCGCAGCCCTGGGTACCGACCTCCGCGACCTCGCAAGGTCCCTGGTTGATGCAGGCCTGCCAGTCGCCCCACGAGCAGTCGGCTTCGCAGAGGCTGGTTTGCGACCCGCACCTCTGACAGCCCCGCTGCCGGTCGTCGTCGTTTTCGAACGAGCACTCGCCCTCGGCGTAGCAGGCGCCCCACGGACCCCAGGTGCAGTCGGCGCCGCAGGTCCGGTCGTGCCGGCCGCACAGGACGCCGCAGCCCTCCGTCCTGTAGGGGCTGTCGGGGTCCTCGGGATCGCACTCGCCGACGGGCTGGCCGTCGCAGCAGAACACGCCGCCACCCACGGGCTCCCCGTCCCTGACCCATGCCGTGCCGCACTCGCCGTCGTCGCAGACCGGGATCTGACAGGTGGGCGCCTCGCAGACGACGCCGCAGGCGCCGCAGTTCATGATGTCGGAGGTCAGGTCCTTGCAGCCGTCGCTGCAGCAGAAGTCGTCCGCCCCACCCCCGCACTGCGCATCCGGCACCTCGGGGTCCACGAGAGCCAGCCCGCAGCGACAGACGCCGTCGATGCACTGGTCCGACCTGCAGACCGTGCCCTCCCTGCAGCCTGCGTTGCAGTCATGCCGGCACTCGCCGCAGTGGAGGAGGTCGCTGTCGAACCGGATCGTCGTCCACTCGCCGGACAGAAGGACGCATCCTGTCCTGTCGGCGATGTCCTCGTCGAAGGTCCCGTCGCAGTCGTCGTCGATTCCGTTGCACGGGTCGGACGCGACGCCGGGGTTGATGTTCGCGGCGCCGTCGTTGCAGTCGTTGTCGGAGTTGTAGTAGTCGTCGTCGGCGTCGGAATCGCACGTGGTGTCTCGTCCGGAGCAGTCCGCGTCGACCCCGTCTCCGCACCTGTCCTTCGCTCCCGGGTAGCGGGTCGGGTCGCCGTCCGCGCAATCGGGGCCGCCCGCGGCCTCGCCGATCGAGCCGTCGAGGTCACCATCGCCGTTGGGACAGGGGTCGCCGTCTTCATCCAGGGGCAGGCCGTTGTCCGTTCCGCCGAGCGAGCAGTCCTCGTCGATCCGGTTGCCGCACACCGCGGTCCCGAGCGGCGACATCGCGGCGCTGCAGTCGTTGCAGTCGTCCACGCAGCCCGCGGGGGGATTCGGGTCCGCCGCACAGTCCGCGGGGCTCCCGTCGGCGTCGAGGTCGGGCGCGAGGCACGCGCCCACCTCGTCGACCAGGTCGTTGCAGTTGTTGTCCAGGCCGTCGCACTCTCCGCCCGGCGTCTCGCTCGCACCGGGCTTGATGTCCGGGTTGCCGTCGTCGCAGTCGCATCCCGTGTCGTTGCGGCCGCAGCTCGTGACGCCGTCGCCGTCCCTGTCGCAGCGCCGATCCTCTCCGTCGCAGTCCTCGTCGATCTCGTTCTCGCACAGCTCGAGCGCCGGATCGGAGGTCTCGCTGACGCCCGGGTTGATCGCGGCGTCCGTGTCGTCGCAGTCGCAGGTGGAGCGGTCCCTCTCGTTCGGCGAGCAGCCGGTGTAGGAGTCGGAGTCGTTGTCGGCGCAGGGCGCGTCCGTGCCGTCGCAGTCCTGATCGATCTCGTCCTCGCACTGGTCGACGGCGACGGGGTTCGTCTCCGGGTCGTCCGGCCCGCAGTCGGTTCCCCACTGCAGCGGACACTGGTCGTTGCAGCCGACGTCCTCGACGCCGGGCTCGTGACACGTCTCCTCGACGGTCCATGTGTCGCCGTCCTCGTCGGCCTCGCCGTCTCCCTTGGCGATCGGTCCGACGAGGACGACCTCCGACTTCGTCACGCCCGTGACCGTGTAGCAGCGGGTCGCGACGAAGACGTCGGTGCCCGTCTCCGCCACGACGTGCACCAGGAACTGGCCGGGCGAGCGCAGCTCGATGCCGATCCGGATAGGATCGCCCGGCTCCATCGCGCCGAGCTCGGTCCGCGGGGACTCTGCCCGCAGCGAGGACTTCAGGTCCCGGACCGCGACCTCGATCGCCGTCCCCTCCGCGAGCGCGCCCTCGGTCTCGCCGAACGCCGTGATGAGAACCGCGTATTCCGCCTCACCGCACCCAGCGAGCGCAGCAAGGGGGGCAAGCAACGCAAGCCCGAAGCGACGACCTTGCAAGAGAAATCGATGGTACCACATCGGGCTCGCGAGCGCCTTGACATGGCCTCCCCCTTGCCTTCCACTGGCGCGCGCATGACGCCGCAGGGCTCCAGCTCCAAGACGCTGGCCGACCTCGAGTGGGCCCGCCTCACCCGCGCGATCGCCGACCGGTGCGCGAGCGAACCGGGCGCGGTGCGTGCGATGGAGCTCCCGCTCCTGCCGGATCTCGCCGCGGTCTGGGCGCGGCTGGCGCTCGTCGAGGAGGCGATGCGCCTGCACGGCGCCGCGGCCGGGGATCCGGTGCCGGACCTCGGGCGCGTGCAGGGAATCGACCAGCTCGTCGATCGCGCAGAGATCCACGGGGTGCTCGACGTCGGTGAGCTCGCGGGGATCTCGGCGACCCTGAATGCCGCGGCTACCGCCGCTCGCCAGATCGGCTCGCGCCGGGCCCTTTATCCCCTCCTGGCCGAGACCGCCGCCCCAGGTCGTGCCGTGGAGGAGCTCGCCGAGCGCATCGGATCCAAGATCGGGGAGGACGGCGACCTCGCGGACGACGCGAGCGCGGAGCTCCGGCGCGCCCGCTCCGCGGCGGCGGCGGACCGTGCTCGCGTGATCTCGCGGATCGAGGAGCTGATGGCGCGGCACCGCGACGTGCTGCAGGACACCTTCTACACGGTCCGCGAGGGACGGTACGTGCTGCCGGTCCGCACTGATGCGCACGAGCGCGTGGCGGGTATAGTCCACGGGACGTCGGCGAGCGGCGCCACCGTCTTCGTCGAGCCGCGCGCCGTGGTCGCGCTCGGGAATCGGCTCAAGATGGCGGTCGCCGAGGTCGAGCGCGAGGAGGCCCGCATCCTGGCGGCGCTCTCGGAGGAGGTCGGCAGGGTCGCGGACCGTGTCCGGGCGGCGGCCCGGGCCGCGGCGACGCTCGACCTGCTCGTGGGGATCGCGAGGCTGGCCTCGGACCTCGATGCTCGGCTGCCCCGCCTGCTGGACTCGCCGCGCCTCTCGCTCGTCGCGGCCCGCCATCCGTTGCTCCTCCTCGACGGGACGACCGTCGTCGCGAACGACATCGTCGTCGAGCCTGGTCGAGCTCTCGTCGTCTCGGGTCCGAACGCGGGCGGGAAGACAGTCATCCTGAAGACCGCGGGCATCATCGCCTTGATGGTCCGGGCCGGGCTGCCCGTGCCCGCGGCGGAGCACAGCGAGGTCGGGTTCATCGCCAACGTCTACACGGACGTCGGTGACGAGCAGAGCCTGACACTGTCTCTGTCCACGTTCAGCGGGCACCTCTGCAACCTCTCCCGCATCCTCGCGACGGCCGGCTGGGGTGACCTGGTCCTCCTCGATGAGCTGGCCGCAGGTACCGACCCGGACGAGGGCGCGGCGCTCGCCCGCGCCGTGGTCGAGGCGCTCTGCGAGCGCGGTGCCACGGTCGCGGTCACGACGCACTACCCGGCGCTCAAGGAGGCTGCGACGGTGGACGACCGGTTCGTGAACGCCTCGGTCGGCTTCGACGTCGGCCGAATGGAGCCGAGCTTCCGGCTCACCTCTGGGATCCCCGGCGCCTCGGTCGCTCTCGCGATAGCGGGACGCTTCGGGATCGCCGATCCGATCGTGGCGCGAGCGCGCTCGATGCTGGGCGAGGGCGCGCTGGATTTCGCCGAGGCCATCGCCCGGCTGGAGCACGAGCGGACGAAGGTCGAGGAAGAGGCCGCCATGGCGAAGCGGGAGAGGGAGCGCGCCGAACAGGCCCGAGCCCTGGCCGAGGACGAGCTCGAGCGTGCGAGAGCCAGGGACGAGAAGAAGGTGTCGCGAGAGGTGGCGGAGGTGCTCGAGGTCGTCCAGCGCACTCGCGCCCAGGTCGCGGTGGCGGAGGCGAGGGTGCGTCGTCGTCGCGTCGTTCCCGAGGACGTGCGAAGCGCGCGCGAGGTGCTCGCCGAGGTCGCTCCCGAGATCGCGCCGGGAGGGAAGCTCGCGCAGGTGCTCTCGCCCGCGCCGCAGGGGAGGCCCGCGACCGAGGCGGACCTCAGGCCCGGCTGCGAGGTGTGGATCGCTCGCCTGGGCGGAAAGGCAAGGGTCGTCGAGGTCCCTCGCAAGGGGAAGGTGAGGGTCGCGCTGGGCAAGATGGCCACGACGCTGCCCGTCTCGGAGGTGCTCCTGCTCGAGGGCAAACGACCGGCGGCCCCGACGAAGACGTACGAGGCTCCTGCCTACGACGCCGCCGCGGACGCGGCTCAGCCCGCGCAGACCTCCGACAACACCTGCGACCTTCGCGGGCTCCGCGCCGACGAGGCGCTGGAGGCCGGCGAGCGCTTCTTCGACCGGATGATGAGGGAGGGCAAGCAGTGCGCCTTCCTCATCCACGGCCACGGCACCGGCGCGCTGCGCGCGCAGGTGCGCGAGGTCCTGTCGAAGTCGCGCTACGTCGCGCGGTTCCGTCCGGGGCAGCAGGGCGAGGGCGGCGATGGCGTGACGGTCTTCTGGCTCAGGTAGCTTGCGCGCGGCTCGGGCTTTCAGGTCCCGAGGAGCCGCTTGACGAGCGCCTCGTCGTCCAACGCCGACACCGACCGGAGGAGCTCGGCCTCGTGGGGTGGGAGCCACGACTTCAGGTACTCCCAGTCGATCGTGTCGCCACGCGCGTCCAATACCGACCGGATGTCGGCGAGGTCCTGCAGCATCCGGCGCCGGTCGGACCGCAGCTTGATGAGCTTGTGGATGAGGAGGTCCTCGGCCGTCACGACCTTGACCTTGGTGCCCGCGACCTCCACCTGGACGGCGCGCTCGAGGCAGGTCCGGTCGTACGCACCATTGCTGACGAACAGGTCCACATCCCAATCGCCGACGCGGAAGCGCACCAGATCCGGCATCTCGCCCGGACCGGCCCGCATGCCGTCGTACAGGGCGAGCAGCGGCTCTACTGCCGCCGCGGGTAGCTCGCCGCAGAGGTCGATGTCGTGCGTCTCGCGGGGCACCGCCCACACTCCGAGCGCGACGCTGCCGGTCACCGCGAAATCCTGGACGCCCAGGCTGGCCAAGAGACGGCTCAGCCTGCCGATGGCCTCGGACGGAGGATCAGGGAGCTTCCCGGCCACGGCGCGGGTCCCGCCGGATCATCTCCAGCGCTGCGATCAATCGCTCGCTCGGCGGACGCGCGAGGTGGCGCTTGAAGGATTCTGCCCTCAGCTCCGCCTTCCACGTCGCCGGATCACCCCAAAGCAGCGTGAGCCCGTCCACATCGATCCGCCTTCGGCGCTCACCACTCATCATCTCGAAGGTTAGCACGCTCGACTAGACGTTGAACCGGAAGTGCACGACGTCGCCGTCCTGGACCACGTAGTCCTTGCCCTCCAGACGCAGCTTGCCGACCTCGCGGCAGCGCGCCTCGGTCTTGTAGGTGACGTAGTCCTCGTAGCGGATCACCTCCGCTCGGATGAAGCCGCGCTCGATGTCCGTGTGGATCTTGCCCGCGGCCTTGCGGGCGTGATCGCCCCGGTGGATCGTCCAGGCCTTCACCTCGTCTTCGCCGACGGTGAACATGCTGATGAGGTCGAGGAGGGAGTAGCAGGCCCGGATGAACCGCGCGCGGGCGGGCTCGCCCAGGCCGAGGTCGGCCAGGAAAGCCGTCTGCTCGTCGGGCGCGAGCTCGGCGATCTCCATCTCGGCGCGGCCGGACAGGACGACGACGGGAGCGCTCGCCGCGGCGGCCACGACCTCCTGCCCAGCCGCCTTTCCGGCATCCGCCTCGGACACGTTCAGGACGTAGAGCATTGGCCGCTGCGAAAGGAACGCGAAGCTCGACAGAGCCTTCTCCTCGTCGGCCGAGAGCCCCGCGGCGCGAAGCGGCGTCTCGGCCGAGAGCTTTGCCCCGACCTTCTCGAGGAGCTCCTTCTCCCCGGGCTTGCCCTTCTCCTTCTTCAGGCGCTCGAGGCGCTTTTCCACGACGGCGAGGTCCGCGAGGACCAGCTCGACCTCGAGATCGCGGATATCCCTCGCCGCGGCCGGAGCGTCGCCGAAGGCCCGAACGACGTGGGCGAAGGCATCGACGTCCCTCAGGTGCGTGAGGGCCGACGAGTCGAGCCCCTTTCCCGCCTCGAAGCCCGGTACGTCGGCGAACGTGACCTCGGCGTACGTGGTCTTCTCGGGCTTGCAGATCTCCGAGAGCGCGTCGACGCGCGGGTCGGGCACCTTGATCACGCCGAGGTTGACCTTCCCGGCCGCGTACCCGCCGACCTCTGCCTTCTGCCCGGTCAGCGCGTTGAACACGGTCGTCTTTCCGGAGGACTTGAACCCGACTAGCCCGACTCTCATGGATGCCCGTCCTGGAACCTAGAACTGGTCGAAACGCTGGTAGTGCCCCGACGCCTTCGTACCCTGCCCGTCGCGAGGCGACGAGACCGGGCGGCTCTGCCCCGACGGGGCGGAGCCCGCGGTCGACATTGGCTCGAGCTCGACGCGGATCGTGGAATCGGCGTCGGGGACGACCTCGCGCACCACGGCGCGGTGTCCCGCGAGCGAGAGCTCGAAGGCCACGGGCGTGGGCGAGATTGGCTCCATCGACTCGATGGGGGTCGTGCCGAGCAGGGTCCCGCCGCGCCTCACGGCCGCCTCGGGCGGGATCGAGTCGATGCGGATCCTCGCGAAGCGAGCGCGCTGGGTCGCCGGGGGCGCGGATCGATCCGGCGAAGGCCGAGCCGCGGGCCGCGCGATCGCCGAGCGCTCCACCGCCGCTTCGCTGGTTCCGCGGCTGCGCAGCGCGAGGACCGCGAGCCCTCCCCCAACCAGCGCAGCCAGACCTGCGGCGAGGAGCGGGGCCGGCGAGCGACGAGCGCGGTGCGAGGCGGGGCGCTTCTGCTCTTCGCGCGGCAGCGCGATCTCGGCGGTGCAGCTCTCGAGCGCGACCATGAACTCGCCCGCGGTCTGCGGTCGGCGCGCCGGGTCCTTCTCGATGGCCCGCAGGATCACCTTCTCGACGGCCTCGGGGATGTAGAGGTCGGGCCTGAGGGCGGACGGGCGGGGTGGCCGCGTCTTGATGTGGCGCGCCATCACCACGACCGCGTCGTCGTCCTCGAAGGGAGCGTGGCCCGTGATCATCTGGTAGAGGAGTACGCCGACCGTGTACAGGTCGCTCCTGCCGTCCAGGGGCTTCGACTGCGCCTGCTCTGGCGACATGTAGCGGGGCGTTCCGAAGACGATCCCGGCCTGGGTCTCGAGGGCGTCCATGCGCATCTCGCTGTGGAACACCTTGGCGATCCCGAAGTCGAGGACCTTGACGTGCTCGCTCTGCGACCCGAGCCAGGTGAGGAAAATGTTGTCGGGCTTCAGGTCGCGGTGAATGATGCCCTGATCGTGGGCCTCGCTCAGCGAGCCCAGGACCTGCCTCGCGATGGCCACGGCGCGCTTGAGGTCGAGCGCGCCTTCGCGCTCGATGAGGCTCGTGAGCAGCTCGCCCTCGAGGAGCTCCATCGCGAGGTAGAGAAGGCCCTCCTTCGTCTGCCCGAAGTCGAACATCGTGACCGTGTTGGGGTGCTGCAAGAGGCTCGTGGCCTTCGCCTCGCGGTGGAACCGCGTCACCGTGTCCGCGTCCTCGTGGAGCGAGCTCTTCAGGATCTTGATGGCGACCTTGCGCCCCACGGTCGCCTGCTCGGCACGGTAGACCGTTCCCATCCCTCCTACGCCGATCCGGCTCAGGACGGTGAATCGACCGGCGATGGTCTTGCCGAGCATCGGATCCCCATCGGCCGCCCAGAAGTCCTCCGTCTGCACGAGCCGGCGGCGATCCTGGGGGCAGATCTCGATCGCCGGATCGTCGTAGGGGGTCCTGCAGGCGGGACAGATCAACATGCCGGTGCTCTGGAGGGCGAGCACCATAGCATACCGTGAAGCAGCCGTTTCCTACCCCTGCCTGCTCTCAGGGAAGGCAGAGGAGCTGTCCGCCGTCAGGTACTGGGCGGACCCGGCAGGTGGATCCCCCCTGGCAGTCGGTCTGGCTGCAGCAGGTGTCCACGCACCGGCCGTTCTCGCAGTAGTCGCTGCGGCACTCGGCCGAGCTGTCGCACGCGTCGCCGGCGTCGCCATAGCCATGGAGCGGGAAGCCGAGCCAGTCCATGTCGTCCCAGCAGAGCCGCACCTGGGCCTCCGGATCGAGGTCGGTCACCGCGACGTAGGCGCAGACGAACCCGATTCCGCAGTCGGAGCTGGCGCAGCAAGGAGCAGTGCAGTAGCCATCTTCCCAGTCGCGGGGGACGCACAGCCCCGACGCGCATTCTCCGTGCTCGACGCAGCCGGACCCGACCTCGCCCTGACCGGCGCCGCCGCAGATCGTGACGAGCTCGTCGTTCCGGCCTTCCGCGTCCGTTATCGCGACCTCGCACACCTGTCCACCGCAGCTCGACCCGTCGCAGCAGGGGTCCCCGCAGCTTCCTCTCACGCAGGCGCCCGACGCGCACTCCGAGTCGCCGCCGCACGCGCTCCCGGCCGCGCCGGCTCCTTCGCCGAGATCCAGGGCCACCCGCGGCACGCAGGCCGAGAAGCCGCCGCCCGGCTGCCAGCAGACGAAGTCACCGGGACAGTCGTCGGGCGAGCAGCAGGTCCGGGAGCAGAAGCTCTCGTCCACGGACATCCGCAGCATCTGCGGGTCGGCGCAGTAACCCTCCTCGCACTCGGCGTCCTCGCGACAAGGGCCTCCGAGGTCGCGAAGGTCGGCGCAGCGACCGTTCGAGTCGCAGAACTGATCGCCGGGACATTCGACGCCTTCGTTCCGGCAGTCGTCGTCGTCGATCGGCACGCACTCGAAGCCGGCGTCGGTGGTGCGCTGCTCGCAGGCGAAGCCCTCCCCGCAGGGCTCGGCCTCGCAGGGGTCGGCGTCGGCGCAGCCGCCCTTCACGGGGTCGCAGACGCCGCCGGCGGGGCACGTGTCCTCGTCGATCCGACCGTCGCAGTCGTTGTCTCGACCGTCGCACGCTTCCTCCAGACCCGGCGCCTGCAGCGGGTCGTGGTCGTTGCAGTCCCGACCCTCCTGGTTTCCACCGTTGCACCAGGTCACGCCGTCCCCGTCGACGTCGTGGCCCTCGTCCACCTGGTCGTTGCAGTTGTCGTCGAGCCCATTGCACAGCTCGGGCTCGTCGTTCGGCTCGCAGCCCGCGTCCGGCTGCGGCTCCTCGACGCGCGGCGCGCAGGTGCCGTCGAGGCACGCCATGCCCTCGGGGCATGCGCGGTCCTCGTCGCAGAGGATCGGCAGCTCCTCCGGGTTCACGATCGCGGAGCACCCGAGGGTCGCGAAGAGGCCTGCCCAGAGCCACTTCGGGCTCAAAAGTCGCCCCCGAAGTGCGCCAGAAAACCGCCCGCGCCGACCGCGACTGAGAGCCTGAGCAGAAATCCCCTCCCGTCGCCAGACCGCCGATCCGACCCCGTCTGCGTCGTTGCCGCTCCTCCGAATACCACGCGGTATTCGTCGTCGCGGGCGCCTAGCATCCAGGGCCGGCTCGACGGCCTGGCTCGGTCCGGGGATTCCTGCTCAGGCTCTGAGGCCCTCGAGCCAGCCGGTCGCGGACCATCGACGTCCGGGCGATCGGCTCGCCTGAGCGCGTAGAGCAGCGTGGCTCCGACGGCCAGCACCCCAGCGGAGATCAACGACACGTCGCTGGCGAGCGCGAAGTCGTTGGCGTTGGCGGCCAGTGCGTCCCGGCCCTCCAGGTCCCCGTCGTCGCCGACCACGAACCGCTCCACCGCGCTCTGTTCCGACAGGGCCAGCGCACCGGTCACGGCGGCGGCGCCCAGGGCGACGACGGCGGCACCGGCGGTGACGAAGAAGATCGTGTCGGCCCGCCCGAACGACGGAGTGTCCTGGCGCCTGGGCAGGACCGGCACCGGGACCGGGACCTGGACGATCCGGGTCTCGGGCGTGGCCTCGCGATGGTGCGTCGATGCGCCCTCGATCCTGCGGATCGTGGCCTCGATCCTCGCGCGCTCCTCGGGTGGGATCTCGGCCTCGAGGTAGCGCCGCAGGAACTCGACCGACCTGTCGAACTGGCCTAGCTTCTCGTAGACGAGCCCGATGTTGTACAGGAGCACGCTCGCGCTCGGATCGAGCGCGAGGGCGTGCTCGAGCTCCACCACCGCCTCCTCGTAGCGCCCTTCCTGGTACAGCGCCCTTCCCCGGTCGTAGAGCTGCTGGGCCTCGGTCAAGGTCGGGCCATCGGGCTGAGTCTGGCCAAGAGCTCCCGGAGCGGCGAGGGCGATCGACGCCATCAACGGCAGCCAACGGAGCGCCCGCACGGCCTTCCTTGCCCGCATCATTTCGCGAAGGGGGCTCACGCCCCCCTCGACCCCCCGATGACTGCGCGCGCGCTCGCTGCGGCCGAGTCCCCTTCGCGGAGGATCTGAATCGGCCGGCGCTCGCCCTTCTGGCAAGCCACCGACGAGGTGACGGCCTTCCCTGCCCGCATCATCGCGTAGTCGCGTAGTCGGCCGGGAGCCGACTTCGGCGATGATAGTTCGCGCGCCCTCCGTTGGAAAGGGAGTGGTAGGCTCGCGTCCCTCATGGCTCGACTGCACCTGGGCGTGCTTTCGCTCGCGATTGTCGTCCTGTCCCCCGCGGCAATGGCCCAGCGCCAGACCGACCGCCTCGTCCTCCCGGTGCCTTCGATCGCCGCGACCGATGACGCCTCCTCGCTCGTGGTCAACCCGGCGAACCTCGGGTTCCTGGGGAGCTACTCGCTCTACTACGTCCACTCGGAGCTGCTCCGGTCCGACACTCCCATCGTCGGCCTCGGCGACGGCGTCTACCTGGCCACGCCGCTGCTGTTCGGGATCGTCGCCGGCGCCGGGTTCGAGCACCTGAGGCCGCCGAGCATCCTCGGCATGGCGAACCGGGGCGCCCTCTCCTTCGGCCTGGCCCACGGCACTTCGATCGTGTCGCTCGGCGTCTCGACGAGGACCTACATCTCGAGCCAGGACCCGGCGCTCGACGGGCTGACCTCCTGGGACCTCGGCCTCACCTTGCGCCCCTGGCCGTGGGTGTCGGTCGCCGCGGGCGTGCGGGACCTGAACGCGCCGGCCCACGGCTCGACCGGGATCCCGCGGATGTGGGCCCTTGGCGTGGGCCTGAGGCCGACGGGGCGCGACGCAGTTCAGCTCACCGGCGAGGTCGCGATCGACGAGGACAGCGGCCGGGTCGTTCCGTCGGGATCGGTGTCGCTCCGGGTGCCCTGGGTCGGCGCCGTCCGTGCGGGGTTCGACCTTCCTCGCAATCCGCTAGGGGCTGGCCGCGAGCTTCGCGCCCAGGTCGCCCTCGACGTGACGACCTCGCACGTCGGCGCGGGCGCGGCCATGTCCTCGAGGCGCGACGAGGTCTCCGGCTGGAGCGCCTGGGCGCGGATCTCGGGAGAGCGCTACGCCGGCTTGCCCCGACCGGCCCGCGTCGTCGACCTGACCGTCGAGGGCGCTCTCGACGTTCGCGAGTCCACGAGGCTGGCGCGGCGGCTCGACCGCTTTCGCGGGGACGGCGCGGTCGACGGCGTCCTGTTGCGCGTCCGTGGGGCCGAGCCGCCTCTCGCGGCGGCTCAGGAGATCCGGCTCCGCCTGCACGCCCTGCGTCGAAGCGGCCGCAAGGTGGTCTGCCACCTCGACGACGCCTCCGCGAACGCCTACGCGATGTGTACGGCGGCGGATCGGATCTACGTCGACCCCGCCGGTGGCATCCGCCTGACCGGGCTTCGCTCGCAGGTCCTCTACTTCCGCGGACTGCTCGACAACCTCGGGGTGCGAGCCGAGTTCGTCAAGATCGGCGAGTACAAGAGCGCGCCGGAGGCATTCGAGCGTACCGAGGCCTCCGAGCCGGCGCGAAGGGAGCTCGACTCGCTGCTCGACGACTACGCCGACCAGCTCGCCGCACAGATCGCGAGGGACCGACCCGGACTCGCGACCGAGGGGGTGCGCGCCTTGTTCGACCGCGGGCCGTTCGTGACGTCCGAGGCGCTGGCCGCGAGGCTGATCGACGGCTCGGTCTACGAGGATCAGCTCGACGCCGCGTTGACGGAGGCGTTCGGCCGTGGCGTGAACCTCGTCGAAGAGCCCTCCTCGCCCGCGAGGCCGCGCCGCTGGGGCACGCCAGGGAAGATCGCCATCGTCTACATCGACGGGTCGATCGTCGACGGACGCAGCTTCACCGTACCGCTCCTGGACATGCGTTTCGCCGGCGGCCGGACGATCGTCGAGTCCATCCAGGACGCGGCCTCCGACCCGAGCGTCGCCGCCATCGTACTGCGCATCGACAGCCCCGGTGGTTCGGCGCTCGCGAGCGATCAGATCTGGCGAGCCGTGTGGCGTGCCCGCCGGATCAAGCCCGTGGTCGCCTCGATGGAGTCGATCGCCGCCTCGGGCGGCTACTACGTGGCTTCGGCTGCCACCGAGATCGTCGCGAACCCGGCTACCCTGACGGGCTCGATCGGGATCTTCTACGGGAAGTTCGATCTCTCGGGGCTGCTCGAGCGGATCGGGATCAACGTCCAGACCTTCCGGCGTGGGCGTCGCGCGGACTTCGACTCGATGTTCCGCGGCTTCACCGACGACGAGCGCCACATGCTCCAGGAGAAGATGCGCCACTTCTACGGCATCTTCCTGCGCAAGGTGGCGCGCGGCCGAGGCATGGACGCGAGCGCGGTCGATGCGATCGCGCGTGGCCGCGTGTGGAGCGGCAGGCAAGCCCGCGGGCGCAACCTCGTCGACTCGTACGGTGGGATCTCCGAGGCGCTCTGGCGTGCCCGCGTTCTCGGGCATCTCCCCGAGGACTACGAGATCCGGGAGCTGCCGGCCGAGCCGGGGCTCATCGAGACGTTGATCGGCCTCGCCGGCGCGCGCGCGTCTTCGCAGGAGGTGCCGGTGCCGCTGCCCGCCGGCGTGCGGCGCTCGCTCAGGGCCGCGGCGCCGCTCCTGTGGGCCAGGAGCGAGGCTCCGATGGCGCTCTTGCCGTTCGTGTGGGAGGGACCGTAGCGGGTTGGCGCGGGGCTCCCGCGCAAGTCGCTGGGCTTCCGAATCAGGTGCCGAAGACCTGGACGCCGAACTCGCCCGAGCCGGCGTACATCTTGACCTGGACGCGGTAGGTGCCAGCGATGCTGGGGCAGGCCGTCACGATCGGGAAGTTGTCGGTCGCCTGATCCTGGGCCGTCTGCGTGCCGGCGGGATCGAAGATGAACATGTCGAGGTCGGTGACGGTGGGGACGCCGACGCCGATGACGGTGTAGCAGTGACCGGCCTGCAGCACGACGGAGAAGTCCTGGGTCGCGCTCGTCGCGAGGTTGCCGCGCTGGATCGGCGAGACGGGCGTGCGGCCCTGGCCGTACTGCGCGTAGATCTGCTGCATGCGCGTGCCGACGTAGTCGCCCGGATTGGCCGGCGCGACCGTGGGCGTGAGCGGCGCGGCGGGAGGCGCGACCGGCGCGGGCACCGCGGGCGGCGCTACGGGAGCAGCGACCGGCGGAGCTGGATACGGCGCGGCGGGCACCTGGCCGGGGACGGCTCCGGGCTGCATGCCGGGAATCGCCTGCGGCTGGCTCTGCCCGCACCCGACCATGACCACGAACGTTGCCGCCACGAGCATCGACTTGCGCATCGGAATTCTCCCTCTCTTGGTTTTTTGGACGCTGGACGCCTGCGATCCGGCCCGGGACTTTATCCCCAAACCAAACGTCTCGGCAAGGACGCCACCTGTGCGTGATCGAAGCGCGGATCGCCAGCGGTGATTCAGACCGGCGGACCGGCCGGGACCTTGGAGCCGGACGTTCGAGCAGAGCTCAGACGCCGCACTCGCCGGACTCGGTCAGCCAGGCGTCGAGGGCGTCGAAGGCCGGGTCGAGCGTGCCCCACTCCCCGGCTTCCTGGCAGAAATCGACCGAGGCGCTGTCGCCGTCGACCGTCAGTGTCACGTGATACCAGAACATGTCGCAGCAGCAGTCGGGATTGTCGTCGGGGGCGACGACCGCCGGCAGGTCGAGGAAGTCGACCTCTTCGAACGCGTCCCACAGGCCGCACACGAGCTCCGCGGGCGGATCTCCCCAGCAGGGAGTGTTCTCGCCGTCGCCCGGAGGCTGGTAGTTGCGGTAGCCGCCGCCGTCCTTCTCGACGCGGATCGTCAGGCCGTCACCGGAGCCGACGAACCCGCCCGAGCTCGTTCGCTCGGTGGCGTAGGCCGGGCAATCGGCGTCGCCGTCACCGTCCGCGTCGCCATCGCCGTCGCCGTCCGCGTCGCCATCGCCGTCGCCGTCCGCGTCGCCGTCGCCGTCGCCGTCCGCGTCGCCGTCGCCGTCGCCGTCCGCGTCGCCGTCGCC
>JACPQR010000163.1 GCA_016190375.1 Deltaproteobacteria bacterium
GCTTCCCGGTCGCCTGTCGCCTGTCGCCTGTTGCCTGTTGCTTCGTCCTACCGGCGATGCTGGTGGAGATCAACAAACCGGCTCGCCGCTGGGGTTGGCCATGCCGAACCCGGGTCCGTGCAACGCACCAGGAGCCCACCGGCCGCGCTACCTCAGCACCGCCTCGATGTCGCGCTCGACCTGCTCTGCGAGGGTGCCCGAGAGCTTCACCCAGCCCCTCGTGGCGTCGGAGCGGGCGTAGTAGGCGTCGGGGTCGCCCTCGAGCTTCACGATCCGGATGGTTCCCAGCGACTCGCGGTCGCCGAAGCACTCGACCTCGACGACCGGCACCGCGGGCGTCGAGACGCCCTCCGCATGCGGCTCCTCGCCCGGGGCGAGGTACTCGATCGCACGCAGGCCCAGGAGGCGCCGCATCCAGTTGTCGTACAGCTCGTTGCGGGTGCGGGGCGTGGCCTCTGCGGTCCAGCTCGGGCCGCCCTCCCCCGCCCGCGTACCGCTCGCCGCGCGGTTCTGCTGGACCAGCGTCTTCGAGCGGCCGGCGGCCTCGATCTTCACCTTCGCGATCTCCTTCGTCTCGGCCCGGACGAGCTCGCGCTGCATGAAGCGGCTCTCGGCGAACTCGAGATCCCGGACCACGCTCGCGGCGACGAGGTACACGCGGCCGCTCCGCGCGTCCTGCACGTAGGCGTCGCTGGAGCCGAACGGCGTCCCACCGACCTTCAGCGTGTACGTCTTGCCCCTGGCGCGCAGCGTGAACGTGCCGCGCGGCTCGACCAGCTCGAACTCCCCGAGCGTCGCGCGCGGCAGCGTGCCGAAGCTCCGCTTCGCCCTGAACGGTGCGACGGTCTTCAGCCAGTCGACGAGCGCCTTGTTGCCCGAAAAACGCTTGCGCGTCTCGGTGACCTCGACGGCCGGGGCGCCTCCGTCGGCCTCGGGGGCCGCGCCGCCGTCCTGGACGCCACCGTCGGCGTTCTTCGCCGGGCGCGGAGGCGGGCGCCGCCGTTCGTCCCGGCGGTAGGTCGACACGTCGTAGCTCCTGTTCTCTGCCGAGCCCGAGATCGCGATCTTGACCTTGCGCCGCTCGCTCTCGAAGTTCAGCTCCTGGACCGACTCGAGCGGGATGTCGAAGACGACCTCGGTCTCGTCCTCGTCCTTCGCCTGCGTCGCGCCCGAGTCCTCGCGGGTCCAGATCGACCAGGCGAAGAACAAGCTCCCGGCGAGGAGCGCCGCGTGGAAGTAAACGGACTTCATCGCCCCGTCCCCTTTCGCCGCCGCGTGAGTCGCACGAACCCGAGCCCGGCGCCGAGCACGGCCGCGGGCATCGCGAAGATCGTCCCGTAGAACCAGGCAACGTCCTCCTCGCGGGTGTGCTCGATCCGCACGTCCTCCTCGCTCTCGGGCGGACCGGGGAGCTCTGGCTCTCCCACGAGCCAGCGCAGCGAGTCGGCCAGGACCGTCACGTTGCCGAGGTTCCGCAGCACCTGGTCGGTCGCGAAGTCGCCGTCGGCGATGACCACCGCTCGCCCCTCGTTCTCGTTCTGGCTGGAGCGCGCACCGCCTCCGCCCAGGGAGACCGCCGCGGCGAGGTTGAGGCTCACCTTCTTCTCCGGCCCCTCGTCGAGCTCGAAGTCGCCGTCCAGGTCGAGCCAGCTTCCGGGCATGGACCGGATGGTGAAGGTGACGTTCGGCCCGCCATCGGCGTCGCCCGCCCGGTCGAGCGCGCCTCCTCCGATGAAGATCGACGCCGCCCGCTGGGACAGCCTGCTCGCCGAGGTCACCGTCGGGTGGGCGGAGAAGCGGTTGGAGTAGACCATCGAGTGGTCCGAGGCCGTCCGGTCGCGCGGGATGAACGTGGACGCGCTCGAGAGCGTCCCGGGCAGGGTCTTCAGCCCAATCATGCCCAGGAACGGCTCGAGGCCGGTCTCGTCCGTCGGGTCCATGAGCGCGAGCACGTGACCGCCGCGCTCCACGTAGCGCCCGAGCGCGCGGGCCTCCTCGGGCAGAAGGCGCTTGCGCGGGCCGAGCACGGCGACCGCGGTGGCGTCGTCAGGCACGTCCGAGGCGAGGCCCTGGCCGACGCCGAGGTTGCGCGTCGTGACGCCCAGCTCGGCGAGGAGCGTCCGGAAGTCGTCGATCGAGAGCTCCTCGCCGTCCTTGGCCTCCGGGTCCCCGCGCTCCTCGTGGCCAGTCGTGAGGTAGACGGTGCGGCCGGGCCGCGTGACCTTGAGGAACGCCTTCTGGAAGTCGGCGTCGAGCCTCCTCAGCTTGCTCCGTGCGTCCTGGAGCTCGAGCCCGATCGCGATGGTCTCGCGCTTGTCGTTCTGCTCGATGACGATGGTCCCGTTCTTCGAGACGCGCTGCTCGCGAGCGAGCTTGGGCCTGAGCGCCTGGTCCATCCCCTGGAGCTTCAGCTTCTTCGAGGATCCGCGGACCTCACGCAGGTATGGCAGGACCTGATCCGCCACGTCGTTGACCTTCGGGAACCACGCGTAGACCGTCATCGGCGCGCCCAGCCGCTCCACGAGCTTTCTGGTCGATGCCGACGGACGCGTCGTCTTGAAGTAGGACAGGTCCCACTTCTTTCCCCAGCCGTCGAGCGCGTAGCCGAGCGAGAAGAGCGCGCTGAGCGCGAGCGCGATCGTCAGGCCAGCCTGCGCCGAGACATCGATCCGGCGCCGCTCGACCGAGAGCTCCGAGGGCATCGAGGCGTACGAGAGCTCCATGAAGAGGAGCGGGAAGAGCGAGCAGAGGAGAAGGACCGTGAAGGCGACCGTCAGCACCGCCGGGATCCTGGCGCCCTCCCCCGAGGCGATGCCGAGCATCTCGAGCCCCTTCTCGGTGCGCGCCGCATAGAGCGCCAGCGAGACGACCACGCCCGCGTAGCAGCCGAGCAGCCGCGCCTCCACGGTGCGGCGCTCGCCCGACGCTGACCTGGCCGACAGGATCCGCGTCCCGAGCGCGATGGCGCAAAGGACCGCGGCGATTGCGTCGAGCACCATCCGGGCGCTCCCGTCGGGCGAGGCGATCCGTTCGCCGCCCCACAGGAGCACGAGCCCCAGGACGAGCGCGACGGACGGCAGGACGGATTGACGCTTCGTCATCGCCATCGCCTCGACTCGAGGACCTTGCTGGTCGCCAGCAGGAACACGTAGCTGACCGCCAGGTAGTAGCCGACGTTCGCCACCTCCACGATCCCCTTCTGGAAGGGCAAGAAGCGCCGGTTGTGCAGCGCCAGCGAGGCGAGGACCTCCGAGAAGGGCTCGTCCGTCGCCTGGCCGATCACCCACAAGAGGAGCATCAGCGCGACCATCGCGGTCGCGAGGATGGCCGCGAGGACCTGGATCCTCGTGAGCGACGAGGCGAACAGCCCGATGGACAGCGTGGCCGAGCCGAGGAGGAGGAGCCCGAGGTAGCCCGACAGGATGTGCCCGATCGACACCTTGCCGTTCACGAAGATCAGAGCCGGCATGTACACGGTGAGGAGCGTCATCACCGCGAACAGCGCGAGGGCCGACAGGTACTTGCCCAGGACCACCTCGCGCTCGCTGACGGGCGAGGTGTACAGGAGGACGATCGTGCCCGTCTGCCGCTCCTCCGCGAGGAGCCGCATCGAGAACAGGACGCAGGCGAGCATCGTCACGCCGCTCGCGTTGAAGAAGAAGCCCTCGAGGACGTCGCTCGACAGCTTGGCGCCCCGCCCGAGCGCACCGCGGCCGAGGCGGAACGGATCGAGATAGAAGAGGATCCCGTCCAGGAGCAGCATGAGGGACGCGATGATGTAACCCGCGGGGGAGCGGAGGTACGCCCCGAGCTCGCGGCGTGCGATGAGCAGGACCTTGGTCATGCCGCCTCCCTGGCCCGTGTGAGCTTGACGAAGATCGACTCGAGCTCGACCTCGGCGGGCCTCAGGCACATTAGGCCCCCACCCGCGCCGACGATCGCCCGGCTGAGCTCCTCGCGCACGTCGCGCTCGGACTCGACGACGACCTCGACCGTCCCCTCCGCTCCGGCCTTCGTGGACCGGACCGTGGCGCCCGCCACGGTCCCGACGGCCTTCGTCAGCTCGGCCTCGGACATCCGCGCCTCGACGACGACGCGCGCCTGGCTCGCGAAGCGGGCGGACAGCTCGTCCTCCGTGCCCTGGGCGACGATCTTGCCCTGGTGGAGGACGAAGATCCGGTCGCAGGTCTGGCTGATCTCCGAGAGGATGTGGCTCGAGATGAGGATCGTGTGCTCGCCGCGGAGCGCGCGGATCCGCTGGCGCATGTCGACGATCTGCACGGGGTCGAGGCCGAGGATCGGCTCGTCGAGGATGAGGAGCGCCGGCCGGTGCACGATGGCCTGGGCGAGCCCGACGCGCTGGCGGTAGCCCAGGGACAGCGTGCCGATCGGATCGGCCGCGACGTCGGCGATGCTCATCGCGCCCAGGACCTCGGCGACGCGCTCGGCGGCGCTCTTCGCGGACAGGCCCTTGAGCCGCGCGACGAAGGTCAGGTAGCCCTGGACCGTCATCTCCGGATAGAGCGGCGGGACCTCCGGCAGGTAGCCGACCCGGCGGCGTATCTCGTGCGCCCTGGTGACGACGTCGTCGCCGTCGATGGTGACGCGCCCCGACGTCGGCAGGAGCAGACAGGAGAGGATGCGCAGAGCGGTGGACTTGCCCGCGCCGTTCAGGCCCAGGAGGCCCACGACCTGGCCCTTCTCGATCGTGAAGGACAGGTCCTGGATGGCAGGCCGCTCCCCGTAGAACTTGGTCAGTCGATCCGCGACGATCACATTGTCCTCGAAGTGGCCGGAACCTACTGGAGTCGGCCGCGCGTTTCAACCGGCCTTCCGGCCGGGCTATTCCGCGGAGGGTCTGGCCACGGGACTGTTCGGGACCCATTTTCCCAGCGCAAGCCCCGCAGGAAGATACAGCCAAGGAGAAAAGAAGCGTCGATGCAGGACGAACGGACGGTGGAGACCGGCCTGGACGAGCTTTCCCGGTCGGAGCTGATCGAGGCGCTGCGCGAGGCGAGGAGGGAGCTCACCTGCGCGCCCTCCGAGGCCGAGCATTCGCTCCGCGAGGAGCTCCAGGCGCTCGATCGGGCATACCTCGAGATCGCGCGGGCGCTCGCGGGTCCGGGCGGGATGGAAGGCGTCGCGAGGGTGGTCGCCGAGCAGGCCAGGATCATCGCGGGCGCGGAGTACGCCGCGGTCGGTCTGGGAGACGCGAGCGACGCGCCGTTCACCTCCTGGAGCGCGGCCGGGGTGCCGCCGGATCTCCTGCAGACGCTTGGCCGGTATCCGCGAGCCGTCGGCGTCCTCGGCCAGGTCAAGCGCGGGAGTCAGCCGGTCCGGCTCAGGGACGTCCGGAAGGACCCCGCGTTCGTGGGCCTTGCGCCCGGACACCCGGAGCTGACCAGCTTCCTCGGGCTGCAGATCCGCCACGACGCCGCCGTCCTCGGCCACCTCATCCTCGCCAACAAGCAGGGCGCGGAGGAGTTCACGGAGGCGGATCAGTGCACGCTCATGGTGCTGGCCGAGCGCGCCGGTATCGCGCTGGAGGTCGCGCGGCTCCGACAGGTGGAGCTGCGCGAGCGCCTCCGGCTCGGCCTCCTCGCGGACACGGGGAGGGTCCTCGCGACCGGCCTCGACGCGGACGCGGCGATCGCGGCGGTCGTGCGGCTGCCGGTCCCCGAGCTGGCGGACCTCGCGGCCGCGTACCTCTTGGAGGACGACCGCCTCCGTCTGGTCGGGGCGACGCACCGCGACCCCGTCAAGACGCCGCTCCTGACTCACTTGCTGGCCAAGTTCGACCCGCTCGATTCGAGAGGAAGCGCCACCGTGAGGGCGCTCGAGACCAGAAGACCGGTCCTCGTGCCCGAATACACGCAGGCCATGCTCGACGCCGTCATCGAGGATCCGGAGGCGCGCTCGCTCGCCCGGCAGATCTTCACGAGGCCGGTGATGTCCGTGATGGTCCTGCCGCTCGTGGCGCGAGGGCACGTCCTGGGCGTCATGGCGTGCGCATGGTCGGACTCGGACCGCCGATACGACCAGTCGGACCTCGTGCTCGCCGAGGAGATCGTCGATCGGCTCGCGCTCGCCGTGGACAATGTCCTCCTCTACCGGCGGACGGCCGAGGCTCTGCGAAACCGCGACAGCATTCTCGCGATCGTCGCCCACGACCTGCGCAGCCCCCTGGCCGCGATCCACCTCAGCGCGGACCTGCTCGCCCAGGCCTGCCCTCCTGGGCTCGAGGATGCGAAGAAGCGGATCACGACGGTCAAGCGATCGGCCGAGCGGATGAACCGGCTGATCGAGGACCTCGTGCAGGCGACGCTCATCGAGGGCGGTCGGCTGGCGCTCGACCGGCAGCCGCAGGAAGCGCGCGCGCTCATCGCGGAGACGAGGTCGACCTTCGACTCGATCGCGAGACAGAAGGCGCTCCGGCTCGAGGCCGCGGTGGCCCCGCGCCTGCCCCGGGTGCTCTGCGACCGCGAGCGGGTCTTGCAGACTCTCTCGAACCTGGTCGACAACGCGATCAAGTTCGCGCCTGACGGCTCCACGATCGTGCTCGAGGCCACGATGCGCGGCGCCGAGATCTGCTTCTCGGTGCGGGATCGGGGGCCGGGGATCCCCCTGGAGCAGCTACCCCACATCTTCGATCGCTACTGGAAGGGCGTGCCGTCGGGGCGCCACGGGCCGGGCCTGGGGCTGTACATCGCGAAGGGGATCGTGGAAGCGCACGGTGGGCGGCTCTGGGTCGAGAGCGTGCCCGGCCGGGGCGCCGCCTTCTCGTTCACCCTGCCGGCCGAACCAGGGCCAGACGCCCGATCATAGGGTGATGCGCGCCGGCTCGAAGACAGTGCTCGTCGTGGAAGACGACCCCGATTGCCTCGACGCCGTCGCCGACGCCCTCGAGGCATCGGGCTACGGCGTCGAAAGAGCGGTCCATGGTCGCGAGGCCCTCGACGTCCTCCGCTCGGATGGTCACGTGGACCTCATCCTGCTCGACCTCATGATGCCCGTGATGGACGGCCTGGAGTTTCTGGCCCGCCAGAGGAGCGACCCGACCCTCGCGTCGATTCCGGTCGTGCTCCTTTCTGGCGAGGCCACCCTCGCCCGGCGAGCCGCCGTGCTGGGCGTCGCCGGCCACCTCCGCAAGCCCGTGGACCTCGAAGCGTTGCTCGCGACCCTCGACCGTCTCGTGCCACGTTCATGACGGCACCAGGCACCTCCTCCTGCAGCTAGGTGTGATGACGCTCCCGTAGTATCTTCCTCTCCTGATGTCCGACCTCGACGCCCTGTCGGCGCTCTGCGAGAGGCTCGATGAGCTCGCCGCCCTCTCCGACGAGCTCTGCGCGGCGATCGACCGTGACGATGGCGCCCGCATCCGGGAGCTGTCGGAGCTCTCCGAACCGCTGTCGGCCTCGGTCGCCGAGGCGAACGAGGCGACCCTGACGATCGAGCCCACGAGCGTCCCCACCGAGACAGCCCTCAGATTGCAGAATGCCTCGCTCCGAGTGCGCGCCGGAAGCGACGCGCTGCAGGCATGGCTCGCGCGCGCCGCGGGCGCTCTCGCCCAGGACGAACAGCCGCCCGTCGGCGCCATTGCATCGCTGCCGGAGGGCTGGGACTTCGCGCGCGACGTGGCCGTCCTCGTCGGCGACGCGAAGGGAACGCTCGCCGGCGAGCTCGCCGCGAAGGGCCAGGAGCGCCTCTTCGTCTACCTGCCGGAGGGCGCCGACGTCGCCGCCGAGCTGCCCCATGGGGCGCTGGTGGTCCGCTCGGCGGAGGAGCTCGCCAAGGCCATCATCAACCTGCCGGGCCACCTGCCCCAGTACGGCGTGTCCCTCAGAGCCCCCGGCGTCGAGGTCTCCCTTCACGAGGAGGTCGGACGGACGCTCCGCGAGACCCTCGAGTCGCTGGTTACCCACCGCCACACCGTCGAGGTGTTCGGCGAGAAGTGGGTCCTTCAAGGTGCGGCGAACCTGCCGCAGGTCGCCTCGTGCCCGTCGATCGACGCGCTCTCCGGCGCGTTCGACGGCAAGCCCTGCGTCATCGTGGCGCCGGGACCGTCCCTCGACAAGAACGCGCACCTTCTGCCCGCGATCAAGGACCGCGCGCTCGTCGTCACCTCGAGCCACGCGCTCCATGCGCTGGAGCGAGCCGGTGTCGTGCCGGACCTCGTCTTGGCGGTCGATCCGCAGGACTTGCGCTACCACCTCCAGGGGTGCGCGGTGGAGAAGATCGGGGCGCTCCTCCTTGGCGTGACGGTCCATCCCGATCTCTTCAGGAGCCCAGCGCGCCGCATCTTCTCGTTCGCCGGCAACAGCGCCATCGACGAGTGGGTGTACGACTGCCTCGGCGACGACGCGCGCCTCTCCGCCATGGGATCGGTCGCCTGCTCCGCGCTCGCGCTCGGTCTCAGATGGAAGTGCGATCCCATCATTCTCGTCGGCCAGGACCTGGCGTTCGCTGGCGACCAGTACTACTCGAGGCTGAGCGTCGATGCGGACGTGCGGGTGTCGACCAGCGCCGATGCGGGGAGCTTCACGTTCGCCGGCTACGCCGGCGGCTTCGCGAACCTCGTTGCTTCACGTCCCGGGTCCAACGAGCCGATGAGGATCGTCGAGGCGCCGGGCTACCACGGCGGGACTGTCCCAACCTCGTTCATGTTCCAGCTCTACCGCCGCCACCTGGAGGACCTGGCCAGGTGCGAGGGGGGCCAGACGCGGTTGTGCAACTGCACCGAGGGCGGCGCACGCATCGACGGCTTCGAGCACGTCCCTCTGGCCACGGCCATCGAGCGCCACGTGCGGGACCCCATCGGCGTAGAGGCCGCTCTCGACCGCGCCGTCGAGAACACCGACCGGGCGGAGCGGCGCCGGAAGATGCGCGACCGCGTCCGCGAGATGATCGATGCGCTCGAACGGTGTGTGGGCCTCGCCCAGGACTGCTCCCGCTTCGCGAGGCAGGCGATGCGGAACCCCGATCGGCTGCGACCGCTCGGCGAAGGCGAGGCAGCTCTCACTGCTGCGCTCAAGCCCGTGTTGTTCATCTCGCTGATCGCCCAGAAACGGATCCTCGAAGCGCGCGAGCGCGGCAAGAGGGCGAAGGACGTCCGGACGAGCCTGCAGGCGTCGGCGGAGCTGTACGGCGTCGTCGCGCGGGCCGGCGAGGTGCTGCGCCCGGTGCTGTCGCGCGCCCTCGAGGAGCTCGCCTGATCGGTCAGTGCCGCACGTACTCGGCGGTCCCCGACCAACCGAGGCTCGACAGCACGTCCACGATCGACAGATGGCTGACGAACCCCGCCGCCCCGGGCTGCTCGTAGGTCGCCGGCACGTAGTCCTGGAACGTCAGGCGGATCGTCGAGCGCGCGAAGTCGCCGTCGCCTTCGAGGTACTCCCGCGAACCGGCAGGGCTCAGGTACTCGTCGCAGCCGAGGTGCTCGCAGAGCCTTACGAGCCGCTCTGTTCGCCGCCCCTGCACGCCCGTCTCGCTCGCGCGCAAAAAGCGCGCGCCGAGCCCTAGGCCTTCCGACACCCTCCGGATCAGCGCCATGGTGAGCTCCGCCAGGAGCGTGGTCTCGCCATCGCCGATCGCGGGCTCGACCGCGTCGAGCATCTGACGGCAGCAGGGGTGGCGCGCATAGGTCTGGGAGAGCATCATCACGTGCTTCTTGCGCCACTTCTCGCGGTCGTTGATCTCGACCTCGCGAATGGTCTGCCGCAGCCCCAGCCGCTTGATCGGGACGGTGATCCAGTGCGGCTCACCCTTGACCAGAATCCGGTTCCGGCTCTGCCAGGAGCTCTTCTCGAACTGCACGTCGTCGAGGAAGACGAAGACGTCGGCGGAGGCGACCAGGTGAAAGTAGCCTGCCCAAGGCAGGTAGGTCGGTTGCATGACGACGCAGCGCATCGTAGAGCGCGATTGTACCTCCCGTTTTCGTGTATGGTCGTTTCACGAGGCTCGGGACCGTGAGAAACATCCTCATCATCCAGGCTCGGATGGGATCCGAGCGCCTCCCGGGTAAGGTGCTCCTCCCCCTGGGCGACGCGCATGTGCTCGACTACGTCGTCGCACGCGCGCGGGCCGTCCGGGGTGTCACCGAGGTGGTGGTCGCGACGTCGACCCTCGCGGGTGACGACCCGATCGTCGGCTTCTGCGCCGAGCGTGACGTGCCCTGCTTCCGCGGCCCCGAGCGCGACGTGCTGTCGCGCTTCTATCACTGCGCCGTTGCACACCGGGCCGACAGGGTGATCCGCGTGACCGCCGACTGCCCGTTCGTCGACCACGAGCAGGCCAGCGAGATCGTGCTGGCGATGGATCGGGCGCCGGTCGACATCGTCAAGCTTCGCGGGGAGCAGCCGCGCGGGCTGTGGTCGGAGATGCTGTCGTTCGAGGCTCTCGTGCGGATCCATGCGGCTGCCAAGGAGCCGCGGCACCGCGAGCACGTGACGCTCCTGGCCTACGAGCTTGGGGACCAGTTCTCGGCCGCATGGATCGACGTCCTGTCGGAGATGGCCCATCCCGAGCTTCGCATCACGATCGACACGCCGGAGGACTACGCGCTCTTGCAGGCGGTGGCGGCGGCGTTTCCCTCCGACCGCCTCGTCTCGTCGGCCGCCGTGGTCCGGTTCATACTGGACCACCCCGAGGTGGGGGCGCTCAACGCGATGATCCGGCAAAAACCGGTCGTCTGACCCGCCACGAGGAACGCCCATGCCGCCGAGCGACTACCGAATCGAGCCGCATCCCAGCTTCGGGTTTCCGAGGGTCGTGCCTACGCCGTCCGCCGAGGTCATCGCGCGTTTCTACGCGGAGCACTTCTACTCGGGCGAGTATCAGCGGTTCAACAACTCGTCGCTCGAGGCACAGGAGCGCGATCGGGCCTTCAACGACGGTCACCGCGAGGACATCTGCGCGGCGCTCCAGCGCTGTGCCGGCCGACCTCTCGAGGGGCTGCGCGTGCTCGACATAGGCTGCGGCTACGCCCAGGCGCTCGAGCACTTCCGCACCAAGGGCATGATCTGCTCTGGCTTCGATCCCGCCCCCGAGGCAGTCGGGCATGCGCGCAACCAGGGGCTCGAGGTTTCGCAGGCCGGCCTCGAGCGGATGGATGTCTTCTCCGGCCGGCGCTTCGACGTCGTGACGATGTTCCACGTCCTCGAGCACCTCGCGGACCCGGTGGCGGTCCTGACGGAGATCCGCGACGATGTCATCGAGCCGGGCGGCCTTCTCGTCCTGGAGGTGCCAAACGACTTCAACGCTCTGCAGAAGGCGGCCCGCGAGCTGCACGGCCTCGCGGAGTGGTGGGTCGCTCCGCCGGCGCACCTCAATTACTTCAACGGCGAGACGCTCTCGCGGCTTCTGGTGGGCTGCGGGTATCGCACCGTTCACATGGAGGCCACGTTCCCACTCGAGGTGTTCCTCCTCTTCGGCGACAACTACGTCGCGGACCGGGAGGTGGGGCGCGCCTGCCACGCCCGACGCGTGGCCTTCGAGCAGAACCTCCGCAGCCTCGGGCGAGTCGACGTGCTGCGAAGCCTGTACCGGTCGCTCGCTGAGCAGAACCTCGGGCGCACGGTCGTGGCAATCGCGAAGGCCTGATGCCGACGCACCGTCCGATCGTCTTCCGCTGTGACGCCGACCCCGCGATCGGGCTGGGCCACCTCGCCCGCTCTTCGCGGATCGCCTCGTCACTCCGGGGCCCGAGCAGGATCCTGCTCGTGGGCAGCCCGCTCGGGCGAGGGCTCGATCCCTGGGCAGCCGCATTCGACGAGGTGCGCGTCGTCGACCCGGGCGCAGAGCAGACGTTCCGCGTCGCCGAAGAGCTCCGTGCTTCCGCGCTGATCGTCGATGGCTACGAGGTGGTCGACGAATGTTTTCGGAACCTCGTCGATCGTGGGCTCTCGAGGGTCGCCATCGACGACGGACCCGCGCGGTTCGTCGGCGCCGACCTGCTCCTCGAGCCCAACCTGGGAAGCGTCGCCGACGGCTACGAGGTCGCGCCTCGAGGGCGGGTCCGCGCGGGCGCGCCGTACGCGCTGCTCGCGCCCGAGATCGCGCTGGCCCGTGCACGGCAGAGACCGCTCGCTGCGAGGGCCGAGAGGATCCTCGTGACGTGCGGCGCGTCCGACCCGGCCCGGATGACCGAACGCTTCGTCGAAGCGCTCGCCGGCCTGGCTGGCCGTTTCGAGGTTCGAGTGCTCGTCGGCCCGCTGAATCCTCGGCAGGACGCCTCGATCGAGCTGTCGAAACGAATCGGGGCCGAGGCCGTCGTCGGCGCCGCGAGCATCGAGGAGCACGCGCTGTGGTGCGACATGGCGCTGAGCTGCCTGGGAGGGACCGCGTCCGAGCTCGCCTGCCTCGGTGTACCGAACCTCGCCGTGGCCATTCACCCCAAGCAGGTCGAGCACCAAAACCGCTACGCCGAGCTCGGGCTCATCGTGTCGCTCGGCTGGTTCGAGGCTGCCTCCGCGCCGGCAATCCGTCGCCGTGTCGAGGAGGTCTCGGTCGATCTCGATCTCCGGAGCCGGCTCCGCGAGGCGTGCACTCATATCGTCGACGGACTGGGCGCAGAGCGTGTGGCTGGCGAGATCGTTCGCATGACCGAGGGCCGGTGACCCCTGGGGGGGCGATGTACTGGCGCAGGCGATGACGAGCAGGAGGGCGACAGAATGGCAGCCGAATCTGGTGTGAAGCTCGTTCCGTTCGACCGCAGCTTCCTGTCGGCGGTTCGCTCGTGGATCCTCGACCCCGAGACACGGGATCTCGTCGGGACCGTGCGACCTCCGTCCGACGGCCAGCACGAACGCTGGTACGAAGAGCTGCAATCGGATCGGCGCCGTCACGTGGCGATCATCGCGGACCAGCGAGGAACGCCCCGGGGGATCATCGGGCTGTTCGACATCGATCAGGTCTACAGGAAGGCGGAGCTGTGGATCTACGTCGGAGAGGCGGGGAGCCGGCGCGGCGGCACCGGTCGCGCCGCCGTGGGCCAGATGCTCGCCTTCGCGTTCGACACGCTCGGCCTACACCGGATCTACGTCCACGTCTTCTCGTTCAACGAGCCCGGCGCGGCGTTCTTCCGCTCGCTCGGCTTCGTGGACGAGGGCACGGAGCGCGACGCGGTCTTCAAGAGAGGCCGCTTCTTCGACGTGCACCTCTTGTCGATGCTCGAGGGCGATTTCCGTGCGGGCCCGCGCTCCGGGAAGGACGGTGCCGATCGGCCGCCCAGGCAGCGCAGGTGACGAACAGCGACGCTACAGCCACCAGTCGCTGCAGCCGCTGCAGAGCGGGATGGCCGTCCACTCGTTTCGGCGGTGTCTCTCGCGAAACGCCAGGAAGCCCTCCTGCCAGAGCTGCAGCATCGTCAGGTCCTTCACGTTTCCCAGGGACAGCACGCCGTCGTAGTCGTATACGCAGACCGTGACCTCGCCGTTCGCCAGGACGACCATGTCGCTTCGCTCGAGCCGTCTGCACATCCTCCTGGTCTCAGGCCTGCCGTCGCGCATGGTGTGGTAGTCGGGCAGCCGCCCGCCCTGCTTCTCGAAGGCGTTCACGTGAACGATGTCGGCGGCCTCCCCCCACCGCCGGACGAACGCCATGGCGTCCTCGTGAGTCTGGTCCAGCTCGATCATCTGCAACCGGATGAACGGCGTGCGCCGGCCGGATCGGGCCTTGGCGTCGAGGAGCTTCTCGACGTTGTGCACCACGACCCCGAAGTCCGAGTTCACCATGAGCCGGCTGTACTTGTCCTCCGAGATGCCGTTGACCGACACCTGCAGGTACGTGATCGGCGAATCGAGCAAGCGCGCGATCTTGTCGCCGTCCAGCAGCCGCCCGTTCGTGCTCATCCACACGGGGCGGAGCTCTGGCGCCGGCCGGAGATGGTCGAGGTACTCGAAGAGCTTCTTGTTCATGAACGGCTCCCCATAGAAGTGCATGAGGAGCTCGACTTGCGGGTAGGTGCGACACTCGTCCATCACCTTGCGGAACACGTCGAGGTCCATGTCCTCCTCGGGGATGCTCGGGGGCTGTCCCTCGGCGTGCACTGGACAGAAGACGCACGACAGGTTGCACTTGCGCGTCACTTCGATGAGCAGACGGTCGGGGAAGCGACCACCGTTGCCAGGATGCTTGCGGCGCACGGACGGGATCACGGGGTGACCGAGGCGCAGGGCCGCCTGGTAGCGGGCGTGACCGCCGACGAGGCACAGGTCGTCGTCGATCTCGATCGGTTTGCAGGACCAGCCGTCGAACGAGGCGGCCTCTTCGCGAAAATGCTCGTCGGTCAGCGCGGCAAGCTCGGCGCTCCTCACCGAGCGCACGTTGACGAATGCGTAGTCCAGTTGTCCCTCCTCTCGTCCCGGACGGCGCCGGGGAGATCGGATGATACCGCAAGGCGAGCACCGGTCGCCAAGTCGTGTAACATCGGCGAGCGTGGACATGACGTCTCGGGACATCGCGATTGCCGGAAGGCGGATCGGACGGCGTCACCCCCCCTTCGTGATCGCGGAGATGTCGGGCAACCACAACCAGTCCCTCGATCGCGCGCTGGCGATCGTGCAGGCCGCCGCCCAGGCCGGTGCCCACGCGCTCAAGCTCCAGACGTACACGGCCCGGAGCATGACGCTCAACCTGACAGGCGGCGA
This sequence comes from Deltaproteobacteria bacterium, assembly GCA_016190375.1. GTDB lineage: Bacteria > Myxococcota_A > Polyangia > JACPQR01 > JACPQR01 > JACPQR01. The sequence continues at coordinate 14,646 of JACPQR010000163.1, forward strand.
GTTCATGGTAACCGATCCCGCGAACCTCTGGACCGGCAGGAGCCTGTTCGATCTGTACCAGGAGGCTCACACCCCGGCGGAGTGGCACCGCCCCATCTTCAATCGCTGCGCCGAGCTCGGGTTGGTCGTCTTCTCCACGCCGTTCGACGACGAGGCCGTCGACTTCCTCGAATCGCTCGGGGTCCCGGCCTACAAGATCGCCTCGGGCGAGTGCACCAACCTCCCGCTCGTGCGTCGGGTCGCCGCCACGGGCAAGCCCGTGATCCTCTCGACCGGCGGGGCGACGCTCTCGGAGCTCGAAGAGGCGGTGACGGCTGCGCGCGAGGCCGGATGCGCCGATCTCGTGCTCTTGAAGTGCACGACCACCTACCCGGCCATGCCGGAGAACACCAACCTCTCGACGATCCCGCACATGTCCGATCTGTTCGACGTGCAGGTCGGCATCTCCGACCACACGGCAGGCACGGGTGTCGCGGTCGCCGCGGTGGCGCTCGGGGCCCGCGTCATCGAGAAGCACGTGACGCTGCGGCGCGCCGACGGAGGCGTGGACTCCGCGTTCTCGCTGGAGCCGGAGGAGCTGCGCGCCCTCGTCGTGGAGTCCGAGCGTGCGTTCCAGGCGCTGGGACGAGTCCACTACGGCCCTACCGAGCCGGAGCGCGCTTCGCTCCGTTACCGGCGGTCCCTCTACGTGGCGGTCGACATGAGAGCCGGTGAGCCGTTCACGAGGCAGAACCTGCGCGCCGTTCGGCCGGGGCTCGGACTTGCTCCCAAGCACCTCGACGCAATCCTCGGACGGAGGGTCAGGCGCGACACGCCGGCGGGCACGGCACTTACCTGGGATCTGCTGGACTAGCCTGGCCGGGCAATGAAGGCGCGGGCGCCGCAGGCTCCAGGCAAAGCAGCCGAGGCTGGGCTTCAGACTTCGGGCTTCAGGGTACGGGTCGGAGAAAACGAAGGCCTCCCCGTCCGACCCGAAGCCCGCAGCCGGCCGAGGACTTCGTCCAGGGCCCTGGCCCGCGCCGGCTACGTTCTTGCGCTGGCGCCTGCGTTGGGCGTACCGTGAGGGAAGGGTGCGATATCTGGAAGGAAAGTCGATCCTCATCACCGGCGGGACGGGCTCGCTCGGCAAGAAACTGGTCCAGATCCTGCTGCGCGAGACCTCCGTTCGCAGGGTCATCGTCTACAGCCGCGACGAGCTGAAGCAGTCCCTCCTCGCGCAGAAGCCCGGCATCGGCGACGACCGCAGGATCCGGTTCTTCATCGGAGACGTCCGCGATCCGTCGCGGCTGGCGAGGGCCTTCGAGGGCGTCGACCTCGTCGTGCACGCGGCCGCCCTGAAGCAGGTCCCGGCCGCGGAGTACAACCCCTTCGAGGCGGTCAAGACGAACGTGCTCGGCGCGCAGAACGTAATCGACTGCGCGATCGACAGGGGCGTCTCGCGCGTGATCGCGCTGTCGACCGACAAGGCCTGCAGCCCCGTCAACCTCTACGGAGCAACCAAGCTGTGCTCCGACAAGCTCTTCGTGGCCGGCAATGCCTACGCCGGAGCGCGCGCGACCCGGTTCGCCGCCGTCCGCTACGGCAACGTGGTCGGCAGCCGCGGCAGCGTCATACCTCTCTTCCTGAAGCTGCGCGACAAAGGAGCCCTGCCCATCACGGACGCGCGAATGACGCGCTTCTGGATCACGCTGGACCAGGCGGCGCGCTTCGTCCTCGACTGCCTGACGATGATGGGCGGAGCGGAGCTCTTCGTGCCCAAGATCCCGTCCACGCGCGTCGTCGACATCGCCGAGGCGATCGCGCCCGGCGCGAGGCACGACATCGTGGGTATCCGGCACGGCGAGAAGATCCACGAGGTCATGATCACCGAGGACGACGCTCGCAAGACGCTCGACCTGGGCGACCGCTACGTGGTGCTGGCGCCGATCGAGTGGCGCGCTCCCGATCGCGAGCACCACGGCAAGCAGTGCACCGAGGGCTTCCGCTACTCCTCGGACACGAACACCGAATGGCTCACCGTCGACCAGATTCGCCAGATGGTCTCCGACCTCGAGCAGTCGGGCGACGGCGAGATCTCCGCTTGAGCAAGCTACCGTACGGCCGCCAGACGGTCGACGAGGACGACGTGCGTGCGGTCGTGGAGGTCCTGCGCGGCGACCGTCTGACGCAGGGGCCCGCCGTGGAGCGGTTCGAGGCGGGGCTCACCCTGGCCACCGGGGCGCGCCACGCGGTTGCCGTCGCGAACGGCACGGTCGCCCTGCACCTCGCATGCGTGGCAGCCGGGATGGGCCCGGGCGACGAGGGGATCACTACGCCGATCACCTTCGCCGCGAGCGCGAACTGCATTGCGTACTGCGGCGCTGCACCCCGCTTCGTCGACGTGGAGCATGGCTCGTGGAACGTCGACCCGGACCTCCTCGAAGCCGCGATCACCGCCCGTACCAAGGTACTCGTGCCGGTCCACTTCGCGGGCCTGCCCTGCGACATGCGCGCGGTGCGGGACGTCGCCGAGCGCCACGGTCTGACGGTGATCGCGGACGCCTGCCACGCGCTCGGGGCCACCTACCAGGGGCTTCCGATCGGGGCGGGCAACCTCGCCCACATGACGTGCCTGTCGTTCCACCCGGTCAAGCACATCACGACCGCCGAGGGCGGGGCCGTCCTGACGGATGACGAGGCGACCGCCAGGGCCCTGCGCCGGCTGCGCCACCACGGGATCGCCAGCCCCGGCGGCGGCCAGCCGGCCTTCCACCAGGAGATGCAGGTCCTGGGCGTCAACGGGCGGCTCTCCGACGTCCACTCCGCGCTCGGATCGAGCCAGCTCACGAAGCTCGGGGCGTTCGTGGCGCGCCGCCGCCAGATCGCCGCCCGCTACCGCGAGGCGTTCGCCACGGTGCCGGGGCTGCGAATGCAGGCCGAGCCGCCCGATCGACGGAGCTCCTACCACCTGTTCGTGATCTGGCTCGACCCGGCGTTGCACGACCGGCGGCGCGTCTACGAGGAGCTGCACGCGAGAGACATCCTCGTTCAGGTGCACTACGTCCCCGTCCACCTGCACGCGTACTATCGGTCGCGCTTCGGCACCGGGCCAGGCCAGCATCCAATCGCGGAGGAGTACTACGCGGGCGCCCTGAGCCTTCCGATGTACCCCGCCCTGAGCGACGAGGACGTCGAGCGGGTGATCATGGAACTGAGGGAGATTCTAGCCACCGATCGGTAGGACCCGGCGCCCGCCGCTCGGGCGGCGGCGCCTCCTGCACGAGGACCAGGTCGACGCGCCGGTTCTTGCGCCGCCCATCGTCCGTGTCGTTCGAGGCGACGGGCCTGCGGTCGGCGTAGCCCGCCACGCTCAGGCGCGACTCGGGGATCCCCGCCTCCTGCGCGAGCACGTCGAGCACCGTGGCGGCGCGGGCGGCCGAGAGGTCCCAGTTCGATCGGAAGCGAGGCGTGTGGATCGGGCGCGAGTCCGTGTGCCCCTCGATGCGGAGGTCGTTCGGCAGGTCCTTGATCGAGGCGCCGATCGTGGCGAGGTCCCCCGTCGCCTCCTCGTGCAGGTCCGCCGAGCCCGACGCGAAGAACGCGGTGTCACGCAGCCTGATGACGAGGCCCTCCTCGCTCTCGACGAGCGAGACGCGACCCGCCTCGATGGCCCCGCGGAGCCCGGCCTCCATCTTCGCGCGCAGCGCGGCCATGGACTGCGTGCCCGAGCGACGCCCTCCATTGCCCGGGTTCCCGCCGGTCTGTGCCTGAGCGGCGGCCCGTCCCTCGATCGCCCCGGGTGTGCCGCTCTTCTCGAACATCCCCCAGCGCGTGGCGGCGCGGACCGACTCGGTGAACCGGCCGACCTTGTTCGAGTCGACGTTCGAGATCGCGAACATCACGACGAAAAACGCGAAGAGCAGGGTGATGAAGTCGGCGTAGGAGACAAGCCACCGCTCGAGGTTGACGTGCTCGGGGTGCTTCACTTTCTTGCGCGACATCGAACCGGTATTCGGCCGGTCGGGGGCGCGCCTGAAGGTGGGATGCGGGTCAGACCTTCGCTGCCTGCCCCTTGGTCTCGGCCTCCGAGTGGAAGGCCTGCAGCTTCTCGCGAATGAGGTTCGGGTTCTGGCCCTCCTGGATCGCCAGCGCTCCCTCCAGCATGAGCTCCAGGCTGATCATCTCCACGCGGTGCCTCTGCTTCAGCTTGGTGGACGAGGGGAGGAAGATGAGGTTCGCCGACACGAGACCATAGATCGTGGCGACGAAGGCCACTGCGATGCCTCGCCCGACGGCCCCGACGTCGGTGAGGTTCTGCATGACGTGGATAAGGCCCATGACGGCCCCGATGATGCCGATCGTCGGTGCGAAGCCGCCGGCCGCCTCCCACACCTTGGCCGGCTTCTCGCCGTCCTCCTCGATGTGGGTGAGCATGAGCTCCAGGTTCTCGCGCATGCTCTTGGAGTCCGCGCCGTCGACCGCCATGGTCAGCGCCTTGGTGAGGAACGGGTGACTCGCCTTCTGGACCATCTGCTCGAGCGCGATGATCCCGTCGCGGCGCGCCTTTTGGGCGTACTCGACGATCTCGTCGATCAGCTTCTTCGGATCTCGCTTCTTCTCCGTGAAGACCGCCTTGAGCTCCTTGATTGCGCGGATGAACACGGGGATCGGGAAGCTCACCATGGTCGCGCCGATCGTCCCGCCGAGGACGATCATGGCCGCGGTGGGCTGAAGCAGCGAGTCGGTATGCCCGCCTTCGATCAGGTTGCCGACGACGATCGCAGCCAGGCCCATCAGCAGGCCGACGAGGGATCCGACGTCCATGGGCTATCTCTCCTCCGCCGGCTGACGGGCGCCAGGATGGGGGTGGGGATGGCTCAGAGGGTCGACCACGAAGGCCGACAGGAGGTCCTTCCTGTACCGCACGACGCGGTCGACGATCTCGGCCAGCGACTCGCGGACGAGTATCTTGTCCCCGCTCGTGAGCCGGACCGTGGTGTCGGGGGTCTCCTCGACCATCTCGATCAGGTCGGGGTTGATGGCCACCACCTGCCCCTTGAGCCTCGTCACGGAGATCATGGCTTCCTCACGCCATCGACTCGCAGCAAGCCACGTGCCTCGCCAAAAACCTCATGATCCCCCGTCACCTGCGGCGCGCACCGTCGGCCCGTCGACGGCCACCGACGCTCCTCTGGCGCTGCCACCGGGTCGACGCTCCGTTTTCATCCCGGACGGCCTTCGCTCGCCGGCGGCCCCGCTTTTCTGCCTCAACTTCCGGGCCGGGTCGCCCGAACAGATCGTGCGACGACGGCACGGAGCGGATGGGCTGCTTCGGGAAAAGCCGGTCGAAATCGCGGTTCCCGGCGGGCACGGCTCGCGGGAGGCGATCGCGAGGACCCCCGAGCGCGAACGCTCAGAGGGGCGCACTTGGAGGTCCGGGTCCGGCTGACCCGGTCGGCTCACTCAAGGAAGAGGAGAAACGTCATGGCGCTCAGCATCTTCTCGAACATTCCGTCTCTGAACACGCAACGACAGCTCACCAAGACCCAGAACGCGCTGTCCGCGAACCTCGGCAGGCTCTCGAGCGGCCTCAGGATCAACAACGCGGGGGACGACGCCGCCGGGCTCGCGATCAGCGAGAAGCTGCGGGCCCAGATCCGGAGCCTCGCCCAGGCCGAGCGCAACGCCAACGATGGCATCAGCCTCCTGCAGACGGCCGAGGGCGCGATGAACGAGGTCAGCGGAATGCTCACCCGCATGCGTGAGCTCGCCATCCAGGCCGCCAACGCCACCGTCGGATCGGTCGAGCGCGGCTTCATCAACCAGGAGTTCGCCGCGCTCCGGGACGAGATCACGCGTATCTCCACCGTCACGAACTTCAACGGCACGCAGCTCATCGACGGAACCTACTCGGTAACGCAGCTCAGGTTCCAGGTGGGCATCGGAGGAACCGCCAACGACGCGATCATGGTGAACCTCGCCGACGTGCGGGCCACGGCGCTCGGGTCCGGCGCGGGGAACCAGATCACGAACCGGGACCTGACCACGTCCAACACCGCCGTGGCGGCGCTCGCCACCCTCGACGCGGCCATCACGGACGTCTCGGTCTCGCGCGCAAGCATCGGCGCGGTGGAGAACCGGCTCCAGGTGACGATCGCGAACCTGGCGAGCTCGCGGGAGAACCTGAGCGCCGCCACCTCCCGAATCCGGGACGTGGACGTCGCCGAGGAGACGGCCGCGATGACACGGAACAACATCCTCCTGCAGGCGGGCGTCTCCGTCCTCGCCCAGGCCAACCAGCTCCCGGCCCTGGCGCTGCAGCTCCTCAAGTAGCGAAAGCCCTCGCGGTGGGGGGAGGCGCATGGGGCGCCTCCCCCACCGCTTCTAGGCGCGGGTGGGCTGCCGCCCATCCGTCGAAGAGGGACACGCACCCGGTCTGCATCCCACCGAGATCACTCGCCTTCCGGAGCATACCGCGCGATCTCTCGGAACCCCACGAGCAGGGCCGAGCCGAGCGGACAAGAAAGTTGCTAATGGTATCGGGCTCACCGTCCGATTGACGCGATGAGGGCACCAGGGCGATCGGATCGCCCGCCGCGAGATGGGTCTTGGAGGGCCCGCGCGTCAACTCACGGAGGAGTCGAAAGGACATGTCTCTCAGCATCTTCTCCAACATTCCGTCCCTCAACGCTCAGAGGAACCTGAGTCGCACCCAGGAGGCCCTGTCGGGCAACCTGGGCCGGCTCTCCAGCGGTCTCAGGATCAACAACGCCGCCGACGACGCCGCCGGCCTCGGGATCAGCGAGCGGCTGCGCTCGCAGATCCGGAGCATGGCCCAGGCCGAGCGCAACGCCAACGATGGCATCAGCCTCCTGCAGACGGCCGAGGGCGCGATGAACGAGATCAGCGGCATGCTCACCCGCATGCGCGAGCTCGCGATCCAGGCCGCAAACGCCACCGTCGGATCGACCGAGCGGGGCTTCATCAACCAGGAGTTCGCCGCGCTCCGGGACGAGATCACGCGTATCGCCACCGTCACGAACTTCAACGGCACGCAGCTCATCGACGCAACCTACTCGGTAGCCCAACTCAGGTTCCAGGTGGGCATCGGAGGAACCGCCAACGACGCGATCATGGTGAACCTCGCCGACATGCGGGCCACGGCGCTCGGGTCCGGCACGGCGATCACGGGCCGGGACCTGACCACGTCCAACACCGCCGTTTTGGCGCTCGCCACCCTCGACGCGGCCATCACGGATGTCTCGACCGCACGCGCCCGCGTGGGCTCGTTCGAGAACCGGCTCCAGGTGACGATCGCGAACCTGGCGAGCTCGCGGGAGAACCTGAGCGCCGCCAACTCCCGAATCCGGGACGTGGACGTCGCCGAGGAGACCGCCGCGATGACACGCAACAACATCCTGATGCAGGCCGGCGTGTCCGTCCTGGCTCAGGCGAACCAGCTCCCGGCGCTCGCCCTGCAACTCCTCCGGTAGTCAATTCTCCCATCCGGGCCCACATCGTCACGAAGGTTCTTTCCTTCGGTCGAACTTTTCCCCCTAAAGGTTCTCGGGTCACCGCCCGATTAACGGAGCGAGGGCATAGGGGCACTCGAGTCGCCCCGCGCGAGACGGGTCAGGCGGACCCACTCGACTTGACTCAAGGAGGTCAAAGCGGTCATGGCTCTCAGTATTTTCTCCAACATTCCGTCGCTGAATGCGCAACGGAACCTGAGTCGCACCCAGGAGGCCCTGTCGGGCAACCTGGGCCGGCTCTCCAGCGGTCTCAGGATCAACAACGCCGCCGACGACGCCGCCGGCCTCGGGATCAGCGAGCGGCTGCGCTCGCAGATCCGGAGCA
>JACPQR010000018.1 GCA_016190375.1 Deltaproteobacteria bacterium
TCGTACGGCCCCGAGCCCCCCGCGGCAAGTGACCCTCAAGGCCATCCCCGAGACCGAGCGCATCCGTCGCGAGGTGGACCTCGTCGCGCTCATCCGTGAGTGCGGCATTGATCTCTTCCCCGCCGGCGAGGACCTCGATGGCCGCTGTCCCTTCGCCGAGCACCCCTCGACGTCGCTCGGGGCAGGCGATGCGCCGTTGCGGGTGAACGTGCGCACGAGGACCTGGCGCTGCGCCGCGTGCGGCATCGAGGGCGATGTCGTGTCGTGGGTGATGAAGCACGACCGCGTGAGCCTCGCCCATGCGACGGTCATCCTGCGCGCACGGCTCGCCGGCGAGGTTGCCGTGTCGCCCCGGCTCGCCCGCGTCGCCCGCCCGATGCAGGGCAAGCTCCCCTGCCCTCTGAGCCGGGACGCCTCCGACGACGAGCTCCTCTCCCAGGTGGTCTCCCTGTACGTGGCGACCTTCAAGCAGCGGCTCTTCGCGAGGCAGTGGATGCAGGCCCGGGGGCTATCCAAGGTCGAGGTCCTGGACGCCCACAAGACCGGCTACGCGGACCGGACGCTCAGCTACCGCCTGCCTCGAAGGACGAACCGGGACGACGACCTGAGGCGGCGGCTCATCGCGCTCGGGATCCTGCGCGAAACGGGACGGGAGCACCTTTTCGGCTGCATCACGATCCCCATCTTCGACGAGGAGGGGCGCGTGGTGCAGATGTACGGCCGGCGCATCTGGGCGCCGGCGGGCAAGTCGCACCACGAGCTTCCCTTTCCTCGCCGCGGCATCTTTGGATGGGAGGCGCTCCGCGCGGGAGACGAGGTGATCCTCTGTCAGTCGATCCTCGATGCCCTTCACTTCCACTGCGCCGGCTTTGCCAACGTGACCGCAACGCTAGGCGCCGATGACTTCGGCGAGCGGCATCTCTACGCCTTCTGCCGCTACGGGGTGAAGCGGGTCCTCATCGCCTTCGATGGCAATGACGCCGGCGATGCCGAGGCGAAGCGAGCCGCGGCGGTGCTCGGGCACGCGGGCATCGGGTGCTTCCGGCTCGAGCTTCCACGTGGCGCGAGCGTGGCAGGCTTGGCGCGGCGCATGGCCCCGGCCTCGCAGAGTCTCGCGCTCTTGATCCGCGGCGCACGCTGGATGGGCGAGGGGCCCGCGCCCTTGCGGCAGGTCCCACCTGTGGCGCGACTGGAGGAGAGGCTAGCACTTCCCATGACAGCGGGCGCCGGCGATCCCTTCGGGTTTCCCGTGCTTTTAGAGCGCTACCTGGAGTGGCTCCACGTCAGGAGCTTCGCCGCGGCCACCATCGAGCACCAGCGCCACGACCTTCACGCCTTCATCGCCTGGTGCGAGGAGCGGAGCATCACCCGGCCGGGCGAGGTGAGCCGGGCGGTCCTTCGGCGCTACCAGCGCTGGCTCTATCACCAGCGGGCCAGGAAAGGGCGGGACCGGCCGCTCGGGCTTGCGACCCAGCGCTCGAGGCTCACCGCGGTGCGGATGCTCCTTCACTGGCTCGTGAGGACGCAGCATCTGCTCAGTAACCCCGCGGCCGACCTGGAGCTGCCGCGGCAGCCCCAGAGGCTGCCTCGCGGGGTGCTCGGCCGCGAGGAGGCGGAGCGGCTCATGGCCGAGCCCGACCTCGCCACGCCGCTTGGCATCCGGGACCGGGCGCTCCTGGAGGTGCTCTACTCGACGGGCATGAGACGCAAGGAGGTCGCGAGCCTCGTGCTGGAGGACATCGATGCCGCGCGCGGCACGGTGATGGTGCGGCTGGGAAAGGGAGGCAAGGACCGCGTCGTGCCCATCGGGGAGCGGGCGCTCGCGTGGCTCGGGAAATACCTCGATGAGGTCCGGCCGCTTCACCTCAAGGACGAGGCGCTGCGAGCGGTCTTTCTCACGCGGGACGGTACGGCGCTTCACGGCGGCATGATGGGCTACTGGGTGAGACGGTACGTGGAGGCCTGTGGCATCGAGAAGCCCGGGGCGTGCCACATGCTGAGACACACGGCCGCGACGCTGATGCTGGAAGGAGGGGCGGACGTGCGCTACATCCAGGAGATGCTGGGGCACGAGCGCCTCTCGTCCACCCAGGTCTACACGCACGTGTCGATCGGCAAGCTCAAGGAGGTCCACACGGCGACGCA
>JACPQR010000170.1 GCA_016190375.1 Deltaproteobacteria bacterium
GGTTTGAGCGTGGTCGGGATTGGGAACGTGTTCCAGATACCGCGCCCGGCCAGGGCGCCTTCCTTGCACGTCCCCAAGCCCGCGATGGACGTGCCAGTGGGTTTGAGCGTGGTCGGGATTGGGAACGGCGCCGCGTCGAGGCTGTCACCGGTGGTGCCGCCGCCCTCGTCGTCGTCGGTCGCGCTCCGCTTCGCCGCCACCGCGTTCTCCCTGGCTGCGATCGTCGCCCTGGCGCTCGTCCGCCGCCGCCGCCGCCGCCGCGCGACGAACGGCAGCCGCGAGCTAGCCGGCTCCTCGCAGATCGAGGCGCCCTCGGGGGATCCAGCGACCGGTCGCCAGTCGCCCCCCACTCGCCCGCCCGCTTGACGCCCGCAAGGGCCGTCGCCTAGCGTCCCGCGAATGCAGGCTGGCGCGCTGGCACTCTCGGTCGCATTGTCCCTCGGCTTGGTCGCGGCCGGCTGCTCGGAAGGCTCGTCCGTGGAGGACGAGTCGTGCTCGGTCTCCTGTGGCTGCCCCGCGAACGACGTCTCGGGCACCTGCACCGGCGAGGTCGAAGCGAGCATGTCGTGCGGCTCGGGAGCGCTGACCTGCGACGAGACCACCGACCAGTACGGCACGCTCGTCTCCGAGACCTGCGAGTACGACGGCGGCGAGAGGTTCTGGTGCGCGACCGAGCTCGATCAGCTGGGCCGGATCACCAGCCTCGGCTGCGGGCTCGAGGGCGAAGCGCCATCGTGCAGCTGGCCGTGACGGCTTCGCCCGAGCAGACGAACGACACCGTTGATCGCCATCGTGGACGTGGACTACCGGCCCGAAGATCGCGCGATGGCGGTGTGCTCCGGTCACCGCCCCCTGGCCGTCGAACCGTCGGCACGACCGATCGGCCGGAGCGTTACGTGTTCTCTCGCTCTCGCGCCCGCGGAGCGCCAGTCGAACGGGTGGCGCAGCGTTCGCAGCGGACGTAAGCTTCTTACGTAAGAAGGAGCGCCATGGAGAAGGTCTTTTCCTCACGACTCGACGAGGAGGCCATTGCGGAGATGAGCCGGGTCGCCAAGCGGCTGGGCATGACGAAGAAGGAGTTCCTCGAGTCGGCCATCCGGCTGCGGGTCCGCGAGCTCGAAGGCGAGACCGGCACCGATGTGTGGGAGGAGACACTCGGCGCGTGGGACCGGAACGAGAGTGCGCAGACCACGAGGCGGCGAGCCCGAGCGGCCTTCGAGAGGAGCTTCAGACGGAGGCACGGACGAACCCGGAAGGGCGGCTGAAGATGCGCCTCTACGTGGACAGCGACGTCCTGATCGCTCACCTCCGTGGTGAACGAAGGGCTCTGTCGTTCTTTCGCAAGGTGGCGAGCAGGGAGGGCGCACACCTGTGGGTCGGAGCGGTGCAGCGGGCCGAGCTAGTCTTCTTCATGCGAAAGCACGAGGAGGTGGGGACCCTCGCGCTGCTTTCGCGTTTCAGGACCGAGCCGCTCACTCAGGAGGCCGTGGATCTGGGCGGCGCCTACTACCGCAAGTGGCACGGCAGCCACGGAACGGACGTCAACGACGCGCTCCTCGCCGCGACCGTCGCGTTGACCGGTGGCCGCCTGTACACCCTGAACGTCAAGCACTTCCCGATGGACGACCTCGCCGTTCGGCGCGCCTGGGCCGTCTGAGCCAAGGTAGCCCGGGTGGCCCGGGATCGTGGGACGACTTCGCCGTTCGGTGATCCGTCGGTCCTCATGCGCCGGTTCTAGCGGCGAGTCACTGGAAAATCGGGGCGTCGGCCCCGGATCGTCAGGCAGAGCGGGTCGGCGGCGCGCCGCCCGTGGCAGTCACCGCCGTGACAGATGGGCAGGGGCATCGTCACGATCACGGCAACCTCGCGGGTCGGGGCGTGGCGCCAGCCCGCGTGTGCGGTTCTCCGCGGGGTCGCGTCAGGACGCGGACGGGGCGTGGCGCCCAAGCTCGCCGCGGCGTGCGGCCGCGTTCATCTTGTCGGCGACGCGGAAGGAGTTCGCGAGGATCGTGAGTGTGTTCGGGACGGCCCCGGCGTTGGGCATGAAGCTGCCGTCGACGATCCAGAGGTTCGGGACGTCGTGGGCGCGGCAGTCCGGATCGAGGACAGATGCGGTCGGATCGGTGCCGAAGCGGCAGGTCCCGCACTGCAGGACGTCATAGAGCTCGCCGGAGACCGACCCTACGACGCGGTCGGGCCGCATCCGATCGAGGATCTCCATCCCCTTGGCGACGAGCGACGCGCTGCGCCCGGCGTCGCTCTCGTGCCGCTGGAGCGTGATCCTGGCAGCGGCGAGGCCAAAACGATCGCGGACCGCGGGATCGAGATCGACGGCGCACGCCTCGACGGGCAGCGTCTCGCTGAACGCCTCGAAGCCGAGGTGCACGCCCTCGCGATAGTGAGCGCGGAGCCGATCCTTGAGCGCCTTGCCCCAGATCGTCCTTCCACCCGGTCCCGAGCTCAGCCGCTCGGCCACGAGGATGGGGCTCTTCTGCGCCAGCTCGAAGACGAGCGTGCCCCCGCCCTCGTACAGGTCGCGGATGGCCCTGCCGACGAAGGGCCGTGCGGACCGGAGCTCCCCGAGCCGCGCGCGGCCGTCGTGGAGGAAGTCCGCGGCGCCTCCGCCTCGGCCTACCATCACCAGGTTCCTTCCGACCAGCCCGGAGGAGTTGGCGAGCCCGTCAGGGAACGAGCTCGAGCGCGACGCGAGAAGCAGCCTCGGGGTCTCGACGGTAGAGCACGCGAGCACGATGGCGCCCGCCCGCTGTTCGACCAGCGCACCCGATCGATCCGAGTACAGGACCGAGACGGCCTTGCCGCTTCGATCGACGACCACCTCGCGGGCCATGGCGAAAGGCCGGACCTCGCAGCGTCCCGTCGCGGTCGCTTCGGGGAGCAGCGCGTCCGCGGTGCTTCCCTTTGCCCCCATCTCGCAGCCGTAGGAACCGCAGAAGTCGCAGAGCATGCACGCACTCCTCCCGCGGTAGGGCTGCGAGAGGATCGCCTTCGGAGTGGGATATGGGTGCAGCCCGAGCGCCGTCGCGGCACGCTCGACGGCGGTGGAGATCGGGTGCGCGGGCAAGGGCGGCACCGGGTAGCCCGCGCTGCGGCGGGGCTCGAAGGGCGATCCGCCCACGCCGGAGACGCCGATCAGCGTCTCTGCCTTCTGGTAGTAGGGCTCGAGGTCGTCGTACGAGATCGGCCAGTCCGCGACCGAGGAGCCGGCCACCGGGCCCATCAGCGTGCGGCGACGGAAGTCCTCGGGCGCCATGCGAAACGCAAAGCCCGCCCAGTGGACCGTTCCGCCGCCGACACAGCTCGCGACCCATCCAAAGTTCGTGCGCTCTCCCTGGACCGCCTCGCGTTCTCGCAGGACGTGCGGCTCGTCGGCCACGAAGGGCACGAAGAAGTCGCGCCGGACGATCGAGAGCTCGTCATGGACGTGGTCCCCGGGTCCGCGGGCAGGACCTTTCTCCAGCACGACGACGCTCAGGCCCGCCCGGGCCAGCTCGAGCGCGATGGGCGCGCCTCCCGCGCCGCTGCCGACCACGCAGACGTCGACGGGCTCAGGCACGCGAACGCACCCTCGTACCGGTGAGCTGCGCTCGCCCTGAGCCCCGGGCCCAAACCGGCCGCGGCTGCGACGGGACGTACCCAATGATCTTCCAGCCGACCTCGCCGGCATTGCCGCCGTGAACGGGGTCGCACAGAAGGCCCTCGATCGTCAGGGTGAAGAGCACCCTGAAGAAGTGAGCGGATCGGAACCTCCCGTCGCTCCCCTCGCCACCCTGGATCGCGGCGAGGACCTCGTCCTGCTCGGCCGGCGACGCCGCGTCGAAGCTCGACCCGTGCCTGCGCTTCGCCAGGGCGTCGAGCGCCAGTGCTCCGCGGCGAACCTCGCGCCGGAACACCGCGAAGTCGGGCTCGGCGAGCTGAGCGTCGATGAACCCGACCACGTTGGCCTCGCGCGCGCCGGGCAGGTCGTCGGTCGGGATAATCCGACTCGCCGCCGCCTCTATCGCGGCCCACTCGTGACTGCGCAGCGATCGACCTCCGCGAGCTTGCCGAGACGTGCGGCGGGTGCAGCCCGACAGGGGAAGGGGGATTGCGGACGCCCCGGCGAGCAGCGCCAGTCCTCGGACGAAGTCGCGGCGGTCGATGCGTGATTCGCTCATGGGCCTGGGGGCTCGCCCCCCTCGCGGGCCGAGCGACTAGATGTTGTGCAACAGGATGTTGCCAGCGGCGGCCACATCGCCGCAGTGGCCGGAGCGCGCCGCCACGTCGCCGCAGTGCGCCGCGCTCGCCGTCACGTCGCCGCAGTGCGCCGCGCTCGCCGTCACGTCGCCGCAGTGCGCCGCGCTCGCCGTCACGTCGCCGCAGTGAGCAGACCGAGCCGCGATGTCGCCGCAGTGAGCAGACCGAGCCGCGATGTCGCCGCAGTGAGCAGACCGAGCCGCGATGTCGCCACAGTGGCCGGCCTGCGCGGCGAGGTCGCCGCAGTGTCCGCCAGCGGGCCCGCGGTCGGTGGTCGCGGAGACGGGCACCGCCAGCGCGAGCAGGGAGATGGTGGCTAGCACGATCTTCATGTTGGGGCCCTTCATACCCCGCCCCGCCCCGGTGCCGCACTGAGAACTGTCATGCCAAGGGGACGAGGTCAACAAGTTCACGAACGAGCACGGAGCTCGGCTAGTACGCGACGACGATGCCGGCGCTCGTGCCATGCACGGGGGCTTGGCGGGACATCAGGCCGGTCGAGAGGTCGTTGCGCCAGGACCCGGAGAGGGACGCCGAGTCATACGCGACCCTGACAAGAGCTCTCGTCGCGGGAATGGGCCGGGGGGCGCTCTCGACCTCTTCGGGATTCATCAGCATCGCGTGGCTGTACTCGGGGAGCACGGCCGACTCCGGGTACCAGGCGTCCGGCAGGTCGATGACGTGCACGGAGGTGCCTCCCGGCGGGAGCACACGCAGGACGACCTTCGTCGAGGAGTAGACCATCCCGCATCCGAAGCTCCGGACGTGCTTCAGCCGTCGTCCCTGGGCGTCGAACGCCTCGATTCGCAGGAGCGGGTCGAGGAGCGGCGAGTGCCACGGATGGGGCCCCCCGAGCTCCTTCGGGACGTCGAGCGCGAGCGGCTCGGGTCCCGGGTTGCGAAGGGTCACACGCAGAGCGCGCTCGCCCCGCACCTCCTCGATCGAGACCTGGACCTCATGGGTGACGACGGCCGCGACTTCTCGCGACGGCCGGGCTACCGGGCACGACGTCGGCTGCTCCCGCTCGGCGAGCTGAACGGGGGCGAGCCCCGTCGCGCCGCCGGCGACGGCGAACAGGGCCGCGAGCACGAGGGCCGCGCCTCGATCCGCCCTGAGGAGCGCCGGGAGATGACGGGCGAACGCCCCGAAGATCGGGATCGCGGCCGCGGCCCACCAGAGCGACTGAGCGCTCGAGACGAGCGCCGCGCCGGCGCCCATGAGGGCAAAGAGCCCCCAGACGCGCCCGCGCCACAGCCCGAGCATCGCGACCAGCGTCCAGCCGAACGCGACCCATGCCGGCGCGACCAGGAAGCGCCCCGGGTCGCCGATCGCAAGCAGGACAATCGCCAGCGTCCCAGCGACCATCGGTGCGACCCATCGCGCATGCGTCGGCACGATCCGCATGCCGGATCGACACCCGGGTGGGCGCACGGTTCCGCCACGGGGCACCTCTGGCAGACGGGCGCCACGTTTCGCTCGAGGGCAGACGCAGCGCGTGCGCCCTCCGGACTCCGAGTCACTGGCCGATGAGCGCGACGATCCGCTCGAGGGCCGCGTCGTCTTGGCAACCGTTCGCGACGACGTCGGGGTGCCGCGGCTCCTCGTACGGAAGGTCCGCTCCGGGTACGCCGGCGAGCTCGCCCGCCCGGACGCGGGCGTACAGACCCTTGGCGTCGCGACCCTCGCGGTCGGCTCGCGACGCGGTGACGTGCACCTCGAGAAAGCGGGGCGCGAGCGAGCGGGCCTGCTCTCGATAGGCCTCGCGATGAGCGGTGGCCGCCACCAGGACGACGAGCCCCTGACGTGCGACGAGCGCCGCGAGGTTTGCGAGCGTTGCGTAGAAGTCGTCGCGCTCCTGGGACCGATAGCCCGGGACCGGCCTCAAGGCCGACCGAACGTCGTCGGAATCGAGCACGCACGAAGGCCGCCCGCTGTGCTCCAGGCGCTCGCGAATGCGCGCGGCGAGCGTCGACTTGCCGGCCGACGGCGGCCCGGTGAGCCACACGACCACGCCTGCCGTCGCAGCGGCATCGTCCGTTGCTTCCGTACCTCCGGGCCGCTGCATCCTCTCGCAGCAGGAGAGCAACGAACGTGCCGCCTCACGCGAAGCGGTTGGCGATCGCGGTTCGCAGACCTTCCTTCGCTCGATCCCCGAGAGGCGTCCCGTGCGCGGGCAAGAGGTGCCGGAAGGGCAGCTCGAGGAGCCGATCGAAGTCGGCCTTCACGTCCTGTCCCATGTACTTGGTCCACGGACCGCCGATGAGCGTGGGCCCGAAGCCCATCACGCGCATCATGAGACGCCCGAGCAGGGAGCAGCCGTCGAAGGTCGTCCAGTTCTGATAGCTGTCGCAGGTCACGAGGATGCCGCCCTCGCGCTCGAGCAGGATCGCGGCTTCGGGCTGCTTGCCCCGCTCGAACGCGAAGATGGCGCTCCCCGAGATCGGGCTCGACCCGGGCCGCAGCTCCTGGTCGGTCTTCAGCCCGCCATTGTGCCGCGTACGGGGCGGCGCCCAGAGGGTCGGCGCGAACCGGTCCTCGTAGTAGGGATCGTCGAGGTCGTGAAACGCGCCGATCCGCACGAGGTGCTTGACCTTGCCGAGCTCCGCGAGCCGCGTCTCGCCCTCTGGCGTCAACCGGACCGAGTTGACCAGCACCAGCTCCGACCCCTGCCGGACGATCGTCATGTTCCGCGTGATCCGGAGACCGGGCGCGAAGCGAAAGCCTCCGGTGACCATGAAGACGTCGGGGTAGACCTCGGTGATCGGGCCGTGGGGCATCGGCGGCGCAAAGGTGGACATGCCGCCTCCTTACCACGGCTGCGCCCTCCGGCTGATCAGTTCCCTTCCGCCGCCGCCGCGGCGATCGCATCGCCGACCGCCGCCATCGCGTCGTCGAACGCGCCGTCGCAGATGGACCGTACGAGCCCTGGCGGGTCGAGGGAGCCGGCCATTTCGGCCACACGTCGGCCGGGATACGCGAGCCCGCCGGGTCCGGTGCAGATGGGCAAGAGGCTCGTCGGGTTTTCGGGATCTACGGTGGGCTCGAGCGCGTCGAGCGAGCCGTCCCAGCCGGCGGGCACTCCCGCGATCGCAGCGAAGACTACGGGACGCCCGAGGGCCTCGATGACCGCGACATACCGTGACGGCTCCCACAGTCCGTCGGCCCTCTCGATGCAGCGCAGGTGAGGCGCTTCGGGATCGCCCTCGAGGATGGTCGGGTCGCGCATCGAGCAGTCGTCCTCGTCGGTCAGGACCACGATCGCCGCCACGGCCCCATCGCGCAGGAAGCCCGCGTTCGGCTGGCCCTCGGCCGCGCGCTCCGTGAGGGCGAGCCTCATCGCTTCGAGGGGTTGCTCGACCCCGCACCCCCCGGTCCCGAGAGTCGCGAGGCAAGCGAACTCCGAGGTCAGCCCATCGGGCGATCCCGAGAGGAAGGCAGGATACTCGGCGGCGCAGCCCTCGAGCAGCGGCGAGGCCTGATGCAAGAGCGCACCGTCGTCGCCGTCGGTGTCCTCGCAGGTCACGAGCGGTACCGGGCCGGTGCCGAGGTCCGTCGAGACGACCCCCACGTGAAGGTCCTCGACCCGAGGTCCAATCGCGCCGAGGAGGCGGGGAAACGCCGCGGTCAGGGCAGCCTGCTCCTCGACCATGCTGTTCGAGTTGTCGACGATGAACAGAACATCGGCCGCGCCTGCGCCGGATGGACACTGCCCGCACGGGCAGGCGCACGAGGAGTCGCACGCCGGATCGAGAACGACGTCTGCGCCGGGGCCAGCAAGAGCGACGTCCGCCGTCGCCCGAGCCGCGGGCTCGCCGCCACAGTCGGCGTCCGAGAACGCGGCGACCTCGACGAGGACGCTCGTTCCGTCGAAGTGCTCGGCTTCGAGCCCCGCCGTCTGCGGCAGCGACGTCGCCTCGAAGCAGCGCGTCGCGAGCGCGTCGCCCTCCGGGGACGCGACGTCGATCCGCAGCGATGCGAGCTCGCCCGCGGCGAGGCAGCCGTCGATCGAGATCGTGGGAACGCCGTTCGCCTGGCCCGAGCAGGCGGCGAGCACGGCGGCGGCTGCGAGCGTTGACCGCACGGACCCTCGGATCATAGCCCGGCACCGATGGTCGCGGCGAGCCGTGCGAGGCCGCCGCGCCAGTCGGCCTGGCAGATGCTCTGGAAGCCCGCCGTCCCCTGCACGGCTTCGGCGAGCCGTGCCAGCCGGCGGGGCGAATAGGCTTGACCGAGGCCGTCGGCGGAGCAGCTCGGCACTAGCCCGGACGGATCGTTCGGGTCGATTGGTGAAGGAAGCGAATCCGGGGAGCCGTTCCAGCCCTCCGGCGTGCCCGCGATCGCGCCGATGACCACCGAACCGTCGAGCCCAGGTCGCAGGCCGCGAAGCTCTGCGGCCACCCGGTCGGGAGCCTCGAGCAGCTCGTCGTGGGCGTAGCAGCGGGTGTTCAGCTCGCCGAGCTCCTCGACGCTCGCGGTGTAGATCCGGTCGTCGTCCACCGTGCAGTCGTCCTCGTCCGTCACGAACACGATCGCCAGCACCGAATCGTCGCGCAAGAAGCCCGCGTTCTCGTCGTCGCCGTGGTCGATGAGCGCCCGGCGAACGGCCTCGAGAGGTTGCTCGATCCCGCAGCCGGAGGTGCCGACGCGCGCGAGGCAGGCGAAGTCCGAGGCGAGCGAGCCCGACGGACCTTCGAGCCACGGCCCCAGCTCCCTGTCCGCGCAGTCGTCGGAAGCGACGCGGGCCGCGCTGACCAGGATCCCGTCGTCGCCGGCGGCACCGCAGGTCGGCGTGGCGTGCCCGCCGTCTCCGACGTCGGACGTGATGACGCCGACGTGCAGGTCCGCCACGGGAGCGTAGTCGGCCCCCCCGTCACCGTCCTCGTCGGGCGGCGTCGTCAGTCCGTCGAGGAGCCGCGGGAAGTTCGCCACGAGGTTCTCCTGCTCCTCGGCCATGCTGTTGGAGTTGTCGACGACGAAGAGCAGGTCGACCTTGCCCGGCACGATCCCGCGGTCGTCCGCGTCGCCGTCAGCGTCGGCGTCGCCGTCGGTGAAGGGTTCTCCTATCGTCGAAGCCTCGTCGCCACCGCAGCCCGCGAGAGCGAGCCCGAGAACGAATCCGAGTCGGTATCCGAGTCGCTGCATGATGTCCTCCTCGAGCGCGAGGCGCAGCAACGGACGTGCCGCGGCGATCCCCGCGCGGCGGCGGCGGAGTCGTGGGCCGGGGTGAGGCGCGGATGCCTCGGTGGCGCTAGAGGCGCTCCACGACGCGCGTCTCCTGGCCCGAACGGATCGTCACGACGATTCGCTTGCGCAATTCGTCGTGCACCAGCGTCAGGACGTGCCGGCCGGCCGGCAGCCGGACGCGACCGAGCGGGGTCGCGCCGAGGCGGCGCTGGCCGAGGAAGACCTGCGACCAGGGAGTCGTGCGGATCGAAAGAAACCCGAAGCCACCCGGGGTCTGTGCGCCTTCGTCCCGCTGGACCGGGGCGGAAGGCGCGGGTGCGGGCTCGGGGCGGGCCGCGAGTTGCGGGGGGGCAGGCGGTGACCGTTGGCCGTCGACCTTCGCTCGCTCGGGCCTCTCGATCGGATCGTTCGCGGGCGGCCCGGCAGCGCGGTGCCCCGGGCGAGCGAGGAGGACCACGACGGATGCCCCGACCACCGCCGCGAGGAGCAAGAGCGCGAGGAGGCCTCGCCCGCGGCCGATCGCTCTCGGGCTCGGATCGCGGGCGGTCACGGTCGGCTCGGACACGAGCGAGGGCGCCTCGCCCGCCGCGGAGGTGGTGGAGCCGAGCGTCCGGGTCGCGTCCGGGCCCAGCCGCGCGGCGCGCCGAGCCGCCGCCGATCGCGCACCCTCGGGCAGCCAGTCGCACACCAGCGCGGCGAGCCGTAGCGGCGTGGCCGGTTCGGCAGAGCGGTGCAGGTAGGACTCGAGGCTTGCCAGCGCCTCGCCCGCGGACTCGAAGCGTCGCGCACGGTCCGGCTCGAGGCAGCGCGCGACGATCACCCGGAGGTCGCCGGGCACGCGGTCGCTCACGCGGGCCAGATCCGCCGGGCGCGCCCCGGTCACGAGCTCGTGGAGCAGGACCCCGGCAGAGAAGATGTCCGACCGGTGGTCCACCTCGAGCCCGGCTCGCTGCTCGGGCGAGGCATACGCGCGCTTGCCGACCACGCCTCCCACGTGCGTCTCGCGCTGGTGCCGGCTGCTCCTGGCGATGCCGAAGTCGAGGAGCTTGACCGCGCCGTCCGTGCGGATCATCACGTTCGTGGACGAGACGTCGCGGTGGACGATCCGGAGCGGACGGCCGCGCAGATCGCGCGCGCCGTGGGCATAGGCGAGCGCCTCGAAGACGCGGGCCGCGACGAAGGCGGCGAGATCGGGCGGGGCGCCCTTGCCCGGATTGGCCGCGAGGAGCTCCCGGAGGGTCACGCCGTCGACGAACTCGAAGGCGAGGAAGCGCTCGCCCCGCTCGCTGCCGAACGCGAGCAGGGGAACGATCTGCGGGTGCGCCAGGAGGGCGACGATGCGCGCCTCCTCCAGGAAGCGGCGCTGGCGCCCGGGATCGTCGGTCGTGTCAGCGCGCAGCCTCTTGAGCGCGACCGCACGCTCGACGCCGCCCTCGAGCACCTCTCGCGCGAGATACACGTCCCCCATGCCGCCCGACGCGAGGTGAGCCAGAAGCTCGTAGGGCCCAAACCGCTCCGACGCCGGGTCGATCAAGGTGCGGGACGCATTATCCCAGGGGAGCGGGCCACCTGTCCCCGGCATTGACATCGATCCGCTTCGCGTGAAAGGACAGGCGGGTGGACGCGCGGACCTCCGGGGGCATCGCCTGGCTCCTGGCGCTGGCCGCGGCGAGCCCCGGCGCCGCGGACGAGCGAGACGACCTCGCCGGCGGCATCGAGGCGTACCGTGGGGCGGACTTCGCAAGGGCGATCCAGCTCCTCGAGCCACTCGGCGATGTCGCGTCGCTGGACGAAGCGGATCGTGCGCGCGCGCTCGGCTACCTGGGTCTGTCGCTCCTGGCGACCGGTGATCGCCAGCGCGCGAGCGCGCCGCTTCGACGCCTGGCGGTTCTCGCGCCCGGAGTGCGCCTCGGCGCGGAGGAGCTGGCGCCGGAGTACCGCGCGTTCTTCGACGGCGTGCGTCGCGAGGTCCTGTCCACGGTGCGGCTCATCGATCGGACCGTGCCGGCTGGCCGCGCCGGAAGGGTGCGGTTCTCGGCGACGCTCGACGACCCGCTGGGCGTCGTCTCCCGCGTCGAAGCGCGCACCGGGCCCCGGCGAATCGCGCTCGCCGCGACCGACCTGGGCACCAGCGGCGCGCGCGTCCTGGCCGCCGATGCGGAGGCCACCCCGGGCTCGTACCGGATCGTGGCGCTCGCGCGCGACCGGACGGAGGTGGCGCATACGGGCGACCGCCCGATCCCCGGCGCAACGTCGCCGGTCCAGCGTCCCGGCCCGATCGAGGAGGAACCCTCCCACGCCTGGCTCTGGGCCGCCGTCGGCGCCGCCGCCGCCGTCGCCGTCGCGGTCGTCGCGATCGTCGTCGTGCTCGTCACGACCTCGTCCGAGCCCGCCGACGCCTGCGGCACCCTCGGCTGCCTCCGCTTCTGAACGGGGACACGCACCCGATCCGCAAGCCCCCGAGATCACACCGCTTCCCAGGCATACCGCGCGATCTGTCACGGACCGCGGCGGCCTACGTCGAGATCCCGTGCTTCGCGAGCAGGCGGTGCAGGTGGCGGCGGTCGATGTCCGCGGCCTGGGCCGCCCGCGTGACGTTGCCGCCCGACGCCGCAAGCAGCTCCGTGAGGTAGCGTCGCTCGAAGCGTTCGATCGCATCGCTCTTCGCATCGTGGAACGTCGCCGCGAGGGCGGGCGCCTCGCCGAGAACTGTGGGCGGCAGATCCGCCCGGCCGATCGCGTCGCCCTTCGCGAGCGCCGAGGCGAAGCGCATCGCGTTCCGGAGCTCGCGGACGTTGCCGGGCCAGCCGTATCGACGGATCGCGTCGTCGGCGGCCGCGGT
The DNA here is from genome assembly GCA_016190375.1 of Deltaproteobacteria bacterium. Lineage (GTDB taxonomy): Bacteria > Myxococcota_A > Polyangia > JACPQR01 > JACPQR01 > JACPQR01. The sequence goes on from JACPQR010000170.1 coordinate 12,281, forward strand.
GAACGGACGGTCGCCGCAATAGTGGCGGGCGAGCAGGAGCAGATCCTCGCCCCGCTCGCGTAGTGGAGGTACGTCGATCCTCAGGACGTCGACTCGAAACAGCAGGTCCCGCCGGAACGAGCCGCCTCTCACGGCCTCCTCGAGGTCCCGGTGAGTCGCACAGACGAGCCGTGCACGAGCCGCCACTTCCTCGTCGCCGGCGAGCCGCCTGAAGCGGCCGCGCTCGAGGACACCGAGGAGCTTGGGCTGAAGGGCCGAGGGTAGCTCGCCCAGCTCGTCGAGGAGGAGCGTCCCGCTCCCTGCCCGCTCGAACACACCGACGAAACGCTCGTGGGCTCCAGTGAACGCGCCCCGCTCGTGCCCGAAGAGCGCGCTGTCGGCCAGCGTCTCGGGCAACGCCCCGCAGTCGAGGACCTCGAAGGGCCCGGCGGCCCGAGGGGAGCGCGCGTGGAGCTCGCGGGCGACCAGCTCCTTGCCGGTCCCCGTCTCGCCGGCGATCAGCACCGGCAGGTCCGTGGCCGCGACGCGCTCGACGAGACCATAGAGCTGCTGCATCGCCGGGCTCGTCCCGAGGAGCTGCCCCAGCCGATCGGTCGCCAGCGGCGCGACCCCGACCTCCTCCTCGAACGCCTCCAGCTTGAGGTGCGTGCGCCCGAGGACGATCTCGGCGCCGTCGCCGAGGACCGCCCGCTCGACCCTCGCGCCCCCGACGAACGTCCCGTTGCGACTACCGAGATCGACGAGCACGTGCTCGAGACCCGATCGCTCGACGGCGAGGTGTCGCCGCGACACGGTCTCGTCGGCGAGCGAGAGCTCGCAGGAAGGGTCGGATCCCACCGTGGTGCAGGGCCGATCGAGCACGACCGCCGCCCCCGCGTCGGGACCGCCGACGACTCGCAGCCGCGCCTGCCGGATCTTCAGCCGGACCGAAGACGACGACTCCTCGATCGTGCGAGTCGACCACGACACACCGTCGATGATAGCCAGATTCCGCCGCGACTACCGGGGGACCTCGTTCATCAGGAGCGTCCGCGTCCCGAGATCGGCGTCGAAGCCCACGGGGGCGTACATGTCCGAGCGGCGTGTGCCGCAGGGATCCGCCGGCTCGTCGGTCCAGCGTTCGGGGCAGCGCTCCTCCACGTACTCGCGCGCTCCCGTGTCGGCGATGCGCTCCCGGCGCACGCAGCTCGCCCCTCCGATGGTCCACTCGGCCTCGAACGCCCATCGGCCTGGCCGGCTCGGTTCCCGCCCCTGCACGCCGACGCCGTCCCACAGGTCGATCTCGACGTCCGCCAAGGTGTGGGACATCCCATCGCCGCAGTAGTCCGCGCGCAGGGCTCGCGTGCAGGCCTGGTGCAGCTCCGCCAGCGCGACGAGGTGGGTGCGGCGGCCGAGCCGCTCTTCGACCGAGCTCCACGGTCGATACCCGAGCTCTACGCACTTTCCCAGCGCACCGTCCTCGCACGCGAACGTGATCGCATCGGGATCGTCCACGCGAGAGCCGCCAGTCGGTGTTCCCTCGCCGTAGTCCCAGGCTCCGGCGAGCGGCACGGCGCCGATCGGTCGCCCGTCGCCGGCCAGCCCACAGACCCAGCCGGGCTCCTCGTCGCCGGCCACGAAGGAGATCGAATGCGCCAGCACGTCCGGCTCGCGCGCACGGACCTCGCTCACGACGAGGGTGACGGCGGTGCCGTCCCGCAGCGTTCCCTCGAGCCGAGCGCCGACCAGCTCATCGCCCTCGAGCTCTGCCCCATTGTCGGTCGCGGCGTGCAGCGCCGAGCCCTCGACCCACACGCCCACGATTTGGATGCCGCCCGGCAACTCGCCCGCGAGGGTCGGGCCGTTCAGGCTGCGCCCGTTCAGGCTGCGCCCGTTCAGGCTGCGCCCGTTCAGGCTCCGGCCGTTGTCGGCAACCAGGGCGTCGGCGATCACCGCGAGGCCGTCCCCGCAGCCCGACGCCAGCGCACCGATCGCAATCCACGACATCACCCATGACCTCATCGCGTCACCTCCCGTCGCCGGCGTCGGCGCAGAGCCGCATCCCGAGCGAGACGTCGCGGAACGCGGGATCGACGATCTCCCTGTTCGCGCTCTCGCAGGTCTTGGCATCGAATCCGAACGCGCCGCCGCGCGCCACCGGCAGCCCCGGCGAACCATGCGACGTCGTCCATTCCCACACGTTCCCGGTCATGTCGTCGAGCCCGAACGGACTGCGCGAGGCCGGGTGCGAGCCGACCTCGTCCGGGCCCAGCGCGAGCGTGTCCCGGCCGTAGGTGCGATCGTGGTTCGCATCGCCCGGGTCCAGGCGCTCGCCGTGGGGGAACGTGCGTCCGTCCGCGCCACGGGCGGCGCGCTCCCACTCGAGCTCGTCACAGAGCCGCGCGCCGGGAAGCCTCCCGGACCGGTCGAGCCAGGCCGAGTAGGCTCGCGCGTCCTCGAAATCGATCCCCACGACCGGCATCTTCAGCCAGTCCTGGCCGGGTCCATCGCGCGATGGATACCGGACCAGCTCCCCGCTCACGACCGTGAAGGCATGGCCGGACGGCTGGATCGTCAAACGCCAGCCCACGACTGCGCGCTGCACTCGCACCCCGCCGCCGAAGCCGCCCGCACCGACACTCGGCGTACGCCGCGCGCGCTCCTCCTCGGGCAGAGCGTCGAGATACTCGATCCATTCGGCGAACGTCGTCTCGTTCCGCGCCACCAGATAGGCGCCGGTGGCAACCTCGTGCAGCGGCGCCGCGTGCAGGAAGCCGCGGCGAAGCTCGTCGTCCGCCCGGCTGCCCGTGAGGAACCGGCCCGGTGGGACGAAGACCATCGACTCCGGTACGCGCACCGGAAGCCTCACGTTCAGGAGCTCCCGGCGGCCCCGTCCGAGGAGGATGGGCGCGCGCACATCGGCCCGACCGTGGGCCTTCAGGACGACGAGGTACGAGCCCGGCTCGAGCCCGCGAGAGACCTGCACCCAACCCGGTGACAGGCGACCGGCACCGTCGTCCTCGAACCGCGCGAGCTCGACGCGAGCCGCCACGTTCGACCGCACCTCGAGCGTCGCGGGAGCCGCGAGGCGCGCGCGACGGCGACCGCCCGCGTCGAAGAGAGCGAGCCGCCGCACGAGCTCCGTGGGCGGGTCGCGACGCGCACGCTCGGAGAGCACGATGCGACCGACGAGGACGTCCGCCAGGAGCGAGCGCGTTCGCGGCGCACGCGCGTCGAGCAGGATCGCGGCCTCGAGCTCCCCGCCGGCGCGCGCCCAGCGGTCGTCGGCGCGCGCTTCCAGGTGGGTCGCGTCCGCCCAGAGCCGCTCTCCGCCCGTCGCATCGCTCGCGTCGAAGCGCCCGAAGGCCTCGGCGCGCAGCCGGCCAGCGCGAGACGCGAGGAGCGCGGCGCTCAGCCCGAGCGAGCGAGCGGTGCGGATGCGACCGGCGACGCGCCGTGCAACGTCCGCGCGCTCGGACGATCGGGCCAGCGCCCACAGCGCGAACGCAGCGATCGGCACGGCCAGCACCGCAGCCGCAAAGAAGGCCCGACGGCGCCAGAGAGCCCGCCGCGACAGCGCCAGAAAGCTCGCCTCCTCCGGCCGGAGCGTGCCCCGTGGGAGCGAGGCAGCCTCGGCGAGCCGGCGGTCCCGCCACAGGGCCTCGGGCAAGCCGAGCCGCTGCCACTCCGCGACGGCCTGCTCCAGGCGGCGACGCAGGGCCCTGGTCTCGCGCTCCTCCGCCAGCCACGCTCCCAGCGTGCCCCAGCCATCGATGAGGGCCTCGTGGGCCAGCTCGATCGTAGCCCGTCCGTCGGACTCGCGAGCCACGAGGATCCGGCCCTCGACGAGGGCGTCGATCGCCGGGGCCGCGCCCGGGTGCATCGCGTGGAGCTCCGCGCGATCCCTGCGCGCCCTGGTTCGCTCGAGCGTGACGAGGGAGGTCAGCACCGTTCGCGCCGCCTGTCGGTGCTCCGCGGGCAGCCGCGTCACGATCCCGTCCGCGTGACGCGCCAGCGCGCCCGCGAGCCCTCCCAGCTTCGACAGCGCCGACGCGGGTATCGCGCGGCTCTCGGGGTCCCGCGCCTCCCAGAGCTCGGCCAGCGTGAACTGCAACAAGGGAAGCCCGCCCTCCGCCTGCGCGGAGGCGCGCACGAGCTCGTCGATCATGTCCTCGCGCTCGAAGCGGATCCCCGTGGCCCGCGCTGGTCCCTCGATCACCTCGCGGATCCTGTCGGGCCCGAGCGGCCGCAGAAAGTAGAGCGCGCCAACGACCTCGTAGCCCAGACCGGGCAGCGACGCGACGCGCGCCAGGAAGTCGCTGCGCACCGTGGCGAGGAGCCGGACCCCAGGCACGCCCATCGCGAGCCTTCCAAGCGCCTCCGCGACGGCCGCGGCCTCGTCGGGAGCGCTCGAGGTCACGAGCTCCTCGAGCTGATCGATCAGGACGGCGATGCCTGCTTCCGATCCGAGGCACGCGCCAAGCGTCCGAGCGAGGAGCTCGGGCTCTCGGAGCGCGGCCGAGAACCGTGCTTCCTCGACGCCCATGGCCGCGGCGAGGGCAGACGAGAAAGCAGCCAGAGGCCGGTGTCCGGGCACGAGGATGACGGGCTTCCACGAGCGGCCTTCCAGGTCGGGGGGCGCCATCAGAACGGGCAGGACACCCGCTCGGCACAGCGACGACTTGCCGACGCCCGAGTCTCCCGCCACGAGAACGAACGGACCGGAGCGAAGCCGGTCGACGATCATCCGCGCTTCACCGCTCCTGCCGAAGAAGAGGGGCCGGTGCTCGACCTCGAAGGACCTGAGCCCACGGTAGGGGTTGCCCGGCGGCACCGGGCCCGAGCGCGCGAGCGGAGTGAGCTGCTCCAGCGCGTCGACCAGCTCGTCCGCGGACGCCCACCGCGCCCCGGGATCGAGCCGGAGGCAGCGATCGACGATGGCCCCGAGCCCGGGCTCGACTTCCGGGGCGGCCGCCGCGAGCGGACGCGGAGCGCCGGCCTGGACGGCAGCGGCGAGCGCCTCGCGGCTGGAGGCGACGAAAGGCGTCGTTCCGCTCGCGATCTCGTATAGCAGCACACCGAGGGAGTAGAGATCGGACCGCCGCGTGGCCGGCTCGCCGCGCCAGACCTCCGGCGCCATGTAGAGCGGCGTGCCCACGATGGCGCCGGAGCTGGTGAGCGGCGGGTCGCGCGGGACACGGCTCGAGCGCCCACGCGCCGGCCCGACTGGGATGGTGATCGGCGTCTCGCGGTCCCGGCCGTGATGCGAGGGCGGGCGCGGGGGCGCGACGGACGGTGTCACCGCGGGCGCGCTGCTCCGTTCGAGGAGCTTCGCGACGCCGAAGTCGAGGAGCTTCACCCTGCCGTCCTCGGCGAGGATCGCGTTCGCGGGCTTGACGTCGCGGTGCAGGACGCCGCGGCGGTGGGCGGCCGCGAGCCCGCGACCGAGGTCGAGCCCGATCTCGAGGACTCGGCGCCACGCAACCGGATGCTCGATCCGATCGAGGCTCTCGCCTCGGACCAGCTCGGACACGATGAACGGCCGCCCCTCGTGCTCGCCGACGCGGTGGACGATGACGACGTTGGGGTGCTGCAGGCGAGCCGCGGCGCGTGCCTCGGTCAGGAAGCGTTCCCGCGCGGCCGCGTCGGGCTCGAGGGCCGACAGGAACTTCACCGCCACCGGTCGATCGAGGATCGTGTCCGCGGCCAGGTACACCTCTCCCATCCCACCTCTGCCCAGTGGTGAGATGATGCGGTACTCGTCGAACTGCACCGGCGGCATTGGAGTCGAGGTGGGCCGCGGGGATGACGGCGCGAGCTGGGCCTGCACGGTCGACGCTACGATGGTCAGGGCCACGAACGAACGTGGCGAGCAATGCCGATGCCAGGCTCAGGCGTCGCGGAAGCGGGAGAGGTCGATGCCGTTCCTTCGCGCCACGCGCCGGAAGTTGGCGCGGTCGAGGCCCGACAGGCGCGCCGCCTCCGCCACGTTGCCGCCCGTCTTCGAGAGGATGGCCTCGAAGTACTCGCGCTCGAAGCTCGTGATGACGTCTTCCCGCGCCTTCGCGTACGGCAGCTCGCCGACCGGAGCGCCCCGGCGCGCCGTGCCGCCGCGAGACCGCACGGCCGGGGGCAGCGTGTCGAGCGTCACCGCGTCGCCACGCGCCAGGATCACCGCGCGCTGCAGCGCGTTCTCCAGCTCCCGCACGTTCCCGGGCCAGCGGTGCGACACGATGGCCTCGAGCGCCTCCGGCGTCACCCGAAGCACGGGCTTTCCGTGGTGCTCCGCGTGCTTGCGGAGGAAGTGCTGGACGAGCAGAGGTACGTCCTCCGGTCGATCGCGCAGGGCGGGCAGCTCGACGGCGATGACGTTGAGGCGGTAGTAGAGGTCCTCGCGGAACGTCCCCGCGCGCACCATGGCGGGCAGGTCGCGGTGAGTCGCCGCCACGACGCGGACGTCGACGCGCCGGGCCTCGTTCGCACCGACGGGCTTGACCTCGCCCTCCTGGAGCACGCGCAGGAGACGCACCTGCGTCGCGGCCGGGACGTCGCCGATCTCGTCCAGGAAGAGCGTCCCGCCCGTCGCCTCCTCGAACAGCCCGCGGCGGCTCGAGTGCGCGCCGGTGAAGGCACCCCGCACGTGGCCGAACAGCTCGCTCTCGAGGAGCGTCTCGCTGAGCGCCGAACAATTGACCGGCAGGAAAGACCTCGCCTTGCGGCGGCTCGCGTTGTGGATGGCGCGCGCGACGAGCTCCTTGCCCGTGCCGCTCTCCCCGCACAGGAGCACGCTGGCATCGGTCGGCGCCACGCTGCGGATCAGCTCGAACACCTCGCGCATCGCACCGCCCGCGCCGACGATTCCGCCGAAGCGGTCGACCACGTCGAGCCGGCGCTCCAGCGCGTGCGCCCGCGCGACGAGCCGCCGGTGCTCGATGGCGCGCGACATCGCGGCGGCGACCTCATCGAGGCCCGGCATCGGCTTGAGCATGTAGTCATAGGCGCCGAGCCGCATCGCCTTGACGGCGGTCGCGACGCTGCTGTTCGCGGTCATGAGGACGACCGGGAGCTCGGGCCAGCGATCGCGAACCGTGCGCAGGAGGTCCAGGCCGTCCATCACCGGCATCTGCAGGTCCGAGACGATCGTGTCGGGCCAGCCGGAGTCCGCCTCCAGGCTCGCGATCGCCTCTTCGCCAGACTGGAACCCGCGCGCCTCGAAACCGGCCCGTGAAAGGAGGCGGAGGGCGACCTTCAGGAAGCCGTGGTCGTCATCGACGACGAGGACCCGCCCGGGGGCGGGGTCGGTCTCGTCTCCGCTTCCCACGCGCCGGAACCTTAGGCGACGCGACCTCGGGGGTCAACTCGGCACCCCGGGGGTCCGATCGGACACCTTCCGGGCACCAGCTCGCCGGGACGGATCGCGAGGTTCTCTGCCGGCACGCGGCGTGCGAGGTGGCGCCGGCATGACCAAGGCCTTCCTGCTCGTCGACGACGAGGCCTCTACCCGCGGCGCGATGGCGAGGATCCTGGAGCGCTGCTATCCGCAGATCGAGATCCGGCGCGCCTCCGACGGTGACGAGGCGCTCGCGATGCTCGACGACGACGTGGCGATGCCCAGACGCGACGGGTTCTCGCTCTGCTGGTCCATCCGCAACGCTGCGCCCTATCGCCCTTGGCGCGATGTCCCGGTGGTCCTCGTCTCGGCCCTGTTCCACGACGAGGACGCGGTCGAGCGTGCGTGGCGAGCCGGAACCGCGCTCCTCGTCCAGAAGCCCTTCGGCAGGGGCGAGATCGTCCGGGCCGTGACCGGTCTGACCAGGATCGCGTCCACGGGCGCTGGAAGCGAGGCGAGCTCCGACGGCGGAGCCCCGGCCGCGCTTCAGGCCACACCGGCGGCCGGTGAAGCGCGAAGGAGCGTGTCATGGTGAGCGGCTCGCTAGCGACGCAGAGCCACGTCCAGCGCGTGAACGATCCGCGGCAACCGATCGCCTCGGAGCACGAGCTCGGGCAACGCGCACGCGAGCGCCGGCAGAACGGAGCCGGCCTCGTCGACCTGCTCGTCTCGGCCTTCGAGGGCGCCGTGGTGAGGAGCGCCGAGCTCGAGTCGACCCGGGCAGATCTCGCCGCGCGGAACACGGCGGCCGGCGCGCGGATCCGGAGCCTCGAGGCACGGCTCGAGATCCTCGACGCGAGGCTCCGCGACCTCCTCGACAAGCTGAACGACGCCGTGTTCCTCGTGGACGACGAGATGAGGGTGCTCGACATGAACCGGCGAGCCGAGGAGATCATCGGGCGCTCGCGGCAGGAGCAGATCGGCACGCACGCCCTGCAGTTCGTCTCCCCTGACGACCTGGAACGCCTTCGAGCGGCCGTCCGCCAGCTCCGCGCCGACGGAGGAGTGCGGGTCGAAGGAGTCAGCGTGACGAGGGCGGATGGGACTACCGCGCTGATCGACGTCTCCGCGTCGGTGATCGAAGACGGTCCGGAGCGGACCTTCCTGGCGATCATCCGAGACGTCACGGAGTCCAAGCGAATCCAGGCACAGCTCATTGCCTCGGACCGCCTCGCGTCTGTCGGGACGCTGGCCGCCTCGGTCGCGCACGAGATAAACAACCCTCTCGCAGCGGTCATCGCCAACCTGGACCTGGCCCTGGCGGACCTCGCCGAGCATGGGCCGGTGCGGGACGCGCTCACCGACGCGCGCGAGGCGGCCGACAGGGTCCGGCTGATCGTGCGCGACCTCAAGGTCTTCTCCCGCCCCGAGGACGAGCGGCGCGGACCGGTCGGCATCCACCGCGTGATCGAGTCGGCGGCGAGGATGGCGTGGAACGAGATCCGGCACCGCTCGAGGCTCGTGAAGGACCTCGGCCAGGTGCCGCACGTCGACGGAAACGAGGCGCGCCTCGGTCAGGTCATCCTGAATCTGTTGATCAACGCCGCGCAGGCCATCCCCGAGGGAGACGCCGACCACAACGAGATCCGGATCGCGACCTCGCTCGATCCCTCCGGCCGCGTGCTCGTCGAGGTGCGCGACACGGGCCCGGGAATCCCGCCCGAGGTGCTCGACCGGATCTTCCTGCCCTTCTTCACGACCAAGCCCCGCGGCGTCGGCACCGGCCTCGGGCTCTCGATCTGCCACCGCATCGTCACCGGCCTGGGCGGCGAGATCAGGGCCCTGAGCGAGCCCGGCAAAGGCGCCGTGTTCCAGGTCTACCTCCCGGTGGCGGACCTCGACGCCGAGGACACCCAGACCAGTCTCCGCCCGGTTCCGCGCGCGGCTGTCCGACGCGGGCGAATCCTGGTCGTCGACGACGAGCCGGCCATCGGCGCCGTCATCCGACGGATCCTCGCGGGGGAGCACGACGTGGAGGTCGCGATTGATGCCGTCGACGCGCTCGCGCGCGTCCGCGCCGGACAGCGGTTCGACGCGATCCTCTGCGACGTGATGATGCCGCAGATGTCCGGCATGGACCTTCACGCCGAGGTCGTGAAGACCGACCCTGACCTGGCCGCGCGCATCGTCTTCATGACGGGCGGTGCGTTCACGCCTCGGGCGAGGGCCTTCCTCGACGAGATCGCCAATCAGCGGATCGAGAAACCCTTCGACCCCCAGGGTCTGAGGGCGTTGATCAACGACAGGATCCGGTGAGGATGGTGGGTGGGCTAAAGCGCCCCGGAGGGAACGCACGCGTCGGCGACGCCGGGCTCGCGCTCCTCGCAGATCGGAGCCCAGCCCGAGCACGGCCACTGCTTCTCGGGGAGGAGCCGGATGAGGAACGAGTCGAGCGTCGCGTCGTAGACCTGGACGAGCTCGCAGTCGAGCAGCGTGTTGGGGCGCTGGCCGCTGCAGTACTTGCCCTCTATGGCGGCGATGTGCTCGGGCGTGCCGGACCAGTAGAGCGTCTCGAGATCGATCTCGGAGTTGCGAGCCTCGCAGCTCCCGTCGACGCAGCCGAAGCCCGCGCCGTTGCCGACGCAGGTCCCGCTCGTGCAGGGAAAGAGCGTCGTCGTCGCTCGTCCTGCCCAGTCGCGCCCGCACTGGACCGCAGCGTGCCCGGCGATGACGAGAGCGCCGGGGGCGATCGAGTCGTAGGCGTCCCTGTCACCCCACGCGCGCGTGTCGGAGACGCCGGCGGGCGCGTCGTTGCAGTACAGGCCCGGGGCGCGGGCGGCGCAGAACGCGTCCGTCAGGCACATCCCGTCGACGAGCCTGCGGCCTGCTCCGCACTCCATGTCGCCGCGAAGCGGCTTGAGCGCACGGTCCTCCTGGCAGCTCGCGGGCCACTCTGCGCCCTCTTCGCAGATCCCGCTCGTGCAGGTGCGGCGCGAGAGTGCCTCCACCCGCTGGACGCGCACTGATTGCCCCGAGCGTCGATCGTCGACCCAGGTCGACACGCACTCGACGACCGCGTCGCCGTCGATCGAGCACATCGTGCCGATCCCGGCGTCGCAGGTCGGGTCGCGCATGCCGATGCCCGCGGGGTTCGTCAGGCACGGCTCCCATCCGCCGTCCGATCCGATGCGCGTGTGCACGTCGCCTGCGTCGAGCGCGAACACCCGCGCTCCGCCTGGCGCGCCCGCGTCGGGCACCCGGATCTCGGCCGTCCCGGTCAAGGCTCCCTGCGCCATCCTGCCGACCGCGGGGCAGTCGATCAGGAGCTCGCTCCAGAACGTCGCCGGATCCGTCGTCAGCACGGACTTCGGCGCCGACGCGCAGTAGCCGCCGACCGACGGGCGCGCCGCGCAGAAGTCCTGCTGCACGCACACGGCCAGTCGCCCCGCGTCCGTGCCCGGCTGCACCACGGGATCCACGCCGAGCTGCACGAACCCCGCGGTGCACGCCGCGCCGGGCGTCTTCCAGCTCGCCTGCGTGTCGATCGGCGCCACGCTTGCCGTCGCGACCTCGTCGTCGCCCGTCGATCCGATGCACCCCAGCGCTGCAATCGGCAGCAGCCAGAAGAGATGCGTTCCTCTCGCCTCGCTCATGTGAAGCTCCTTTCGAGGCACGCCAACGGCAAGAAGGAGGCCACGCACCAGCGCGCGGAAGAACGGGCGAATGACGCGACGCGCCGTGCACGACAGGACTCGACGAGCGGCGACAGGGGCCCGTGTTCGCGCTCCGCTACGCGCGAGCACGCGAGTGCGCGTCACCTCGGAGGTGACAGCTCGAGGCGAGGTATCATCGTCACCGTGAAGACTGCCGCGGCGATCCGGTGGATGGCGCTCTTTATGGCGCTCTGCGCGTGCGGCGGCGACACGAGCGAGCCCGAGGGTGACGCATCGGGCGATCCCCCCGACGCCGCGCTCGATTCGTCGGAGCCGGACCTCGATGCCTCGGTTGACTCGGCGGCGCCTCCGATCGCGTGCGGCCCGTGGAGCGGCGATGCATTCTACGCGCGCCCCGCGGACGGCGCGGGCCCGGGCGAGCTCGTCGCGTGCGAGACGAGGCCCGACGACGATCGAGCGCTGCGGATGCTGTACGTCACGGAGGGTCCGCCGGGCAACTTCGTGACCGCGTCGGCGCTCGTGATCCTCCCCGACTCGCCGCCTCCGATCGGAGGCTGGCCCGTGGTCGGGTGGGCGCACGGAACGACGGGCGCGGCGGACGCGTGCGCGCCGTCGAAGTTCCCCGATCTGCCCCTGAACACCTACGTCCTCCCCTTCGTCGAGGACGGCTGGGCGCTCGTCGCGACCGACTACGCCGGCCTCGGCACGCCCGGCCCGCATCCGTACCTCGTCGGCGAGTCGGAGGCCTTCTCGGTGCTCGATGCCGTGGCCGCCGCGAGGCGCCTGCCCGACGTCGGAGCCTCGCTCGGGACCGCCGTCACGCTCGCCGGACACTCGCAGGGCGGTCACGCGGCGCTGTTCGCTCGAGCCGTCCCCGACGCGGGCAATCGCGCCGGCGGCGAGATCGTGGGAACGATCGCCTACGCCCCGGGCCTCGGGACGCCACGTTCGCTGCCGTACGTCCTCGCACCGGACGATCCCCTCTGGGGCGGCGCTCCCTACGTCGTCCTCTTCCTGAACGCCGCCCTCGCCTACTCGGACGGCCCCGCGCCGTCGAGCTGGCTCGCCCCCGAGCTCGCCGACTCGCTCCCGTTCTGGGCCGAGTCGCTCTGCATCCTCGACCTGGTCGACCAGGTCGCCTCCGCGGCGCCGGCGGTCGGAGACCTGTTCACCACGGACTTCCTCGACGGTGTGGGAAGCTGCGCCTACGACGACCTCGATTGCCCCGCCGGACAGCCGTACTGGGACGTCCTCGTGGACAACGAGCCCGGACGCGAGCGGGGCGAAGGCGAGGTGCTGCTCGTGCAGGGGATGGCCGACGACCTGGTCGTCCCCCTCGCGACCTCCTGCTTGGCCGACCGGCTGGCCGAGCGCGACGCCCCGCCGGCCATCTGCGTCGACGAGGACGCCGACCACCTGGCGATCGTCGAGCAGACTTTCCCGCCGGTGCTCGCCTGGATCCGCGCGCGTCTGGAGGGCGGGACCGACCCTCCCGACTGCGACCCCGCCGAGCTGCCCCCTTGCCTCGCCTCGGAGCCGTGAGCTCCGTCCTGGACCAGCCGGCCGCACGAGTTGACATCCGTTCGTCGGCTCGTAATATCGCAGTATGACCGTTGCCCGGTTCGCGATCTCCTTCGACGAGACGCTTGCCCGAGCCGTGCGGCGAGCGGCCGGCAAGCAGCCGACGTCCACCTGGCTCGCGGAGGCAGCCCGCCGGAGGCTTCGCGCCGAGGGCCTGTTGGGCGTCGTCGGGCAATGGGAGAAGGAGCATGGCGAGATGGATGACGCCGAGCTCGCGGCGGCCGCCGGCAAGCGGCGCAGGCGCGGGCGACGGTGAGCGGCACGGTCCTCGACTCGGGAGCGCTCATCGCCATGGAGCGCAATGACCGAGGAATGTGGGCAGCGCTGAAGCTCGCCGCGCTCGAGGGCACCGACGTCGTGGTTCCGAGCACGGCGCTCGCGCAGGTCTGGCGCGGAACGAGAGGCCAGGCGCGCCTGGCGCAGGCGCTGCGGCATTGCGTCATTGCCCCGTTCGATGCCCTGGCCCGGGAAGTCGGCGAGCTCTGTGGACGAGCACGGACCAGCGACATCTGCGATTCCCACGTGGCCATCGTCGCCGCGACGAGAGGTGATGTCCTGTACACGAGCGATCCCCAGGACCTGCGCGTGCTCATCCTCGCCTACGGCGCGGGCCGCCCCGTGATCGTGAGCTGCTGATTGAAGCTGTCGCGGCGCTCTACCGCACCCTGGAGTTGACGATCGAGCGGAGAGCCGACGGCTCGAACGGCTTCTCGATCCTCAGGTTCGGGACCTCGTCGAGGAAGGCGCGGGCGCTCGGCGTGAAGGCGCCGCCGGTCAAGAACACGATCCTCTCGGCCTGGTCCGGCTGTGACCGCAGGAGCTCCGCGTGCAGCTCGAGGCCCGTCACCACGGGCATCATGATGTCGCACAGGATGACGTCGAAGCGCTCGCCCGCCCGGATGCGGGCGAGGGCCTCGCCGGCGTCCAACTCGCTCAGGACGTCGTGGTCGCGGCCGAGGACTCGCTGCACCATCCGGCAGATCATCGGCTCGTCGTCCACGACGAGGATCCGACCCCTGCGGGCCGCCAGGGCCGAGGCAGCGATCGGCGGCGGAGGAGAGAGGCTCTCGGCCGCCGCCGGAGGCAAGGTCACCCGGAAGGTCGTGCCCTTTCCCGGCTGGCTCTCGACGGCGATCTCGCCGCCGAGCGAGGTCACGATCCGGTGGCAGATCGACAGGCCGAGGCCCGTCCCCTGACCCGCGGGCTTGGTCGTGAAGAACGGCGTGAACAAGCGCGCGACGACCTCGGGCGGCATGCCCGAGCCCGTGTCCGCGATCGACACGCTGACCCGGCCCTTCTCGTCGAGCCCGGTCGCGACGCTGATCTGGTTGGACGACGCCCGGCCCTCGGGGATGGCCTGCGCGGCGTTGACGATGAGGTTCAGGAAGACCTGCCCCAGGCGCGACTCGTTGCCTTCTACGGGAGGCACGTCGCCGAACGATTTCGACAGCCTCGCGCGGTGGCGGATCTCGTTCTGGGCCATCCGGAGGGACGACTCGAGGACGCGCTGTATGTCGACGGGGCCGCGCCGCTCCTCCTCTGCCCGCGAGAAGAGCTTCAGGTCTCGCACGATCTGGCGGACCCGGTCGGCCGCCTCGCGGGCGTCCTTGAGCTCGTCGCAGAGATCCCCGGTCGTCCCGATCCCGGCCTGGGTCATGTCGGCCACGTCGTGGATCGCGAGGTCGAGGTTCGCGATGACGCCCGCGAGGGGGTTGTTGATCTCGTGGGCCACGCCCGCGGCCAGCATCCCGACGGAGACCATCCGGTCGGACATCATGAGCTGGCCCTGGATCTTCTTCTGCCCGGTGACGTCCCGGGAGACGGCCAGGATGCCCGTGACCTCTGCGGACCCGTCGCGCATCGGAGAAAGCGACGTCTGGAAGTGCTTCGTCCCCTTCGGATCCTCGCGAGCCCACTCGTAGACCACGTTCTCGCCCCCCAGGGTTCGCGCGGCCGCCTCCTCATGCACTGCCGCCGCGTCCGGACCGAAGATCTCGCGCGAGGTCTTGCCGACGTAGTGCTCCGGCAGGGCTCCCTCCCGTGCGAGCCATCGGCCGAACGCGCCAGTGTGGCGCCCCCCGGCGTCCAGCGTGACCACGACGTCGTCCATGGCCTCGACGAGCCCGCGGAAGCGCGCCTCGCTCGCGCGCAGCGCGTCCTCGATCGCGCGGCGCTCAGTCATGTCGCGCACGACCGTGAGGATGACGCGGCCTGCGCCGGTCTCGACCAGGGTCGCGGAGAAGTCGACGGTCACCTCGCGGCCGTCCCTGCCGACCATCCGCACGTCGCCCGAGCGGATGGTCTCCAGGGGTCTGAGCGACGCGAAGCCGTCCGAGATCCACTCGCGCTCCCGCGCCGCCACGAGATCGAGGACGCTCGTGCCGACCAGCTCGTGGCTCCTCTTGCCCGAGAGGCGCGCGAGCGCCTCGTTCGCCTGGCTGATCTTCCCGTCCGTTCCCGCGACCGCGATCCCGTCGTTCGCGTGCTCCATCAGCGCGCGATAGCGCCGCTCCGATTGCGCGACCCGCGCGAACGCCATGGTCAGAGCCACGGTCTGCCCGATCTGCGCGGCGAGGGCGCGAATGAACGCCACGCGGTCGGCGCCGGCGAAGTCGGCCTTCGCGGAGCCCGCGAAGAAGGCGCCGAGGCGGCTCCCGGCCGAGACCAGCGGGACGAGGAGGATCGACGTCACCGACGCGCGCTCGAGGATCTCGCTCGCCGCGTCCTCGGCCACGGAAGCCGACGGGACGTGGAGCGCGACCTCGCTCCCGAAGGCCTGCTCGAGGATCTCGGGATGCCCGAAGAACCCTTCGAGCGCGGCGCGGTCGGCCTCGCGGTAGCCGATCGCGTGGCGAAGCTCGAGCTTGCCGTCCTCGCGGGCGATGAACAGCCCGCCACGCGAGATCCCCGCGGCGTCCAGGCAGCTCGCGAGGACGTCCCTGAGCGCCGCGTCGATGTCGGCGCTCCTCGACAGCGCGTCCGTCACTCCGTACAGGAGCGAGAGCTCGGCCGCCTGCACCGCGCAGCGCTGCGCCAGGCCGGCGTTCAGCCCGACCTGGCGCTCGAGCTGGCGGATCACGCGGGCAGCGTGGTCGCCCCGGATCACGTCCACGCCCTCCGAGGGCGCGTGCGTCGGGCCAGCAGCGATGCTCTGGGCAACGGCCGCGCAGAGCTCGGCGTGGTCGGGCGAGCGCTGGACGAGGCGGCTCGCGCCGACCCGTCGTGCCAGCTCCTGGTCCGCCTCCGCGACGTAGTGGACCGAGGTCAGGACGACCGGCACGCCGCGCAAGCCCCAGTCACGGCGGATCTGCAGGCAGAGCTCGAAGCCGTCCATGCCCGGCATCAGGATGTCGCTGACCACGACATGAGGCGTCTCGGCGCGCGCGAGCGCCAGCGCCCGCGCTCCGTCGGGGGCCACCCGGACCTCGAAGCCGGCGCTCGCGAGGTGCAGCGCCGCGAGCCTGAGCTGAACCGGATCGTCGTCGACCACCAGGACCCGCTTGCCGGTTCCGTCAGACGGCTTGCGAGCAGGCGGGGCCGGCATGTACGACTGCACGATCTCGACCAGCCGATCGGGCTCGATCGGCTTGACCAGGAACGCCGTGAAGGCCGACCCGGACGTCCTCGCCTCGTCCATCTTCGACAGGAACCCCGAGAGCGCGAGGATCGGGACGTCGCGCAGGGCGGGAATGGCTCGCAGTTGCCGGGCGAGCTCCACGCCATCGGCGTCCGGCAGGACCAGGTCGAGGAGCACGAGCGCCGGCACCTGGGTCGCGACGGCCCGCAGCGCCGTCTCGCCGTCCTCCGCCTCGATGACCGACCAGCTCTCCGCCTCGAGCGCCACCCTGAGCATCTTGCGAGTCGTCGGGTTGTCCTCGACGACCAGGATCTTCGGAGCGTTTGAGGTCATCTCCCCTCCTCCACGGTGCGCGCCAGGCAGCCCGCTACGATCGCAGGCAGCGCGTCGGCGTCGATTGGCTTCGAGACATACCCGTCGCAGCCGGCATCGAGGGCCTTCTCCTCGTCGCCCTTCATCGCGTAGGCGGTCACCGCCAGGATCGAGATCCCTCGCGTCGCCGGGTCGGCCTTGAGCCTGCGGGTGAGCTCGAGCCCGTCCATGCCCGGGAGCTGGAGGTCCATGACGATGAGGCGCGGAGTGAACTCCCTGAGCACCTCCAGCGCCTCCTCCGCATCGGACGCAGTGCGCACGGCGTAGCCCTCGGTCGTGAGGATCACCCTGACGAGCTTCAGGTTGATGGGGTTGTCGTCGACGATCAGGATCGACTCGGACATGGTGCTCCTAACGGCTCCCTGCGGTGTGCGCGCGGAGCTCCTCGAGCAAGCTCGAGGTGGACTCCGCGTCCTTGGCGACGACGGCCTGCGCCGTGGCCTGCAGGCGCTCGCGCTCCTCGGCGGTCAGGTCCTTGACCGTCCAGACGATCACCGGCACGCGCCGCCCGTGCTTCGCTCGCCTGAGGCGCCTGAGGAACTCGAAGCCGTCCATCCCTGGCATCAGGAGGTCGAGAACGACGGCTGCGGGAGGCTCCTCCTTGGCGACCTCGAGCGCCTCCCGGGCGTCGGACCGGCAGACCGGGCGGAACCCCGCCCGCGAGAGCACCGACTCCGCGAGCTTGAGCGAGTTGGGGTCGTCGTCGACCACGAGCACGGTGCGTCCCGCGCCGGGCGTGACGCCGATCCGCTCGAGCGCGCCGAGGAGCTCCTCGGGCTGAACTGGCTTCACGAGGAACTCGCTGACGGCGAAGCCGAGCGCCGCGCCCTTCTCCGAGACCACGGTCACGACGACGGTCGGCGTCGTCTCGTTCGGCCCGCCGGCCCGGAGCTCGCGCAGGACCTCCCAGCCGCTCATGTCGGGCAAGAGGAGGTCGAGCGTGATCGCGTCGTATGCGCGCTCCCGTCCGAGCTCGATCGCCTGCTTGCCCGTCGAGGCGACCTCGACGGAGTATCCGGCCTTTCCCAGCGTCTCCACGAGCCAGTCGCGATCCTGGGGGTCGTCCTCGACGACGAGGATCGTCGGAGCGCCCGCCCGCGCGACGCCGCGCGGCCGCTCCGGCTCCGCCGCGGGGATGGCGACGGAGGCCGCCCGCGGAAGGATCGCGCTGAACGTCGAGCCCTGACCCAGCCTGCTCCTGACGTCGACATGCCCTCCCTGTGCCTCGACGAGGCGGCGGGTGAGCGCGAGCCCGAGGCCCGTTCCCTGGTACTTCTTCGCGGTGGTCGCGTCGAGCTGCTGGAACTCGACGAACAGTCGGCTCAGGTCCTCCTCTTTGATCCCGATGCCCGTGTCCTCGACCTCGAGGCGGACGTGCTCGAGGCCGTCGGGCAGGACCCTGACCGCGACGCGGCCGCCGTCGGGCGTGAACTTGAGCGCGTTCGAGAGGAAGTTGTACAGGACCTGCTTGAAGCGCGAAGGATCCAGCGCGACGCCGGCGAGCGTGGGCGAGGCGTCGGTGGCGATCTCGATCCGCTTCGACGCCGCGATCGCGCGCACGACGTCCCTGACCTCCGAGACGAGCTTGCCGAGGTCGACGAGCTCCGGGCGAAACTCCATCTTGCCCGACTCGACCTTGGAGAGGTCGAGCACGTCGTTGATGAGCTGGAGCAGGTGCCGCGCGCTCGTCAGGATGTCGCCCAGGTACACCTGATGCGTCGACGAGACGGGCCCGACCTTGCCGCCGTGCATGAGCTGGGCGAAGCCGATGATGCCGTTGAGCGGCGTCCTCAGCTCGTGGGACATGTTCGCCAGGAACTCGCTCTTGAGGCGGTTGGCCTCCTGGACGCGCCGGTTCTGCTCCTCGAGCTCCTCGTTCTTTCGCCGGAGCTGCTCCTCGAGGAGCTTCTGCTCCGTGATGTCCTTCGAGATGAGGACGTAGCCGATGGGCGCGCCGCCCGCGTCCCGGCGCAGGGTCACGGCGACCGACGCGGTGAAGCGCTGGCCGTTCTTGCGGACGCGCTCGAAGACGCCCTCGGCCTTGCCCGTCCTGAGCGCCGTGCCCAGGAGCGTCTCGACGCGGCCGGACTCGATGTCCTCGGGCGCGTGCAAGATCCGCGAGTTCGTCCTGCCGACCATCTCCTCGGAGGAGTAGCCGTAGTTGCGCCGCGCGCCCTCGTTCCACGCCAGGATCTTCCCTTCGAGGTCCTTCGCGATGATCGAGTACTCGGTCGAGCTCTCGAGGACGTTGTTCATGAACGCCGTCGTCTCGGTGAGCTCCCGGTTCTGCTGGCGGATCTGCTCCTCGAGCCGCTTCTGGTCGGTGACGTCGCGCGCCGCCGCGAAGACGCCGCGGAGCCTGCCGTCCGCGCCCTTGAACGTCGTGGCGTTGTAGGACACCACCGTCTGCCTGCCGTCCTTGCCGCGGATCGTGAGCTCGTAGTTCGTGACGCGGTCCTCGGCGAGCACGCGGCGGATGCCGTCCTCGGCGCGCTTCGGGTCGGTGAAGTAGTCCTTGAATGGAGTCCCGATGAGCTCCTCGCGCTCCCGTCCGGTGACCGCGCACATCTGGAGGTTGACGTCCGTGATGACGCCGAGCGTGTCGGTCGTCATCAGGGCGTCGATGTTGGACTCGATGAGCCCGCGCGTGTAGGTCTGCTGGTCGCGGATCTCCTGCTCGATCTGCTTCTGCTGGGTGATGTCGCGCGCGCCGGCCAGGATGCCGGCGACGGCCCCGCTCGTGTCGCGGAAGACGGCCGCGTTGAAGGAGACCGGTATCTTCTTGCCGGTCCTCGACCGCGCCACGAGCTCGTAGTTCGTCACGACGCCGACGTCGAACGTCTGCTGCACGCCCGCTCGGGCGCGGTCGGGATCGGTGAAGTGGCGCACGAAGGGGCTGCCCACGAGCTGCTTTCGCGCCCAGCCGAGGAGCTTCGCCGTCTGCTCGTTGACGTCGGTGACGACGCCGGTCGGGTCGACGGTCATCAGGGCGTCCGCGCTCGACTCGATGAGGCTCCGGTTGTAGTTCTGCTGCTCGCGGAGCTGCTCCTCGAGGCGCTTCTGCGCGGTGATGTCGCGGGCCGCCGCGAGGATGCCGGCCACGCGCCCGCTCGTGTCCTCGAACGTGCCTGCGTTGAACGAGACGACCGTCCGCCTGCCCGTCCGCGACCTCAGGACGAGCTCGTAGTTCGTGACCGTCCCCTCCTCGAGCGTCTGGCGGACGCCTGCCGCCGCGCGGGCGGGCTCGGTGAAGTAGTCCTTGAAGGCGCTCCCGACCAGCTCATCGCGCGACCAGCCCGTCAGCCGGACCATCTGCTCGTTCACGTCGGTGATCGTGAGGTCCGGGTCCACGGTCACCAGCGCGTCGACCGAGGACTCGATCAGGCCGCGGTTGTAGTTCTGCGACTCCCGGAGCTGCTCTTCGAGCCGGCGCTGCTCGGTGACGTCGCGGGCTACGGCGAAGATGCCGCGCACGGTGCCCTCGGTGTCCTTGAAGACGGAGGCGTTGAAGGAGACGAGGATCTCGCGCCGGTGCCGCGAGCGCAGGAGCAGCTCGTAGTTCGTGACGTAGCCCCCGGCGAGCGTCTTCTGCACGCCTTCCGCCGCGGCCTTGGGATCGGCGAAGTAATCGAGGAAGGAGCTGCCGATGAGCTGCTCGCGGCCGTAGCCGGTCAGCTTCACCATCTGCTCGTTGACGTCGGTGATGGTGTGGTCCGGCGCGACCGTGAGCATCGCGTCGACCGACGACTCGATCAGGCCGCGGTTGTAGTTCTGAGCCTGCCGGAGCTGGTCCTCGAGCCGCTTCTGCGCGGTGATGTCGCGCGCGGCCGCGAAGACGCCCTTCAGTCGCCCGTCCTCGCCGGTGAACGTGGTCGCGTTGTACGAGACGATGGTCTCGTGGCCGTCCTTGGCGCGCAGCGTCAGCTCGTAGTCGGTGACGCGGCCCTCGGCGAGCACGCGGCGGATGCCGTCCTCGGCGCGAGCCGGGTCCGTGAAGTAGGCCTTGAACGGCGTGCGGAGCAGCTCCTCGCGGGCGTGGCCCGTGATAGCGCACATCTGCCTGTTGACGTCGGTGATGATCCCGAGGGGATCCGTCGTCATGAGGGCGTCGATGTTCGACTCGACGAGGCCCCGGTTGTACGCCTGCTGGTCGCGGATCTCGAGCTCCAGGCGGCGCTGCTCGGTGATGTCGCGGGCGGCGGCGAAGATGCCGGCGACGCTCCCCGCGGTGTCCCGGAAGACCGCGGCGTTGAAGGAGACCAGCGTCTCGGCACCGCTCTTCGAGCGCAGGACGAGCTCGTAGTTCTTGACCACGCCCTCCTCGAACGTCTTCTTCACGCCGGCCGTGGCGCGCTCCGGGTCGGTGAAGTAGCGCGCGAATGGGCTGCCCACGAGCTTCTGCCGGTTCTCGCCGGTCAGCCGGACCATCTGGTCGTTGACGTCGGTGATGCGGCTCGCGGGATCGACCGTGACCAGCGCGTCGACCGAGGCCTCGATGAGGCTTCTCGAGTAGTTCTGCTGCTCGCGGAGCTGCTCCTCGAGGCGCCGCTGCGCCGTGACGTCGCGGGCCACCGCGAAGATGCCGCGGTCCTTGCCGGCAGCGTCCCTGAAGATCGACGCGTTGAAGGAGACGAGCACCTGGCGCCCGGTCGGCGTCCTGAGCGTGAGCTCGTAGTTGGTGCCGGTTCCCTCTCGCAGCGTGTGACGCACTCCCGCCGCCGCTCGCGCGGGCTCGGTGAAGTAGGCGTCGAACCGGCTGCCGATGAGCGCCGCCTTGGCGACCTCGGTGAGGCGGACCATCTGCTCGTTGACGTCGGTGATCGTCAGGTCGGGATCGACCGTGATCATCGGGTCGACCGACGACTCGATGAGGCCGCGGGTGTAGTTCTGGGCCTGGCGCAGCTCCTCCTCGAGCCGCTTCTGCTCGGTGATGTCTCGGGCAGCCGCGAGGATACCGCGGACCCGGCCCTCGGTGTCCTTGTAGACCGAGGCGTTGAAGGAGACGAGCGTCTCCTTGCCGTTCTTCGAGCGGAGCGCGAGGACGTAGTCCGTGACGAACCCCTCGGCGAGCGTCTTCTGCACGCCCTCGCTCGCCCGGACCGGATCCGTGAAGTAGTCGGGGAAGGGGCTGCCGACGAGCTCCTCGCGCGAGTAGCCCGTGATCCGCACGGTCTGCTCGTTGACGTCGGTGACGTTCAGGTCGGGATCGACCGTGACCAGCGCGTCGACGGAGGCCTCGATGAGCCCGCGCGTGTAGTTCTGAGCTTGCCGCAGATCGTCCTCGAGCCGCTTCTGCGCGGTGATGTCGCGCGCCGCGGCGAAGACGCCCTTGAGCTTGCCGTCCGCGGAGCGGAACGTCGTGGCGTTGTACGAGACGACGGTCTCGTGGCCGCTCCTCGAGCGCATGACGAGCTCGTAGTTCGTGACCCGGTCGTCGGCGAGCACCTGGCGGATGCCGTCCTCGGCCCGCGCGGGCGCGGTGAAGTAGCTCTTGAAGGGAGAGCCGACGAGCGCCTCGCGGGTGTAGCCCGTCATCTCGCACATCTGGCGGTTCACGTCGCTGATGACGCCCAGGGGATCGGTCGTCATCAGGGCGTCGATGTTCGACTCGATGAGCCCGCGGTTGTACTCCTGCGACTCGCGCAGCTCGCGCAGGATCCGCTGCGACTCCGTCAGATCCCTCGAGATCATCGTGAACCCGATGGGGCTCCCCGCGGCGTCGCGCCTGAGCGTGATCGTGACGTATGCCGTGAATCGGGTGCCGTCCTTGCGCACCCGCCCGATCTCGCCAGACCACTTCCCGGTCTGGCGCGCCTCGTCGAGGATCGCCTGCGCCCTGCCGCTCGCGACGTCGTCCGGGTCGTGCAGGATGAACGCGCTCGCCTTGCCGACGACGTCGGTGGCCTCGTACCCGTACACGCGCCGCGCGCCCTCGTTCCACGCGACCACCGTCCCCGCGAGGTCCTTGCCGACGATCGAGTACTCCGTCGACCCTTCCAGGATCGACATCAGGAAAGCCGCCGGATCGCTGACCCCCAACCCCCCGGCCGCCCCGATCTGCTCCGCCATCATTCCCTCCAGAGCGAGGATCCGTAACACAAGAGGAAACGGGGACACGCACCCGCCTTCCATCCCCGCGACATCCCAGGCGAATCCGACACAACCGCGCGAATTGGCGGGCAGGGTGCCCTGGCTCCCACGGTTCACCGGCCGAGACCCCTCTGCGCGCGGTTCGACGCCGCCGCGAGCTGCTCGTCGAGCACGATGGCACGGTGATCGTGCCCACGCCCGTCCTGGTGGAGACGACGACCGGCGACGGCGGGCGCGACGCCGAGGTCAACCGCGTCCTCCACGTCCTCGAACGTTCCGCCGCGGCGCTGGCCGCGCCGAACGCAGACACCGCCCGCCTGGCAGGCCGGCTGCGGCACCAGGCGCACACGGACGACGGCATCGACGCGCTCGTCGCGGCAGAGGCCGCTCGCGACGGCACAGCCACCATCCTGATCACCTCCGACCCGGACGACCTCCGCCGCCTTCTGGCGGAGGAGCCACGCGTCGCCGTCCGGGAAGTCTGAGGGCGTGCGCCGATCGCCTTTCCTGCTTACCGACGGCGACGTGGCGCCGGGGAATGCTCGGTACAGCGCCCCGGCGCTCTGTGAGAGCATCAGGGTCATGACGCGCACGCTCCTCCCTCTCTGTCTTGCGGCCCTCTTCGCTGGCTGCGGCGATGACGACGACTCCGCTCCCGATGGCGACGCGGACTCCGACGCCGATGCGGACGCCGGCGGCGACGCGGACACGGATGCGGACGCCGACGCCGACGCCGACGCCGATGGCGACGCCGACGGCGACGCGGACCTGCCGGATCCGATCGAGCTCGCCGAGCAGGTCTCCGAGGACGAGATCCTCGCGACCATCTCCGACCTCGAGGCGTTCGAGACCCGCGAGACCTTCACCTCGGGGGACGACGACGCGAGGGACTACCTGGTCGGGAGGCTCGAGGCGTACGGGCTACCGGTCGAGGAGGACTCGTTCCTCGTCACGGGAGAGGAGGCGGCCAACGTGATCGCGCGCAAGGAGGGCTCGGTCGAGCCGGGCGCGATCTGGATCTTCTCGGCCCACTACGATTCGACGTCGGCGATCCCCCGGACGAGCGCCCCAGGCGCGGACGACAACGCGTCGGGAGTGGCGGCGGTGCTCGAGGCCGCGCGGATCCTCGCTCCGGTGCGGACGCACGACAGCCTCTGGTTCGTCGCCACCGCGGCCGAGGAGCAGGGCAGCCTCGGCTCGCAGCACATGGCTGGATGGCTGGTCGAAGAGGAAGTCGACGTCCGCGGAGTGATCGCCCCCGACATGATCGCCTACTGGCCGCTCGGCGACGACGACTCGTTCGACATCCTGGGCGACGAGGATTCCGAGTGGCTCGTCGAGGAGATGGCCGACATGGCCGACGCCCTCGGCGTCGCCTACAAGACCTGGATCGACCACGGCTACTGCTACGGCGACGACCACACTCGCTTCCAGGAAGCGGGCTTCGCCGCCATCACGCCGATGGACTGCGTCGAAGCGCACAACGGCGTCGGCGCGCCCGAGACGACGCCGCACTACCACCAGACGACCGACACGGTCGACACGCTGTACCTGCCGTTCACCACCAGGGTCGTCCAGGTGATCGTCGCGGCTCTGGCGTCGAGGTGAGGAGGCCCTGCGACCCGTCGCGCTCCGGCGCGTATCCTCAATGTAGATACGCGGAAGGAGAGTGCCGGCATGGTCGTGAAGATCCAGCGGTGGGGCAACAGCCTGGCCTTGCGGCTGCCGAAGGCAGTGGTCGAGAAGGCGGGGCTCGGTGAGGGCTCGAGCCTCGACGTGGAGGCCAAGAAGGGCCAGATCGTGCCGCGCTCGGTGCGCCGCTACCGGCTTCAGGACCTCCTGGACGGGATCACGCCGGGCACCCTTCACGCCGAGGTCTCGACCGGCCCGCGCCGGGGGCGCGAGGCATGGTGAAGGCCGGCGGAGCACCTGACCGGGGCGAGGTCGTGTGGCTGTCGTTCGACCCCCAGGTGGGGCACGAAAAGTCGGGACACCGGTTGGCGCTGACGATCTCGCCCAAGGGCTACAACACGAAGGTCGGCCTCGCTCTCTTCTGCCAGATCACGACGCAGGTGAAGGGGTACCCATTCGAAGTGGCGTTTCCACCCGGCGGCAAGACGACCGGGGTGGTCCTTTCGAATCAGATCAAGAGCCTGGACTGGAAGGCACGACGAGCGCGCCGCTTCGACCTCGCACCTCCGGAGGTGATGGAGGAGGTGCTCGGGAAGATCCTTGCTCTCGTCGGTACCTGAGCGGCTCGTGGCGCACATGTGGCTCGCGCGGTGGGCAGTGGCGCTGGCGATCGCGAGCTGCGCTGGCCCGCAGCCGCCGACGCCTCAGGCACGGCCGCTCGTGGGTGCGCCTCGGCGTCTGGCCGTCGGGCAGCACCACGCGTGTCTCGCCAGGAGGGACGGTCGTGGTGCCGCTCGAGGCGCCGCGGCTCGTGAGGATCGCATCCGACCCGCGGATACGAGAGGCGCGCATCGTGGAGACGCCGCTCGGCGCCGTAGTGGCGTGGACGAGCGACCGCGGCGTCTCGATCGCACGCATCGTGGTTCCCTGAGGGAACGAGCTGCACGGAGCGAGCTTGCTACCCCGACTTCCGACTCGCGCGAGGGACGCCGTCGTGCGGGCCGAGCTCGCGGCGTGGAACGTCGTCCCACCACTCGCTCCAGGCCAAGTCGCCGCGGCGGGAGGGGTGCAGCGGATAGAAGATGCGGTTGTCGGGCCTGGGTCGCTCGCCGCCGACCAGTAGAAGCGCCTCGCCCTCGGAGTCGTTCAGGATCGTGTGGCAGATCCCCGTGCCGGCAGGGAAGGCGACGAGGTCGCCGGCCTTCATCGGGTGAAGGTCGCCGTCGATCCAGGCGTCGACCTCGCCCTGAAGGACGTAGACGAACTCCTCTTCCTTGGGCTTGCCAGCGCCGTTGCCGCGTCCTAAGAGGAAGGGCATGACGCGAAGAGCGCTGAGCAGGATCGCGGGCACCGTGTGGTGCACCGGCGCGCTCGTCCTTCTCGCGCGAAGCGTCGCGTTCTTCCGCATCGCTCGCGACCGCGAGCACCGCTCGACGATCGCGCTCGTGGCGGCGGTCGGCCTCGCCGCGATCGTGGGGCTGGCCAAGGGGGCGTTCGTCCTCCGGCGCTCGGCCGCCCGGAACCTCGCGCGCATCGAGCGCCTCCCCGAGCCGGTCCGGCCCTGGCAGGCTTTTCCGCCCGCCTACGCGCTCCTGATCCTGTTCATGGTCGGCCTCGGGATCGCCGTGCGCTTCGTGGCGGCGCAGGGCTGGCTCGGCGGGCACATCACGGCCCTCGCGATCTACGTCGCGGTCGCCGTGGCGCTGGCCTCGAGCAGCAAGCGCTACTTCGAGAGCTGACGCGCTTCTCTTGTTCGACGTGCCCGGAGCTGATACTCCCGGGACATGCTGACGGTCGCGCGGCTTGGCGGCATCTCGTTCGTCTCGTCCCTCTTGATCGCCTGCGGCGGTGAGACCGGTGGCGGTGACGCCGATGCCGACTCGGACGCCGACGCCGATACGGATTCCGACGGTGACGGCGACTCCGACGGCGACGGCGACTCCGACGGCGACGGGGACTCCGATGGCTGTGGCCAGAATACCTGGGCAAGCTGGGAGCCGAAGGGAACGCTCGTCGAGTACCAGGAGCTTCGAGCCTGGACGCCCGACGACATCCGCCTCGGCCTTCAGCTCACGGGCCTGATGGCGCTCGACCGTCCCGACATTCCGTCCACGACCGTCTACTTCATCCGCTACGAGACGCAGGCCCCCGAGGGCGCGGTCCGCGAGTCCACCGGCGTCGCGTCGATTCCCGACGTCGGCGAACCCGCACCCGTCCTCGCGTGGAACCACGGGACCACGGGCGTCGGCGACGACTGCGCGCCGAGCTCCTGGAACATGGCAGGGGACATCCCGCTCCCGGGCGCCGCGGTCAGCCAGGTGATCGGCTGGATGGCGCACGGCTATGCGACGGTCCTGACGGACTACGTCGGCCTGGGCACCGAGGGCTCCCACCCGTACATCGTGTCCGAGGCGGAGGGAGCTTCGGTCCTCGACGGCTTGAGAGCCCTGGCCGAGCTGGACCGCGAGCTCGGTGGCGGCGACGTCGGGACGATCACCTTCCTCGCGGGCCACTCGCAGGGCGGTCACGCGACGCTCTCCGCCCACCAGATGTTCCCGTCGTACGCGCCGGAGCTCGACTACCGCGGCGCCGTCCCGATGGCGCCGGCCGGCGAGATCGGGGTGCTCCTTGCGTATGCGCTCGAGAACTTCTCGCAGAGCACGGCCACGCTCGGGTCGTTCATCGTGTACGCGTGGTCCGAGTACTACGGCCTCGACCTGGCCGACCTCCTCGTCGAGCCGTACCTCGCGGGCGTCCCCGGTTGGGCGGAGGCCGAGTGCCTGCCCGGGTACGGCGACCATTTCCCGCCGGAGATCGAGCTCGCCGAGGTGTTCGGCCCGGGCATCACGGGCGACGAGGTCACGGAGGCGATGGAATGGAACTCCCCGCGGGGCTGCGCCGATGCGCCGGTGAGAATCCAGACCGGCACCACGGACGACATCGTCGTGCCCGTGGCCACGAACGCTCTGTTCGCGGAGCTCTGCGAGTCCGGAAACGTCGTCGAGAGCGTTCCGTACGAGGGCGGCCACGGCGCCCCGGCCTCGGGTGACGGCATGATCGACGCCGTCGAGTGGACCGACGCGATCCTGTCGGGCACGGCCCCGACGGACCAGTGCGCGCGCTGAGCCATGGTCTCGATCGTCTCGGCCGTCCGCGACCTGAACCGACTGCGCGAGATCAACGTCGTCCTCGCGCGGCACGGCTTCGGCGAGATCGTGTCGCGCCTGTCGCGGCGCCGGTCGGACCCGGCCGCGCTCCCGGCGGCCGAGATCCCCGCCGACGAGGAGGCGCGCGGCGAGGACGAGCGCCGCCGCATCTCGCGCGGCGAGCGCGTGCGCATGGTCCTCGCGGACCTCGGGCCGACTTTCGTCAAGCTCGGTCAGGTAGCGTCGACGCGCGCGGACCTCCTGCCCGCCGACCTCGTCGTCGAGCTGCGCCGCCTGCAAGACGACGTCCCGCCGGTGCCGTCCGAGCAGATCCGCGAGGCCGTCGAGTCGGCCCTCGGCGCCCCGATCCCGGACGTGTACGAGTCGTTCGACGACCGGCCGCTCGCGGCCGCGTCGATCGCGCAGGTGCACCGCGCCGTGCTCAAGACTCCCGAGGGACCGCGCGAGGTCGTGGTCAAGGTGCAGCGGCCCGGCATCGCACGCACCATCGCGGGTGATGTGGAGCTCCTGCATGTCCTCTCGGCGATCATCGAGCGCGCGATCCCCGAGAGCCGCATCTACTCGCCCACCGGCCTCGTCGCCCAGTTCGATCGCGCGATCCACGCCGAGCTCGACTTCACCATCGAGGCGGACAACGCCAGGCGCTTCGCCCAGAACTTCGCCGCGAGCGGCGCCTGCCGCTTCCCCGAGGTCTACCGCGAGGCGTCGTCGAAGACCGTGCTGACGCTCGAGTACCTGCCGGGCAGGAAGATCTCCGAGGCGCTCGCCGCGGGGCACTCGGGCCCGAAGCTAGCGCGCCGAGCCGTCACCGCGATCATCCAGCAGATCTTCGAAGACGGCTTCTTCCACGCCGATCCGCACCCCGGCAACGTCGTCGTCATGGGTGAGCCTGACGCTCCGGAGCTCGCCCTCATCGACCTCGGCATGGTGGGACGCCTGTCCCCCGACATGCGCGACCGCACGGTCGATCTGCTGATCGCCGCCGCGAGGCAGGACCTGGCCTCCGTCGCCGACTCGCTCTACGCGATCGGGACGCCCACTCGAAAGGTCGACATGCGGGCCTACCGCGCCCGCGTCGCGGAGCTGGGCGAGAAGTACCTCGGGCGACCGCTCGGCGAGGTCGACCTGTCAGCGATGATCCGCGACATCGTCCGCGGCGCGACCGAGTTCGGCCTCGAGATCCCGCCGGACTTCCTGCTCGTCGGCAAGGCCCTGATGACCATGGAGGGCATCGGCAAGGAGCTCGACCCGACGCTCGAGGTGATCGAGGAAGCGAAGCCGCAGCTCATCGAGATCGTGCGCCGCCGCTACTCGCCCGAGCGCCTCGGCACCGAGCTGTGGCGTGCCATGGGGAAGGTCTCCGGCGCCGCTCGCGAGCTTCCGTCGCAGGTCCAGGAGATCCTCGAGGACCTGCGCCTCGGACGGCTCTCCGTGAGGACCTCGGACCCCGATCTGCCGCGAGTAGTGGACCGCCTCGGACGGCGGATCCTCACGGGCCTCGTGGTCGCGGCCTCGGTCGCGGCCGGCGCGTGGCTCGTCCCGCACGAGACCCACTCGAGCCTCGGCATCGCGCTCCTCGTCATGGGCGGCGCGCTCCTCGTGGGCCACCTGGCGCGCGACCTCAGGCGGGGTTGATCGGCGGTTCGGCCCCTCGCTGCGTCGCGCGCGGCGAGCGGTGCGCGAAACGTGGGACGGCTCCCACGCGCCGCGTGGGGATCCACCCACGGTCTACCAGGACGCCATCACGCCCGGACGCACGGGCGCCATCGATCCGCCGGCACGGGGGTTGCTCACGCGCTGGCGCATCGGAGGGACGACGATGGATGGCGAGCGGATCGGAGCTTGGCTCTTGTGCGCGTGGCTGGTGGCGGCCGGGTGCGGCCCGGACCGCGGCGGCGACGATGATGACGATGACTCGGGCGCGCGGCTCGATGGCGACGCGGTCTTCGCGCTCGCGCTACTGGCGAGCGCGCCGAACGTCTTCGCGCAAGGCATGACCGCGCTGTCGATGGCGCGGATCGAGCAGGA
Source organism: Deltaproteobacteria bacterium (assembly GCA_016190375.1). GTDB lineage: Bacteria > Myxococcota_A > Polyangia > JACPQR01 > JACPQR01 > JACPQR01. The sequence continues at coordinate 41,711 of JACPQR010000170.1, forward strand.
TGACGGCGCGGGCGACTGCCCGACCCTCGAGGAGAACGGCGACCGGATGGTCCTGGAGGGCGGGTGCGAAGACGAGGATGGCAACGAGTGGCAGGGGCGCATGACCGCGGTCGGCATCGAGTCGGAGGCGGGCGGGACCATCACGTACGAAGGCTTCGGGTTCGCCAGCCTCGAGGAGTGCGGCCGGGACGTCCTCGTCTACGACGGCACGCTGGCGGGCGAACGATCAGGGGACGGCCCCGTGGAGTTCGAGGCCGACCTCCGTCTCGAGGGTGAAAACGGCTGCACGGGCATGGAGATGACGGCGGACTGGGACTACTCCGGGGTGCTCGAGCAGTCGGGCGACGACGCGGACCACGACGGCGAGCCCGATGTCGGCCGGTGGAACGGAACGGGCAGCGTGTCGCACTCCGAGATTGGAGAGGTCGAGGCGCTCACCACCGACGAGGTCGTCGACGGCACGGCCTGCTCGACCGAGGCCGCATCCGGCACGACCGAGCTGCGTGCGGGCGGTCAGGTCGCGATCATCACCTACGACGGCGCGACCGATTGCGACCCCGGGTCTACGGTCACGTGGACCCTCGACGGAGTGGATCAGGGAGAGGTCTCGGGCGTGCAATGCTCCATCGGTCAACCGGCAGCCCCCGGGCGCTCCGGCTGGCTCGCTGCGCTGTGGCCCGTGGTGCTCCTGGTGCGCAAGCTCCGGTAGCCCGAGCGCTCCGTCAGTCTGCCGCGAAAGCGCAGGTCCAGGTGAGCCGCGACGGGGCGATCCTCGGCGCGTACGCGGACGTCCGCGACGGCGGAGCTCGAGTGCACTTCTTCCAGGTCAGCACCCGCCGCGCGGACGATCCGGTCCTCTTGCTTCTGATCGGCTTGCGAAGGCGCCTGGCCGAGGTATGAGGACTGTGCGGAGCGAGGTGCAGCATGGCCCGTCCTGTCATTCCGCCGCCCGGAGAAGAGAGTCAGGTCCACGGCTATCCGGCTCACCATGGCGGCGCAAAGCCCGAGGGCTCCTTCGGCGCGGGCGTCGGCGCGCATCCAGGCCCGTGGGAGGAGCCCGCAATCGGAGCGAGCCTGCCGGGCTTCGTCCGCGCCCACGAGGAGCCCGCCCGTCCCGGCCGTAGGTCCCGCTACAGGCGCACGGACGAGCGCATCGTGCGGGCGATCGAGGAGCTGCTACGCAAGACTTACCTCGACGCGAGCTCCGTCTCGTTCGAGGTGAGCGCGGGTGTGGTGACGCTGCGAGGAACAGTGCGCTCGCAGATCGACCGGCGGACCGCCGTCGATCTCGTCGAGACCGCCACCGGTGTGAGGCGCGTGATCGACCGGCTGGAGGTGAAAGCCTGAAGAAAAGTCCGCCGCGGAAGGATCGCGCCCGCGATTCCCTTTTCTGTTGATGGAGCAAGCCTGCCGGCGGTACTAGCGCGTCGATGGCGAAGTCGGGGGAGAGCATCGAAGGGCTCGGGGAGGATCCGCGCCGGGACGGCTGCGATGCCCGGCTGGCCGTCCTCGCGGACGCGTGCCGCCGTAACCAAGACGGCCCCGTCGACGTCCGCGCCACGCTGGGCCGGCTCGCGCCAATGCTGGCGAAGACGATCGGCGACCGCTGCGCGATCCACGTCGTGGGCCCGGGCAAGGAGCTCGAGCTCGCCGCGGTCTGCGACGGCCCGGGTGACCGGCCGACGGATCCGGTTTCGCTGGAGCTCCCGCGGGCGGTCCTCGCCTCCGGCCAGCCGATCCTCGAGCCCGGCGCCTCGGGACGTCGCGCGATCGCCGTGCCGATCCTGGCGCGAGGCCGCGTCCTCGGAACGATCTGCGCTTTCGGGGACGAGCGCGCCGCCGCCCATGTCGCGGACGACGTCGCGTTCCTGGAGGGCATCGCGACCAGGGCGGCATGCGCGCTCGAGGCGTCGCGGACGTGGCAGGAGCAGGCGACCGCCACGATGCGCGCCGAGGTCGCGGCGGAGCGCAGCCAGAGGCTCTGGGAGGTCACGGCGGCGCTCTCCGAAGCGGTGACGAGCGAGCAGGTCGCGGCGGTGATGGCGCAGCGCGCGGTCCCGGCGCTCGGTGGCTCGTGCGGCGCCGTGGCGCTCGCGTGCGAGGAGAGCTCGGACCTTCGCGTCGTCGCGCTGGTCGACCAGTCCGGCGGCGTGACGCGCGGCGCCAAGCGTATCCCGCTCGCGGCGCACTCTCCGCTCGCGGACGCGGCCCGCACCTGCACGCCCGTGCTCCTGGCGAGCCGCGAGGCGGCGATCGCCCGGTATCCCGACCTCGAGGACCGGCTCCGCGAATGGGGGTGCGAGGCGATGGTCGCCTTCCCCGTGATGACGTCGAGATCGGTCCTGGGAGTCCTCGGTCTCGGCTACTCCGGCCCTCGCGAGCTCGACAGAGAGGTCGTGGACCTCGCGTTCCTCCAGACCGTGGCGACCCTGTGCGCGCAGGCGCTCGACCGGGCCCGGCTGTACGAGGCGGCCCAGCGGGAACGCCGGCGCGCTGGCCTGCTCGCCGAGACCAGCAGGATACTCTCCGGTTCCCTCGACTACAGGTCGACGGTCGAGGCGGCCGCGCGGTGCGCCCTGACCTGGTTCGCGGACATCGCGGCCGTCGACCTGTTCCAGCTCGGAGCGCACGACCCCGTGCACACCGTCATCGCGGGCGTCGATCCCGAGCTCGAGCGTCTCGCGCGGGAGGTCCGGGAGCACGAGGCTCTCGGTCCTTCCCACCCGATCTCCGTCGTCCTCAAGACCGGCAGGGCGATGGCCGTCGACACCACGTCGCCTCCGTCCGAGGAACGCGATGCCGATCCGGTTCGAGGAGAGCGCATCCGGGCGCTCGGCACCCGGTCGACCCTCATGGTTCCGCTCACGGCACACGGGACGATCGGCGTCATGACGTTCGTGTCGACTCAGCGATGCTACGGTCCGGACGACGTGGCGCTCGCCGAGGAGCTCGGCCGTCGCGCGGGTGTCGCGATCGACCACGCCAGGCTCCACGCGCGGGTCCGCGACGAGGGCGAGCACCTGCGAACGGCTCACCAGCAGGCGCGCGAGGCCAACCGGATCAAGGACGACTTCCTTGCCACGGTGTCGCACGAGCTACGCACGCCGCTGAACGCGATCCTCGGCTGGGCCACGCTCCTGCGCTCTCGAGGTGGCCCGGAGGACATCGTTCGGGGCCTCGACGTGATCGAGCGCAACGCCCGCGCCCAGGCGCGGATCATCGAGGACGTCCTCGACGTCTCGCGCATCATCACCGGCAAGCTGCGGCTCGACTTCAAGCCCGTCGACGTCGAGGCGGTCATCGGGGCCGCGATCGATGTGGTCGCGCCGACGGCCGAGGCCAAGGGCGTCGACTTCGAAGCCCGCGTCGGCGCGGAGGGATGCAGGGTCAGGGGCGACCCGGACCGGCTCCAGCAGGTCGTCTGGAATCTCCTGTCGAACGCAGTGAAGTTCACGCCACGGGGAGGTCGGGTCGTCCTCGGGCTCGAGCGCGACGGCCCGAGCGTGCGGATCCAGGTCGCGGACACCGGCCGCGGCATCGACTCCGATTTCCTTCCGCACGCCTTCGAGCGTTTCCGTCAGGCCGACAGCTCCCCGAACCGCTCCCACTCGGGTCTGGGGCTGGGTCTGGCCATCGTCCGCCATCTGGTCGAGCTGCACGGCGGCGAGGTCAGCGCACAGAGCCCCGGGCCCGACCAGGGCACCACCTTCACCGTGCGACTGCCTCTTCTCGAATCGGATGAACCGGCCGGCATCGCCATCGAGGGGCAGCCGATCGCGCCGCCGGCGTCCGCCCGAGCGCACCCGCCGGCGCTCGACAGGCTGCACGTCCTCGTGTGCGACGACGAGCCGGATGCCCGCGCTTTCCTCCTCGAGGCGTTGACCGGCAGCGGCGCCGACGTGACCTCGGTCGCCTCCGCCTCCGAGGTCCTCCGCGTGCTGGCCAGCCTTCGCCCCGACGTCCTCGTGAGCGACATCGGGATGCCGCAGACCGACGGCTACGAGCTGATGCGGCGGATCCGAGCGCTGCCGGCGTGCGACGGGGGGATGATCCCGGCCATCGCGCTCACTGCGTATGCCCGGCGCGAGGACGCCCGTCGTGCCTTCGCCGTGGGCTATCAGCGCCACGTGCCCAAGCCGGTGGACGTCGAGGAGCTGGTCGTGGCGGTGGCCGAGGTGCTCGGCAGGCTCTGACGAACGCGGCTACCTGATCATGTCGAAGCGCCGCTCGCCCGGCGCGGTCGGGCCCTGCCCCGCTCCCGGCCACAGGACGACGATGGCGACGCCGGAGCAGAAGACCGGGTTGACCTCCCCGAAGATGCGGCTGTCGATCGCCATCGTCTTCCGGTTGTCCGCGATCAGGAAGTAGCCGCTTCGCACGCGGCGCGGTGCCATCTCCATTCGCGCCGAGCTCGAGTGCATCGAGACGTGGTAGGTGGCGCCCGAGCCCGATCCCATCGTCTCCTCGCGGATGCCTAGCCGGTAGGTCCGGCTGGTCAGGGCGTCGTTCAGGACGTAGCTCGGCGGCGTGGGCACCTCGGTGCCGACCCGGTCGCCGTTGATGATCGGGACCCCGCGCTGGATCGCGACCGTGTCGCCGGGCATCCCGAAGACGCGGCCCCAGACACGACGACCCGGGACCTGCGGGTGATTGCACAGGACGACGTCGCCGCGCCGGACCGTCGCGGGAGTCAGAAGCACGATCCGGTCGCCGAGGAGCAGCGTAGGCGCCATCTCGTTGTTCGGGACCTCTTCGACGTCGATGAGCCAGGCGCGCGCGGCGGCCCCGATCGCGACGACCACCACGAGCCAGAGGAACGTCCGCCGCGAGATCCTCACTTGCTCGAGGATAACAAGCGCGAGCAGGTCGGCCCCGGAAGATCTTCCTGCGACGTCGCCCCTTGCGCTACAAGAGCGCTTCAGGGAGGGTGACCAGCGAATGCCGGCCGAGGGCGTGCTCCTTCTCGTGTCGCTGATCGGCGCTGCCCTCGCGGTGTGCGGGCTCGTCGCCTGGATGATCTGGTCGGCGGCACGCGGTCCGAAGGTCGTGGAGGTGAGGACCGGCGACGGCCGGACCTTCAGGAAGTGGCGCCTCCGCGTGCTGGGGCGGCTCTACGGCCCGATCGTCTGGTACCGCGCCAAGGGGCTCTTCAGCTTGAGGACCTTCGAGGACCACTTCGCCCTGGGGCTCTGGCTACGCCGCAGCTACTCGTTCGGGGACATCCAGCGGATCGAGCCCCTCCCGCAGCCGTTCGGCGGCCCCGCGATCAAGCTCTGGCTGGCCGACGGCTCGACCTGGGCGATGTCGTTCTACGACGCGGCCCAGAAGGACGAGTTCCTGGGCCTTGCCGCGGCCCGGACCGGCCGGACGGTGTGAGCGGCAGTTCACCCCGGAGTCGCCGGACCGTGTCCGCGCCTTCACACATGGTGGGTTTTCCCCTTACCGTTCCGGCGGCACCGTCGTTGCTCTCCATCTGATCCGTGCCCTGGCGGCGGCCCGATTGACCAGGCCGGTCCGCGAGGCCGGGGTGCGTCCACTCGAGGAGGGCAACCTTGAAAACGCTTCGCTGCAGCAGCACTTCGATCTCGTGCCTGGCTCTCGCCGTCGCTTCATTCGCAGGTTGTGGCGCACGAAAGGGGGACTGGGCCCTCGCCGGGACGGGGCCCGTCAACCTGGCAATCGAGGGCACCGTCGCCCGCGCGAGCACGGGCGGCTCACCGCCCGCTCCCGTCGATGGAGCGGAGGTGAGCGCCACGATCGTGGGCCGGCGCTCCGAGGTCGAGACCAGCACCGGCGATGACGGCGCCTTCCGGCTCGACGCGTCCGTCGAGCCAGGTGACACGCTCGTCGTCGGCTTTCGGGCGGAGGGCATGGCACCGCTCTTCCGGACCGTGCGCGCGTCGCCGGGCGCAACCATCACCCTCGACGTCACGCTCGAGGAGCTCGACCCCCTCGACTGCACGAGCGGGAACCGCTGCACGGTGAGCGGAAACGAGCTGTCGATCACCGGGCTGGCCGAGGGGATCCGCGGCGCCGCACGGGTCTTCAATCCCGTCACCGAGGCAGCGTCGTTCCCGGGCGGGTTCGACGACAGCGACGGCAACCTCCTCATCTCGGGTGTGTTCGCCTCGGTCGAGCTCACCGACTCGAGCGGCGAATCGGTGCACCAGCTCGACGAGCCGGCCACGCTGCGAATGAGAATGCCGCGCGACACCTGGGGCGTCGTCGTCGACATCCGTCCCGACACCGACCGCATCGAGGTCCCGCTCTACGCGTTCGACGAGGACCTCGGGACCTGGGTGCGCGACGGGGACGGATACCTCGAGGACGACCGCGGCGAGATCCTCGACGAAGACGTCCTGCCATCGATCCGCGACGGCAGCTTCCAGCGCTCGGTCGTCGCTTGTGGCGCCGTGAGCCACTTCTCCTACTGGAACGTGGACTGGCCCGTCTCGGCGCACGCCTGCATCAGCGGGACGATCCTCGACGACACGGGCCTGCCGGCCGAGGGCGCCGTCGTCAGCGTCTCCGGCTCGACGTACAACGGGACGTCCGCCCCCGTGACGGTCGGCCCCGACGGCCGCTTCTGCGTGGACGTGATGAGGAGCGAGGGAGCGGACGACGTCGATCAGGACGGCATCCCCGGCGAGACCCATCGCGTCCTGGTTCGCGTCGTCTACCAGGGCGAGATCTACGACGGTGGCGAGCACGAGACGCCCCTCGAACAGGGCACCTGCGGCGATCCGGGCTGCGAGGATCTCGGCTTCATCGCGCTCGGCGAGGCCACACGAATCACCGCCTCACGCTGCGTCCTTCGTGGCCGCGTCGTCGATCCGAGCGACCAGCCCGTGTCAGGCGCCCTCGTCTTCGGCCTCGACGGCGGGCTGGCCAGCGAGATCGCGGCCGTGATGTGCGCGGGCTGGGAGGAGGGCTGCACGTTCTTTGCCTCGACCGCCGAGGACGGCTCGTTCGAGCTCGCCCTCCCGATCCTCGACAGCGTTCGCCTGCAGGCGTCGTCGGTCGAGCAAACGCCAGGGGGTCGCACGATCTTCCGGATGGGCGACGCCCTCGTGCGCGGCTGCCCCGCGGCGCCCGTCGAGATACGGCTCGACGAGGGCTTCGAGACGTTCCAGGTCGAGGTCGAGGTCGAGGGCGATCGTATCTCGTGGACACCGCCGGAGCCGGCAAACGCCGTCTCCGTGATGGGCCGTGACTTCCTGAGCGGCTGGACGATCGTGGACTGGACGGGAGGGTTTCTGCCGCCGGTCACCCATGGCGTCGTTCCCGATGGCGCCGACCTCGCCCTGCCCTGGGGACGAGGCGACCCGGCCCCCATGTCGAGCGGCGACCTCGTGATGGTCTACATGACCGGGACGTCGGAGGAGTCGGGGCTTTCCTACGTGGGCATCGGCCAGGGCGTCGTGCCCTAATACTTGCGCGGCGAGCGCGAGCTGGGGTCTCCTCCGGGCCCATGGGCGAGAGCGTGAAGCGCGCGCTGGTGATGTCGGGCGGCGGGGCCAAGGGGATCTGGGAGGTCGGTTGCCTGTCGCGACTCCTCGAGAAGGAGCGCGATCTGGACTTCGATTTCTTCCTCGGCGTCTCGGCGGGGTCGCTGAATGCCACGTTCCTCGCCCAGGCTCCGATGGAGGACGGCTGCGGAGGCACCCGGAGCAAGGAGGCCCTGCGCGACCAGGCGGCCGCGCTCGCCCGGATCTGGCACGACGAGATCCAGGGAACCTCGGACGTCTACGAAGGCGACATCGGGGAGAAGATCGGGCTCGGGCAGATGATCGCCGTGGGCATCTTCGGCAAGGACAGCCTCGCGGACGCGGCGCCGATCAGGAGCCTCATCGACAGGTACGTCGACCCCGCCCTGCTCGCGCGATCGAAGCGGCAGTTGCACATCGGCGCCGCATCGCTTCAGTCGGGCGCCTACTTTCCTTTCGACCAGAGCACCACGGACATCCGCCTCGCCGTGAAAGCGAGCACCGCCGTTCCCGGGATCTTCGCGCCGATCGAGTGGGAGAGGGACCTCCTGGTCGACGGCGCGATCCGCAACAACACGCCGCTCGGAAAGGCGTTCGACGCCAGGCCCGAGATCGAGATCTACGTCATCCAGACCTCGCCGATCGAGGGCCACGTTCCGGCCGAGGTCTGGGACATGAGGCACAAGAGCGCCCTCGATGTCCTCTACCGGATCGCGGTCATCATGTCGGACGAGGTCCTCAGGGACGACATCGTCGGCGCTCGCGAGTGGAACCGCGCCATCAAGGCGCTCGAGGACGTCAAGGTCGCCGTCCCCGCGGCCGCTGCCGCGATCGACGCCGAGATCGCCAAGCTCGGCAAGATCCGCGTGCCGACACGCATCTACGCGCCGCCCGAGAAGCTCCTCGACGACGAGCTGATCTTCGACAAGCGCGACCTCGACGAGATGTGGCTCAAGGGCCGCGCCCGGGCCGACCAGCCGCCGACCGTCTGGTGACCGGCAACGTGCTGAGGGGACGAGGTTAACAAGTTCACGAATCGAGTTTGGTGAACTTGTTAACCTCGTCCCCCCGTAGCGACCGGGCCGAGTCGGTGTACCATCGCGTGGTGCGGCCACTCGTGAGGTTTGCGGCAGCGCTCGCGATCGCGTGGGCGGCCTCGACCTGCAGCGAGATCTTCCCGCTCGAGTCCCCGGGATCGGACGCCGACGCCGACAGCGATGCCGACGCGGATGGCGACGGCGACGGCGACGGCGATGGCGACGCGGATGGCGATGGCGATGGCGATGGCGAAGCCGATGCCGATGGCGACGGGGACGGCGACGGCGATGGCGACGGCGATGGCGATGGCGATGGCGACGCGGATGGCGACGGCGATGGCGACGCGGACGGCGACGGCGACGGCGACGGTGACGCGGACGGCGACGGCGACGGCGACGCCGATCTGGCACTCCTCGAGACCGCATGCACCCACGTCGCCCAGACGTTCTGCGATGGGGCCTCGGGGTGCTGCGGCGAGGCGTGGCCCGCCGAGGACGTCGCCGCGTGCGCCGAGAGGCAGGCGGACGCTTGCGTCCGGGGCCTTGCCGACTCGGTTGAAGCGGGGCGGCTATTCGTGGACCTGGACGGGCTCGCCGACTGCGCGGACGTCGTCGATGGTCTGTTCTGGTCCTGCCCCTCGGATCTGGAGATCGACCGCGAGCGCCGCCGCCTGAGCGTCGAATGCTCGACTCTGTTCGTCGCACAGCAAGGCCTCGACGGCGAATGCACGATCAGCGCCGAGTGCATCGGCGCGAACGCATGGGAGCTGGTCTGCGTTGCCGGCTTCTGCGCGCCGCCACAGGGACGGGACGCACGCTGCAGCGACACCAGCGAATGCGAGGAGGGCCTGGTGTGCGAGGAAAACAGGGTGTGCGACGACGCGGACACGCTGGAGGAGCCCTGCGTCGACGGGAGCTGCGAGGCCGGCATGTACTGCGGCGGCGGCGACACTTGCGAGCTGGCGCTCGACGCCGGGGCCGGGTGCGCCGGCGAAGACGAGCAGTGCCTGACCCACCACTGCGACCAAGCAGACTGGTTCTGCGCGGAGCTGAACTACTGCGACCCGACCCTCTTCGGCTGACCGACCAGGCGCTCAGCGCCGCCGGATCCGCTCCATCGACGTCCGGGCGCCGGAGAGGCGGAGCAGGTCCTTCACCTTCTTGAGGAACACCCGGTCGTCGAAGGGCTTGGAGACGAAGTCGTTCCCGCCCGCCTCGAAGGCCTTGAGCTTCTCGGCCAACGAGTCGATGGCCGAGAGGAAGATCACCGGAACGGCCTCGGTGGTCGGGTTCGCCCGAAGCCAGCGGCACACCTCGCGACCTTCCATGCCGGGCATCATGATGTCCAGCACGACGAGGTCGGGAGGACCATTCCGGACTATCTCGATGGCGCGAGCGCCGCTCTCGGCAGCGAGCACGCGGTAGCCGGCTTCGTCGAGGATCTGCTCCACGAGGTCGCGCGCCATGGCGTCGTCCTCGACGACGAGCACGACGGGTGCGGAGGCGGAGGGATCAGGAGCGGACATCCGGGGTCTCCATTCTGGTTTCGATCGGGGCTGGAGCCGGAGCCGGGACCGCGGCCGGCGACCGCCGTGGCAAGTGTACAGTGAAGGTGCTTCCAGCGCCGACGGTGCTTTCGATGTGGATCGTGCCGCCCAGGAGCTCGACGAGATCCCTGACGATCGCCAGCCCGAGGCCCGTGCCCCCGAAGCTGCGCGTCGCGCTCGCGTCGACCTGGTGGAAGCGATCGAAGACGCGCTGTCGCTGATCCTCGGGGATGCCGACTCCCGTGTCCCGGACCTCGAGGACGAAGCGGTCCCGAGGCCCTTCGAACCGAGCCGCGACGACGACCTCGCCCGTGGAGGTGAACTTGACGGCGTTCCCGACGAGGTTGGTCAGGATCTGGCGGAGCCTCGTCGAGTCGGCGACGGTGATTGGCAAGTCCGGCGCGACCGCTGCGCGCAGGAGCAAGGACTTCGCCTGCGCGAGCGGCTGGAGCGCCTCGGCCACCGAGTGCACGACCCCACCCAGGTCCACGTCTTCGGCAGCGAGCGTCATCTGACCCGCCTCGATCTTCGAGAGGTCGAGGATGTCGTTGATCAGCTCGAGGAGCGATTCGGCGCTGATCACGACCTTCTCCAGGTTTGCGCGCTGCTTCTCCGGCAAGCCGTCGCCCGACTTGCGCAGGACGATGCGAGTGAAGCCGAGGATGGCGTGCATGGGCGTCCTGAGCTCGTGCGACATCGTCGCGAGGAAGGCGCTCTTCATGGCGCTCGAGCGCTGGATCGCGACGTTCTGGGCGCGCAGCTCCTCGTTGGCGCGGAAGATCTCGTCACGCTGTGCGAGCGCATCCGCCATCCGGTTGAAGTGGATCGCGAGGTCGTTCAGCTCGTCGCCGCGAGGCCTGGAGGGCACGCGCTCGGCGAGCTGTCCCTCCGCCATTCGCTGGCTCACGACGATGACGGCGCGGAGCCCCCTGGTCAACATGCCCGCGAGGACCGTCGCGGCGAGCAGGCCCACCAGCACCGCGAAGAGCGCCGCGACGATGCCCTCCACCAGCTCCTCGTGGATCCGCCGGTCGGTCTCCTCGAACGACAGACCGATCTGCACGAGACCCACGACCTCCCTCGACACCGACGGCGCCGCCCCCGGCGCGGAGTCGAGCTGGAACAAGGCGTCCTCCGTGCCCTGGGCCGAGGTCCGCTCGACGGACACCGGCGCGACGATGTCGTATGCGCGCTGGCCACGCCCGGCAGGCCTCAGCCTGAGCCGGGGACGCCCTCCCGCGGACAGGTTTCGGGTCGTCGCCAGCCGGGCCGGCACCCTGCCCGCGCGACCGCGCGCGACGCCGTCCTCGCCCACGAAAGCCACGTACAGGAGGTCGGGCTCCTCGATCGCCGAGTGTGCGAGCTCCTCGAGCGCCTGGCGGTCGCCGCTGAGCAGGCCGAGCCGCGCCGACAGCGCGAGGTCGCGCGCGAGCTGCGCCCCGCGCTTTGCGAGCTGGTCCTTGAGCGACGCGCGGCTTGCCCGGTAATTGAGCCACGTGAGGGCAAGGCCCGTCAGCGCGACCGCGAGCGCGATCAGCAGGGTGAGCTTGAGGTGGAGCCCGAACCGGAACGGGCCCGAGACGCTCGCGCCGCCGACGCGCCCGCGACCGGCGCCGGAAGCTCCGCCCGCGTCGTTCCCCGGCGGCACCTGCACCGGAGGTCCTCCGCCGTCGCCCCCGGTCGATGGCTCGCTGCGCACTTCTCTTTGAATATTAATACAATGGAGGTGGTCGAGGTGTGACAGAATCGGGGTCCCGCTCGGGCAGGGCTGCCCTGAGGGAGAGCTGAGAAAAGTGGTTCGGAACCGTGTGGCGGCGCTGGGGGGCCTCATCGCGTCTCTCGTCTCGCCCCCGCTGGCGGCGGCAGACATCGCGATCCTCACGGATCCCAGCGTCGCGCCCTACGTGCAGACCGTTGCCGGGATCAGGGGACGCGGCGGGTCGATCGTCCAGGTCGACATCCGCTCCTCCGGCGCGGTCTCCGAGGTCCGCGGCTCGAACCCGGTCGTCGTCGTGGCCGTCGGCCAGCAGGCCCTCGTGACCGCCCGCCGTTCTTTTGCCGACCTTCCGATCGTCTTTGCCAACGTCCTCGCCCCCCAGCAGTACGGGTTGGGCGCGAACGTCACGGGCGTGCCGCTCGAGGTCGGCGCCGAGGCACAGCTCCGCGGCATCCACGAGCTCCTGCCCTCCGTGCGTCGCGTCGGGATCGTCTACAATCCCTCGATCTTCGCGGCCTTCGTCGCGGACACCCGGGGTCGCGCGGGCGCCCTGGGCCTCGAGATCGTGGAGGCTCGGGTCGGCTCGGCCCGCGAGGTCCAGGCCGCGGTCCAGCGGCTGCTCGGGTCGGCCGACGCGCTCCTCCTCTTGCCGGATCCGAGCCTGTGGTCCCGCGACACGCTCTCCTTCACGCTCCTGCAGGGCCTCGAGCGACGCAAGCCCGTGATCGGCTTTCTCGACGCGCTCACCCAGTCGGGAGCGCTTCTGTCATTCGCTCCCGACTATGGCGCGATCGGCGCGCGCGCGCGGGAGCTCGTGGATCGGATCCTCACCCAGCCGAGGGATCGACCCGCGCAGGTCCCGCCACTGGCCTACGCCCGAGGGCGGGCGAGCCTCAACATGTCGACAGCGACCCGTGTTCGGGCCCGGATGCCCGCCGACGCGGAGCGCCGGGTCCAGCGAGTCTTCAGGTGACAAGGGGATCACCCTCGATGAACAACACGAGAAACCTCATCATCGCGACGGCCGTCGCCGCCCTGGCGCCCGCGGTGGCGCTCGCCCAGCCCTCCGAGCTCGACCTGTTTCGCCTCGACACGGTCGTACGCGAGGAGAACCCGATCGTCCTGACGGCGTCCCGCCGCTCGGAGCCCATCGACGAGGCCCCGGCCTCGGTGACGGTCGTGACCGCTGCCGACATCGAGCGGTACGGGTTTCGATCGATCGCCGAGATCCTCGGGTCGCTCCCGGGCATCTTCTCCGACAACCCGCTGGAGCTCGACGCGGCGACCGTCCGGGGGTTCGGCTTCGGCGGTCAGTACCACGAGCACCTCCTCGTGCTGCTGGACGGCCACCCCGTCAACGAGCCCTGGGCCGAGTCGGCCTACCTCGAGATGGATCTGGTCGACGTCTCGGCGATCGACCGGATCGAGGTCGTTCGCGGGCCCGCGTCCGCGCTCTACGGGTCGAACGGTTTCTTCGGCGTCGTCAACGTCATCACCCGGCGCCCGCGGGCGGGTGAGACCGACGTCAGGGTGGCGCTCGACGGTGGGACGAGCCTCCGCGCGGACGCGACGTCCTTCCCCCTGACCGGCCGCGCAGCGGTGACCGCCACGGGAAGCGCCGCGGGCTTCGACTACACGCTCTCCGCCAACGGCCTGGGCGGCGGCCAAGAGCAGCACTTCATCCCCGAGCGGGCGGAAGAGGAGTGCGTGCCGAAGCTGTCCTACACGTGCACGAACGGCCGGACCCTCGCGGAGCGAGACTGGCGGTATGGCGGTGGTCTGTACGGCACGCTGCGGCGCGGCGAGCTCACCGTGGCGGGCCGCTACGGTCGCTACGAGATCGGGCTGCCGATGGCGAACTACCAGGCGCTCCTCAACGATCCGGAGAACTTCATCCGCGTGGAGCACGGCTTCGGGGAGCTCGGGTGGAGCCACAAGTTCTCCAACCGCTTCGAGCTCACGGCACGCGGATTCTACGACTACGCGCAGTGGACCGACGCCCTCGCGTACCTGGACGACAGCGGTCTCGAGCCGCGAGCGCGGATCTACACCGACTTCGGCAAGGTGCACGCCGGAGGCGGCGAGACCCGCGTGCTCCTCACGGTGGTCGAAGGAGTGAACGTCCGCGACAGGATCCAGATCGGTGCGACCGGCCAGTTCGCGAGGACGCGCTCGAACGACGGCTGGGAGGATCCCACCCCGGACGAGCCGCGTCTGCACACTCCAGGAGACGTGCTCTCCGGCGCCGTCTTCGCCGAGAACGATCTCGCGCTCGGGTCCTGGGGACGCCTCGTCACCGGCGCCAGGCTCGACATGTCCGACACGTTCGACAACCGGGTCTCCCCGCGCGTCGGGGCGATCCTGCGGCCAGGACCGGACGACACCTTCAAGCTCGTCTACGACGAGGGCTTCCGCAACCCCTCGCCGTACGAGGAGTTCTACCACGACGACACGTACATCGTCCGGAACCCTGGCCTCGGCCCCGAGGTCATCCGGAACGCCGAAGCCCTGTGGACTCACCGGATCGCCCGGACCGGAGGCGTGAGCTGGTCGGTCAGCCTCGGGGGCTACTACTCGCGGCTCGACGGTCTTCTGGAGCTCGAGCTCCGCTGCATCGAGAACCCCAGCTACCGCGACGAGCCGAACGAGTGTCCCGAGACGAACGAGGCCGGCGTGCAGCTCGACGACGTGTACGCGCAGACGAACAGCCTGGGCTTCGAGTCCTTCGGGGCCGAGGGACGGCTCGAGGTGCGATCCGGCGCCGGGACCAGGCTCTACTTCAGCATGGCCACCCAGTCGACCCGGGCGGCAGGCTCGGACGCGCCGATCATGAACTCGCCGCGGCTCGTCGAGAGCGCCGGCATCTCCGTCCCGATCATCAGTGACCGGCTCCTCGTCGCGCTCACCGGCCGCTACCTCGGACCCCGTCTCTCGATGCCCGAGGAGCTGGGCGGCGTCTGGCTCCCGGCGAGCGCGCTCTTCGACGTGCACGTGGCGCTCGCGGATCTGGCGCCGGGGCTGTCGGTGACCCTGAGCGGCAAGAATGTCTTGGGAACGACCGACTGGGTCCCGATCACCGCCGAGGACGCGACCCCCGCGGTCCGGGCGCCCGGACCTCCCCGAACCGTCCTTCTGGGTGCCGTGCTGAAGCTGTAGTGATGATCCTGATCGTGTCTCAAGACGCGGAGGCGTCCGCCGTCCTCTGCTCCTCGCTGGCGAGACGCGGTCAGACAGCGAACTGGCAGCCGGACGTCGTGACTGCACGCGCGATCGCCGCGGCGCAGCCGCCGCACGTGCTGGTGGCCGACGCAGGTGCGCGCGGGACGGACGAGCTGTGCTCCTCGATCCGGACGCTTGCCCCCTGGTCGCGCGTCTTCCTGATGGCGGACCACGCCACGGCGAGCGGGCTCGGCGACGCGCCGATCCTCATCAAGCCCTTCGATGCCTCGGAGGTCGCCTCGTTCCTGTCGCTGCAGCTCGATCTGGCCGAGGTCGACCGCCAGCGAAGCCGCGTCGAGGCGCGCGTCCGGGAGCTGGCGCTCCTCGTCGAGTCGAGCCTCGAGGCCATCGTCGGGCTCGATCCGGACGGGGTGGTTCGAACGTGGAACCCAGGAGCTCGGTCCACGTATGGCTACGAGCGAGAGGAGATCGTGGGCCGCCCGATCGAGGTGCTCGAGGAGCGAGCGGGCGCGGCGGCGGCGAGGCTTCTGTCCGGGCCGCAAACGGCGGTGGCGGTGCGCCGCAGGCACAAGGACGGCTCCGCCATCGAGGTCCTGCTCTCGCTCTCGCCCATTCCCGGCCCCTCCGGTGTACCAGCCGGCTGGGCCGAGGTCTCGCTCGACCTGACCCAGAGGCGCAAGCTCGAGAGCGCGCTGGAGCACGGCGAACGGCTGGCGGCGATCGGACGCATCGCCGCGAGCATGACCCACGAGATCAACAATCCCCTGGCGGTCATCCTCGCGTCGGCCACCCGGATCTCGCAGATCGCCGCCGAGACCGCCCACGCCCAGCTCGCCGAGTGCGCGGCCGACGTGGAGCTGGCCGCCGGACGCATCGGGGGCTTCGTCAAGCACGTCTCGAGCTTCGCGCGTCGCGAGCGTACGGCGCTCACCAGCTTGCCCGTCAGGGGAACCGTCGAGATGGCGATCCGCCTCGTCAGGCCGCGCGCGCTAGAGCGCGACGTCATCGTCTTCTTCGAGCGCGGACCGGACCCGGCGGTCATGCACGATCCCCCGAGGCTCGGACAGGCCCTGGTCAACCTCCTGGCCAACGCCATCGACGCCGCCGCGATGGGTGGCAAGACCGTGGTGATCCGCGTCATCGACGAGCCGGGTCGCGTCGCCATCGAGGTGGACGACGACGGGCCAGGCATCGCCGCCGAGGTCGCGGGACGCCTGTTCGAGGCCTTCGTGACCACCAAGCCCCCCGGACAGGGCACCGGCCTGGGCCTGTCCATCACCAGGCAGATCGTGGAGGACCACGGCGGCGGCGTGTCGCTCTCGGCACGGGCCGACCCCGAGGGAGGCACCCGCGCCCTCCTGTCGATCCCCGTCAAGGAGCGCGATCACATGCTGGTCCTGGTCGTCGACGGCGACGGCGCGGTCCGTCGCGCGCTCGCCGCCGAGGTCGGCCGCGCGGGCTACAGGGTCGCCACCGCAGGGACTCTGAGTCAGGCTCGCGCGATGCTCTCGGGCGACCCACCGCAAGTCATCCTGGTCGACCGCGAGCTCCCCGACGGCAGCGCGGCGGACCTCTTCGCAGAGCTCTCTCGCACTCTGCCGTCGATCGGCAGGGGCCTGTTGACCTCCGACTCCGTGGGCAGGGCGGCAGGCGCCGAGCTCGTCATCGAGAAGCCGTGGAGCCACGACCGACTCGTTGTCGCGCTCCGCGAGCTGTGCTCGCGATCGTAGATCCGTCCGGATCCGAGCCCGAGTCGGACGCCGGGTCCGAGTCCGGCGTCATCGTCGACGGCTCAGGGCTCGTCATCGGGCCCGGAGCTTCGCAAGAGCTCCCAGAGCCCGCGAGGGCTGACGATGCGGAGGGGGGCGCGTCGCGCGATGTCGAGCACGGCCTGGTCGCCGGTGACCAGGACGTCCGCTCCTCCTTCGACGGCAGACGCGACGACCCATTCGTCATCCGGGTCGCCGATCCCGAGGCCGAGATGCTTTGGTGGTCTCCGGACGACGGTCGACTCGCGAAGCAGAGCCTCTATCTCGTCGATCGTGCTCTTTGGCAGCCCCAGCTTCTGGCGCAGGTTCTTCCTCAGCTCGGAGAGGACGACTTCGCCGACGACGAGCTCGTGCTCGATCAGAATGTGCGCGAAGAGGTCGGCACACAGCCCGCGCGTGGCGAAGGCGCTCACGAGCACGTTCGTGTCGAAGAAGACCCTCACGAGACGTCGCGGAAGACGTCTTCGTCGGCGAGGTAACCCCTTGCCTCGGCGAGGGGGAGGACCTTCCTGCGCAGGCGTTCGAATCGGAGCACGGCCAGTTGTCGCCGGAGCGCATCCCGGGCGAGGTCGCTCCGCGTTCGCCCGGTGCGCTCGCAGGCCCGGTCGAGCTCGCGCTCGAGGTCTCGACCGAGGCGGATCGTGAGAGTCGAGGACTTCATCGTACGACAGTGTAACACGCCCAAAGGTACCGTGTCCTCGAGCCCGATCGCGAAGCGTGCCTGGAGTCGCACACCACTGCAGGAACGCCGTGTTTCTCTCACCGGCTGGGTTCGTGTCAGCTGTGCTCGCGATCGTGATCTGACTACCTGACTAGACAGAATATCGCTGGCGTGCTAGTCACTCCTCGTGACCGGCAAGGCGGTCGTGGAGCTCATCCTGTCGCTCGGTGGCCAGAAGGTTCGGCAAAGAGGCTCCCACGTCCAGGTTCGGTGCGGCTCGTGTCAGACCACCGTGCCGGTGCATGCGGGTGAGGATCTCGGCAAACGCCTGCTGCGCGCGATCGAGCGCGACCTCGAGCCCGCGCTGGGCGCCGGATGGCTGAGGCGGAGGAGATGATGACGTATCTCGTGACCTATGACCTCGATGAGGACGGATGGTGGGTGGCCAAGGTGCGGGGTGTCGCCGGATGTCACACGCAAGGCCGCACGATCGAGGCGGCCCGGCGCCGCATTCGCGAGGCGCTCGGCCTGTACACCCGCGATGTTGCGAAGGTGGAGCTCGTCGAGCGGGTGCGGCTGCCGGGGCGCGTTCGCGGGGCGCTCGTCAAGGCGAAGAGCGGCCGCGCGCGGGCCGACAGAGCGCAGGCGGCCGCCCAGACGGCGACGAGGCAGGCCGTCCGGATCCTGCTCGAGGACCTGCACCTCGGCGTCCGAGACGCGGCCGCTCTCGTCGGGATCTCCCATCAACGCGTGCAACAGCTCGCGACCCAGGCGCGGCGGCGCAGGAAGGTCGCGTAACCGCTTCAGGGGAGCTGCTCGAGGAGCGCCTCGGCGCGCCGCGTCGCGAAGCTCGTCAGGCCGAACGTGATACTGGTCCCGGGGCCCGGCTGATCGAGGTCCTCGTCCAGGTTCGTCTCGAAGTCCTGCGGCCGGTAGAACGACGTCGGGTCTACGACCACGTCGTCGCGGATCAGGTCAGCGAGGTCGTGGACCTGCTCGTAGACGAGCGCCGGAGCCCAGTCGCCCGCCAGGAGCTCCGCCAGGTGCTCTTCGAGGGCCTGCCGCCACGCGGGGACCGCCAGGATCCGGGTGACGAGGGGCCTTCGGGCCGGGTCGTCGCAGACCGGCTGGTCGTAGGGCAGGTCGATGAGCTCCTGCGCGTCGAGGCGGCACCAGAAGTTGCCGTACGCCTCGTTCAGGTCCCACGGGATCAGGGCGAAGCGCCCGGTCGAGCGATCCTCGTACAGGTAGTAGTTGTGGCTCATGCCCAGGTACGAGTCGAGGTTCACGAGCGCGACGGTCACGGCGAGGTAGCGCAGGAATCCCTCGACGTCGAAGACCGAGGGCAGCTCGGTCTCGAGCTCCTCGGGCGTGGTGTTGTTGAGGACGTCGATGAACCGGATCATCGACTCGTGGTCTGGCAAGTCCTGGTTGGTCTCGAGCTCCAGACCAGGGTAGTTCGCGAGCGAGTCGCCGTGCCAGGTCAGGTCGCCGGCAGGGGGCTCCGGCTTGTACAGGTCACCCGAGTCGTCGGGGAAGTGCTCCCGCAAGAAGTCCATGTCGACCTGCTCGACCACGGTGTACACGCCGAAGGTCTCGCCGTTTCTCGAGAGCCGCGCGTGCGCGGTACGGATCGTCGGTATTCCGTACGCGCGGTAGAGCTCGGAAGCGAGCCTCTCGCGGATGTAGCTCGGGTCCTTGAACCCGTTGTTGAGGTTGAACTTGTCGATGCCGAGGAGCTTCTGGCCTTCGACCTCGCGATCGATGTCGACCTTGAAGCTGTACCGCTCGCTGCCCATTCGCTGGACGCTGTTTCGCGAGGAGTTCCCCTTGAGGCGGACGGCCACCTGCTCGATCACGATGCCGTCGTACGTGAGCCTGGCGGGGACGTAGACGTCCTCCATCGGGTCCGCCATCAGGGTATCCCATGCCTCGTCCGTGAAGGTCAGGTCGATGTCCAGGATCCGATCTGCGGGGAAGAGCCGCGCGTAGTCGGGCGGGCCCTCGTCGCCGCCGTCCGCACTGGCATCCTCGCTCGCGGCGGCGTCCGAGCCCCCGCCACCGCCGTCGGTCAGGCCGGCGTCGATTCCTGCTGAAGCGTCGGTGTCGTCGGGTCGCCCCGAACCGCCACACGCGACGGCGACGAACACGAGCGTGCAGCAAGGAGCAGCGCGCGAGATCGACATCGTCCGAGGATACTACGGGAAATATCCCTCGGTCGCGGGAGGGTGCTCCCAGCCCGGTAGCCCGTCGAAGCGCGGCGCTTCGACGAATCGCGCGCCACCATGACACGCCGGTCTTTGCAGCGCCCCTCGAGCAGAGCACAATCGCGGCCGTGAACGCTGCATGGATCGATCGGTCGATTTTCGTCACCCTGCTCGCGATGCTCGCCGTTCCCGGATGCGGCGGCGACAAGCCCGGCACCGCCGTCGGTGACGGGGGCGGTGGCGGCGAGGGCGAGGGCGAGGGCGAAGGCGAAGGCGAAGGCGAGGGCGAAGGCGAGGGCGAAGGTGAGGATCCAGACGGGGGCGGCTACATCCCCGACGCAGGACCGCCGCCGGCCTGCGATCCCGCGGGCCCGGGCTCGCCGCCCGAGGGCACGATCCCGGGCGAGATCACCCTGCCGCATCCGACGCTCCGCAACGTGTCGATCGAGTGGGCCATCGAGGGCGACGACGATCTCGACGGCGTCGTCCAGGTCAGGTACCGGACGTCCGGAGACGGCGCCTGGCGGCAGGGGATGCCCCTCAGACGCGTGCCCGCGGGGTCGACCGAAGGGTTCGACTGGGGCAACAAGCACTCGGGGAGCATCTTCGACCTCGATCCAGGCGTGACCTACGACGTCGAGCTCTGGCTCGAGGACCCAGATGGAGGGTGCGTGATCGAGACGCGGACCGTGACGACCCGCGCCGTTCCGGCGTTCGACGGAGGAAACGTGGTCGCGGTCGATCCGGGCTCGCTCGGCAGCGCCCTCGACGGGGCCGCGCCCGGCGACGTCATCGAGCTCGGGCCAGGCTCGTACGGCGGGTTCGAGATGTACGTCGACGGCGAGCCGGGATCGCCGATCGTGATCCGCGGGACCGAGGGCGCCGAGATCGACGGCATCGCTCGAATCGACGGGCGCCGCCACGTCTGGCTGCAGGGGCTGACGGTGAACGGCACGATCCGCTTCAGCGACTCCGAGTCCGTGGTCATCAGGGGAAATACGGTGCGCTCGGACGAGGACGGGATCGCGTCGTGGCGTCGCTCGGAGGACGCGTACATCGCGGACAACGTCGTGATCGGCGCGACGCCGTGGGTCGAGTCGGCCCTGGGCGCGGACGGCGAGAACTACGGCGAGGGGATCCTGGTCACCGGGCCGGGCCACGTGATCGAGCACAACCGGGTCACGGGCTTTCGCGACAACATCTCCTTCGTCGAGGGCGACGGCGGCTTCGAGCAGTTCAGCCTGGACGTGATCGAGAACGACATCGGAGAGGCCGGCGACGACGGTGTCGAGGCCGATTTCTGCTTCCACAACTGCCGGATCATGCGGAACCGGCTGACGAACGTCTTCGTCGCCCTGAGCTCGCAGCCCAGCCTGGGCGGTCCGACGTACTTCATCCGGAACGTCATCTACAACGCCTGTTACATCGCGGCATTCAAGCTCCATCGCGGGAGCATCGGCGACGTGGCGCTGCACAACACCATCGTCAAGAGCGGCGACGCCCTCGCGGCCGTGCCCGGCAGGACGCACGATTTCACGTTCTTCCGCAACAACCTCGTCATCGGAGGGCTCGGCGACGACATCAACGGCTGGGGATCGGGCGAGGGCCTCGTGGTCAATCTCCCGGACTCGGGCGAGCACTCCGACTACGATTACGATGGCCTGGGATCCACGACCGGGACCTTCGAGGGCCTGATCGGGGAAGCTCGCTTCTCCAGCCTCGCGGAGCTCCGGGAGAACACGACCGAGGTGCACGCCGTCCAGATCGACCTCGACGTCTTCGCGGCCGCGATCCCCTACCCCGCCGATCCCTTCCCCGAGATGGACGCGCCCGACCTGCGTCTGTCGGACGGTTCGGCCGCCGTCGACGCCGCCCAGCCAATCTCGAACGTGAACGACGGCTGGCAGGGCGGCGGCCCCGACCTCGGCGCCTACGAGCTCGGCGGCTCCATCCCCGATTACGGCCCGAGGTGAACCCTTGCGGGTACGCCATTCGTGCGTTACCTGATACCTCCCCTGACAACCGTGGAGGAGTTGCAATGGCGAACAAGCCCAAGGCAGTCCCCGAGGGATACACCACCGTGACGCCCGCGATCGCCTTCAAGGGCGCGGCCCGGGCGATCGAATTCTACAAGAAGGCGCTCGGGGCCGAAGAGCGCTTCCGGATGAACGGGCCCGACGGCAAGACCGTCATGCACGCGGAGCTGCAGATCGGCAGCTCGGTCGTGATGGTCTCGGACGAGATGCCGGACTGCAAGTCGGCCCAGACGCTCGGCGACTCTCCGGTCGCGTTCTACGTCTACGTCGAGGACGTCGATGTAGCGTTCGCCCGCGCCGTCGCGGCCGGCGGGGAGCAGACCATGCCCGTCACCGACATGTTCTGGGGAGACCGCACGGGCCAGTTCCAGGATCCGTTCGGCTACAAGTGGACCGTTGCGACCCACACGCGCGACGTGACGCCCGAGCAGATCGAGCAGGGCCAGCGCGAGTGGCTCGAGCAGATGATGGCCCAGAAGCCTGCGTGAAGAGGGCTCGGGTGGCCTCGGCCGCCCTTGGGGCGGCCGAGGCCCCGCGTGCCATGGCATGCCTGGTCCCGCGGCCGCGGGGCGGCCGCGGGACCCGCGAAGCCCCTGGCGGCAGCGTTGCAGGCGCGGCACGGCGCAAATGCTTCGCGTTTCTCCGAGCGAAAACCGACCTGCCTGACGGTTAGTGTGGCGAATCCGGTCTCGCTTTGATAAAGCGCGCGGCCATGAGCAGCGTGGCATCAGTAGGCTCGCGCGCGCGGGTCGCACGGGTCTGGCAGGCGCCCATCGGGAAGAAGGCCGTCATGGCCCTGACGGGCGTGGTCCTCTTCGGGTTCGTCCTCGGGCACATGCTCGGGAACCTCCAGATCTACCTGGGCTCCGAGCAGATCGACCACTACGCGGTGCTGCTGAGGTCGTCGCCCAAGCTCCTCTGGGCGGTCCGCGGGGTCCTCCTCGTCGCGCTCGTGCTCCACTTCGTCTCGGCGGCGCAGCTCAAGTCGATCTCGAGGGCGGCGCGGCCGGACGACTACCGCAAGTACGACCCGCAGAGGTCGACGCTCGGCGCGCGCACGATGCTCGGCTCGGGGCTGCTCCTGCTCGCGTTCGTCGTCTACCACCTCATGCACTTCACGTTCGGCAATGCGCACCCGGACTTCGAGGAGCTGAAGGTGCACCACAACGTGGTCACGGGCTTTCAGGAGTGGCCCGTCTCGGTCTCGTACATCGTGGCGATGGTGTTCCTCGGAATGCACCTGCGTCACGGTCTGTGGAGCATGTTCCAGTCGCTGGGCGTCTCGCATCCTCGCTACACGCCGGCGCTGAGGACCTTCGCGACGGTCTTCGCGGTGGTCATCGTCATCGGGAACGTCTCTATTCCAATCGCAGTGCTGGCCGGTCTCATCGGCTGATCGGAGGGCCGCATGCAGCTCGACGCCAAGGTTCCCTCTGGGCCCATCGAGAAGAAGTGGGACGAGCACCGCTTCGACCTCAAGCTCGTCAACCCGGCGAACAAGCGCAAGTACACCGTGATCGTCGTCGGCACGGGCCTCGCCGGCGGGTCTGCCGCGGCGTCGCTCGCCGAGCTCGGGTACGAGGTCGAGAACTTCTGCTTCCAGGACAGCCCCCGCAGGGCGCACAGCATCGCGGCCCAGGGCGGGATCAACGCCGCGAAGAACTACCCGAACGACGGCGACAGCATCTGGCGGCTGTTCTACGACACGGTCAAGGGCGGCGATTTCCGGGCGCGCGAGGCCAACGTCCACCGCCTCGCGCAGATCAGCGTGAACATCATCGACCAGTGCGTGGCGCAGGGGGTGCCGTTCGCGCGCGAGTACGGTGGCACGCTCGCGAACCGTTCGTTCGGCGGCGCGCAGGTCTCGCGCACGTTCTACGCGCGCGGCCAGACCGGCCAGCAGCTCCTGCTCGGCGCGTACCAGGCGCTCGAGCGCCAGATCGGTCTCGGCCAGGTGAGGATGCACCCCCGGACGGAGATGCTCGACCTGATCCTCGTCGACGGTCGCGCGCGGGGCATCGTCACGCGCGATCTCGTCACCGGCAAGGTCGAGTGCCACGTTGCCGACGCGGTGGTGCTCGGCACGGGCGGGTACGGCAACACCTTCTTCCTCTCGACGAACGCGAAGGGCTCGAACTGCACGGCCATCTGGCGCGCCTACAAGCGAGGCGCGGCCTTCGCTAACCCGTGCTACACGCAGATCCACCCCACCTGCATCCCGGTCAGCGGCGACTACCAGTCCAAGCTCACGTTGATGAGCGAGAGCCTCCGCAACGACGGCCGCATCTGGGTGCCTTCGAAGAAAGAGGATACGCGGCCCTTGGACCGGATCCCCGACGCCGAGCGGGACTACTACCTGGAGCGGCGGTATCCGAGCTTCGGAAACCTCGTCCCACGCGACGTCGCGTCACGGAACGCCAAGGCGGTCTGCGACGAGGGGCGCGGCGTTGGTCCGGGCGGTCTCGGCGTCTATCTCGACTTCGCCGACGCCATCAAGCGCCTGGGCGTCGGAGTCGTCCGCGAGCGGTATGGAAACCTCTTCGACATGTACGAGCGGATCACGGGCGAGGATCCGTACCGCGTCCCGATGCGGATCTACCCCGCGATCCACTACACGATGGGTGGGCTCTGGGTCGATTACGACCTGATGAGCACGATCCCGGGCCTGTACGTGATCGGCGAGGCGAACTTCTCCGACCACGGCGCGAACCGCCTCGGCGCCAGCGCGCTCATGCAGGGCCTCGCGGACGGGTACTTCGTCTTGCCCTACACGATCGGAAACTACCTCGCGACGACGAAGTTCGAGAAGGTCGACGCCGGCCACGCCGAGCTCAGGAAGGTCGAGGGCGAGGTTCGCGAGCGCACGAAGAAGCTCGTGGAGTCGAGGGGCAAGCGCAGCGCCGACTCGATCCACCGCGAGCTCGGCAAGCTCATGTGGGACAAGTGCGGGATGGCGCGCAACGCCGCCGGTCTCGGCGAGGCTCTGGCGAAGATCCCCGAGATCAGGGAGCGGTTCCACCGCGAGGTGACGGTGACCGGCTCCGGTGAGGAGTGGAACCGCGAGCTCGAGAAGGCCGGGCGGCTGGCCGACCATCTGGAGCTGGCCGAGCTCATCTGCACGGACGCGCTCGAGCGCAACGAGTCCTGCGGAGGGCACTTCCGCGAGGAGCACCAGACCCCCGAGGGCGAAGCGCTCCGAAACGACCAGGACTTCTGCCACGTCTCGGCGTGGGAGTACACGGGCCCGGGAAACAAGCCCGTGATGCACAAGGAGCCGTTGACCTTCGAGCACGTCCACCTCACCCAGCGGAGCTACAAGTGATGCGCATCACCCTTCATGTCTGGCGGCAGAAGAACGCGAAGGAAGCAGGCAGCTTCGTTCGGTACGACGTGCCGGACGTGAGCGAGCACATGTCGTTCCTCGAGATGCTCGACGTGGTCAACGAGGGTCTGATCGCCAAGGGACAGGACCCGATCGCCTTCGATCACGACTGCCGCGAGGGGATCTGCGGCATGTGCGGCTTCATGATCAACGGCGCCGCGCACGGTCCCTTGCGAGGGACGACCGTCTGCCAGCTCCACATGCGCAAGTTCTCGGACGGCGACGAGCTGTGGCTCGAGCCGTGGCGCGCCAAGGCCTTCCCGGTGCTCCGCGACCTGGCCGTGGACCGAAGCGCTCTCGATCGAATCATCGCCGCGGGGGGCTTCATCTCGGTCCCGACGGGCAGCGCGCCCGAGGCGAACGCGCTCCCCGTGCCCAAGGAGAAGGCGGAGCTGTCGATGGATGCTGCCGCCTGCATCGGCTGCGGCGCCTGCGTCGCCGCCTGTCCAAACGCGTCGGCCTCGCTGTTCACGGCGGCCAAGGTGACGCACCTCGGACTTCTGCCCCAGGGACAGCCCGAGCGCTCGCGTCGCGCGATCGCCATGGTGGCGGCCATGAACGAGAACGGGTTCGGCCACTGCACGAACCTCGCGGAGTGCGAGGCCGCCTGCCCCAAGGCGATCTCGATCGAGACCATCGCCCGGATGAACCGCGACTTCTTCGCCGCCTCGTTCTCGAGCAGAGATTAGTGGAGCATCTCCGCCGGCGCGGCCACCCCCCTCGCGAGCTGGTGGAGAAGGACGTCGCAGAACGCGCTCAGGTCCTCCGGGCTGCGCGCGGTGATGAGCGTGCCATCGACGACCACGTCCCGATCGATCCACCGGGCGCCCGCGTTGCGCAGGTCGGCCACGATCGAAGGCCAGGAGGTCACGGTGCGACCGTCGACGACGTCCGCCTCGACGAGCAGGGCTACCGCGTGGCCGATCGCGGCGACGGGCTTGCCCGCGCGGATGAAGTCCCTGACGAGCTCCACCATCCTCGGGTTCGTCCGCAGGCGATCTGGTGAGTAACCCCCGGGGATCACCACGGCATCGAAGTCGTCCGCCGATGCGTTCTCCACGGCGAGCTGCGTGATGACCTTCTGCTTGCGAAGCCGTCCGTGGAGCTTCTCGCTCTGGACCGCGCCCACGACTATCGCGACGTGTCCGGCCGCGGAGAGCCTGTCGCAGGGGACCCGAAGCTCCGAGTCCTCGAACATCTGGTCGACCAGGAACGCGATCCGGGCGGGGCGGGGAGTGACTCGCGTCCCGGCGCCGTGCTCGATCTGGCCCAGGAGCGCCTCGCAGAAGGCGGGCAGATCGTCCGGCTTCCGGGACGTGATGATGTTGCCGTCCTCGACGACCTCCCGATCGACCCAGTGAGCGCCGGCGTTGATGAGATCCGTGCGGATGGACGGCCACGATGTCACGGTGCGGCCCTCGATCACGTCCGCCTCGGCGAGCATCCAGCCGCCGTGGCAGATCGCGGCGACGGGCTTTCCGGCGTGGCAGAAGTCCCGGACGAGGCCGACCATCGAGACGTTCTCGCGCAGCCTGTCGGGCGAGTAGCCGCCGGGGATCACGAGCGCTTCGAAATCCTGCACGGACGCCTCGCCCACGGACAGCTCCGTCGTGATCTTCTCCCTCCCCTTCTTGCCCATCAGGAGCTTGCCAGACTCGACGCCGACGAGCACCGGTTGGTGACCGGCGGCCACGAGCCTGTCGTAGGGGACTCGCAGCTCGGAGTCCTCGAACATCTGATCCACGATGAAGGCGACGCGGGCCATGCCACGAAGCTAAGGCCGCGTGGCGGCCGAACAAGCAGCAGGAGAAGCTCAGCAGGGGACGCAGAGCACGGCGTTGCCGAACCAGATCTGGTCGTACAGGCCGTTGTCGCACATCGGCTGGCACTCCCACTCCTCGGTCTCGAAGATGAAAGTCGGCACCTGACCGTCGGGGCACGCGAAGTCGGGTGGGCTCGTGCACACCGACTTGTTCCCGTAGATCGCGCCGTAGTGGACGATGATCTCGCAGGGCGGCCGGCAGGTCCACTCTCCCGCGTCGGTCAGCGTCGGATACAGGCCTTCGTCGCACTCGGGCGGCGGCTCGACGCACACGTAGACTCCGGGCGTGGTCTCTGCCGAGACCTGTCCCGCGGCGCAGGCGCCTCCGTCCTCGCAGGACATCTCCATGACCGGCTGGCCGTCTCCCTCCTCGATGGAGCTGCCACCCCAGCCGGGATCGAGATCCCGCTCGTTGTAGGTCGGCGTCTGGCCGTCGGGGCACAGGCCCGCGATTGCGCACGCGGGATCGTCGGCGAACGCGGGGTCGGCGCAGTCGGGAACCACGTTGCACTCCGGGCCGCCGCCACCGTCCGCGCAGGGGTCCGTGACGACGCACGAAGGATCGTCGATGAAGTCGCCGTCCGAACAGTCCATCGAGCCGTCGCAGTCGTCATCCTGCCCGTTGCCGAGGATCTCCACGACCGGCGTCACCGCGCCCAGGCAGTCGCCCCAGCTCGGGAACTCGAAATGGGTGTCGCAGGTCTGCAGGCCGCCGTGACAGATCCCGACGCCGAGAGTCTCGGCCGGGCCCGTGTAGCACGCCCTGACCTCGTCCGCCGCGCAGCTACAGTCCTCGTCCACCTGCCCGTCGCCGTCGTCGTCGAGGGCGTTGCCGCAGTCCTCGAAGTTGACCACGCGGTCGGGGGTCTCGGGCACCGGGTCGTCGTCCGGCTCCCCCTCGCCCTCGCCGCCCTCGTCTTCCTCGGCGTAGCCGTCGCCGTCGAGGTCGGCGAAGTTCGCCCCGATCTCGCCCGTGCAGCCGGCCACGAGGAGCACGAGCCATCGGATGGTGCGCAGCGCCTCCATCGGCATTCCTCCGGGTGGGCGCAGCTGCAGGTTCGGCGCCAGGAGGAAGTGCCCGTCAAACCGCCCGATCCCGGCTTGCGTGGGGCTGGCCGGCCTCAGGACGCCCTCGAGGCCGGCGCGCCCGCCGACCACGCGATCCGTCCGCCACAGGCGTTTCCTCCGCGAGGCGCGCCGATCGGCGGCGTCTCGGGGGGGTGAGCGACCTCACCTGCGCAGGGGGGTCTCGGACCCCATTGGGCCGCACCTTCCGGTTTACGTCTACTCGCCGATCTGCCCCTCTTCGGGCGTGGCTGGCGCCTCCGGATCGTCAGGCCCCGGCTCTGGACCGTCGGTCCGCGTCGCCGGCTCCTGCGGCAGGGTCGAGGGATCTTCGCTCGGCGCCTCCTCGGACGGCAGGATCTCCATCTCGCCGGGATCGTCCGCCTCATCCGGAGGCTCCGTGCTCTCCCGGGCTCGCCTGAGCTCGAGGAGCTCGCGCGCCGCCGCTCGACGAAGCCGGTCGGCCCGCCGCTCGATCTGCTGCGACCACGTGTCGATCCGCTCGCCGACCACCTTGGCCGCCGCGGCAGCGCGCTCTGCTTCGATACGGGCCTCCTGCGCGCCTCGCTGAGCCTCGGCCGCGAGGTCAGCGTCGCGCTCGGCTCTTCGAAGGATCCGGTCGAGCGCCCTGGTCTCGTTGGCGTGCTCCCCTACCGAGCTCGCGAGCGCTGGGTCTTCCTGGGCGAAAACGGCGTCACGGCACCCGGCTCCCGCGACCAGAGCCGCGAGTGCCAGGAGAAATGGATGTTTGCAACTTCGCACGACTCACCTCTCGACCCCAGGGACCGAGCACGGTGCGTGCCACCAGCGGGAAGGATGGGGAGCGAAGATCGGACTCGGGTAGAGTCGTGCAACCAGCGCGCGGCGCGGCTACCTGGAACGCCTCCTGAGGAGGAGAGCGACGGGGACGAGCCAGAGGAGCGGCAGCGGCGAGCGATTCCGGCCCGCGGCCGTGCAGCCGTCGTCGTCGTCCGCCGTGTCGGCGCCCGTGGCGGCGGGCTGCACGCCCAGCGCCGTGAGTGCGGCGTCGTCATTCGTGACGTCGATCGTGTAGTCGCGCGAGATCGTCGTCTGCTCGGGCGTCTCGAGGAAGATCGGATCGGTGGTCATCTCCTCGGGCGCCATGCGAGTGCTCAGTCGGGTCACGAAGCCGATGCGGTCCAGGATCGCGAACGAGGTCGTCGAGGTGGCCTCGACGTAGTCGGCCGGGCCCGCAAACTCCGTCTCGACGGCGAGCCCGCCGAGCGCCTGCACGTTCTGCCGGAGGCGCGTCTGGTAGTCAGTCGTGAAGGGGCTGGTCGGCCGGACGGCGCTCTCGTCGAGGCCCGCGTCGTTGAAGTTGCCTGGTCGCACGAGCCCGCTCGCCATGATGATCGCCGTGACCGAGAGGACGGGCTCGGACGCAACGGGCGTCAGCCTCAGCGGGATGCAGGGCTCCGCGCCGGGCGTCCGGATGACCACCGGCTCGATCGCTCCGACGCCCTCGCCGTCCGCGAGACGGAAGGCGGCGAACGTCTTGCCCTCTTCGACGTACCTGTCGAGGATGGGATCGGTGCCGTCGGGGATCTGGTAGTCGTGGCTGACGAGCCAGGACCGCAGATCGGCGGCGGACGCGGCATCGAGCACGGCGACCTCGTAGGGACCCACTCTGCCGGTACCGATGACGGTCACCTCGGGATCCGCGACCTTGCCCTCGGGCTCGTACGCGTCACCCGCCATCGCGGCGCTCCCCCCGCAGCCCATGCCGCCACCCGAGCTCACGGTCGACGAGCCCGTCGCGTAGGTGAAGGTGAAGCGCGGCGCGGTGGCCTGGTCGAGGTCATTGAAGATCTCCGTCTGGGCGGTGCCGATCAGGACGGGTGGTGCGAGGAGCGGCACGATCCACGCGAAGCTCGCCGCGGCACCGCTGTAGGCGATCTCGATGTAGGCGTCGACGGACTGGCCGGTGAGGGGCTCCGGGTCTGGGTCGCCCCCTTGCAGCTCCGCTTGCGCGGCCATCCCCTCCGGGGCCGCGGTCCAGCCGGCAGCGTTGACGACGAACACGATCCGCTCCGATGACTGTGCGGGCGGGATCACGACAGTGCTCTGATCGCAGAACAACCCGCCGCAGGCCTCCGCCTCGCGCTCCGCGACCGTCACCGCAAGGACACACAGAAGACATGACAGGATCTGGCGCACCACCACACGCTCCTCTCCGGCGAACGACGCCGAGCCCGGTGGCTGCAAGGCGGGTGCCCGCGGTTCCGGGTGCCAATTCGCGCGGATTCTAAGAGCTTTTCGGCCCGCGAGTGTCCGACTGTCCGGGCACGCCCTCGCGCAGCCAGCTCTCCACGACCTCGAGGAGCGATCGCGTCGCCGGAAGCTCCTCGACACAGACCAGCCGGCGGACGCGCCCCGCCTCGAGGTGCAGGACGTGCGTGGCCCAGCCGTCGAGTCGATCGAAGATGTGTGTGGCGTGGAGGATCGTGACGCCGTGCGCGAGGCTCTCCTCGCGAAGAAGCGTCAGGAGGTCGAGCCGTGCGAGCAGGTCGAGGTCGGTCGTCACCTCGTCGAGGAGGAGCAACTCCACCGCGTGGAGCAAGCCCAGAAGGAGTTGAACCCTGCGACGCTGGCCGCTCGAGACGCGGGACATGCGCCAGGCGAGATCGATCCCGAGCGTCGCGACCAGGCGATCGCGCCGGCCGCGATCTGCCCGTGCGTGCGCCTCGAGGATCTCCCAGACCGGCATGTCCGCGTCGAAGGGAAACGCTCCACCAACGTACGAGACGCGACGCGAGAGCGAGGTGTCGTGGAACGCGGGCCTGCCGAGGACCATCACGGCGTCCGGCGCGATCATCCGGCGACCGGCCAGGATCTCGAGGAACGTCGACTTGCCCGCGCCGTTCCGGCCTACGACCAGACAGCGGGCGCCCGAGGGCAGCGCGAGGCTCAACCCTCTGAGGACGAGCGGCTCCCCGGGAGCGTACCGGTAGTCGAGCTCTCGCAGTTCGAGCGCCACTGGATGGTTCATGGAGTATCGCTGCTTCTACTCCGAACCGCCCATGCCGGGCGAGCGATCCCGTCGGGCACTATCGGTCAGGTCCGACTGTTGCAAGCAGACGTTGAGGGAGGCGGCGCGCCGAGATGAAGCTGACTTCGACCAGTTTCCACCACGAGGGCAAGATCCCGAGAACCCACACCTGCGAGGGCGACGACGTCTCGCCTCCGCTCGATTGGTCGGGCTTGCCGGCGGGGACCAGGAGCCTGGCGTTGATCGTGGACGACCCCGACGCACCCGATCCCAGGGCACCGAAGATGACCTGGGTGCACTGGATCCTCTACGACATTCCTCCGAGTGCCACGGGGCTACCGAAAGGAGTGACGCGAGAGGATCTGCCACCCGGCACGCGCGAGGGGACGACCGACTTCAAGCGGTCGGGCTGGGGAGGCCCGTGCCCGCCCATCGGCCGGCACCGCTACTTCCACAAGCTCTACGCGCTCGACACCGTGCTGCCCGATCTCGGCGCGCCCACGAAGGCCCGCCTCGAGAAGGCCATGGAGGGACACGTGCTGGCCAGGTCGGAGCTCGTGGGCACGTACCAGAAGGGCGATCGCTGAGCGATAGTCGCGACGTGCATCCCTTCCTCGCCGGCCTGCGGCCCACGCTCCACATCTCTCACCGCGGCGGTGCGGCGCTCGCGCCCGAGAACACGATGGTGGCGTTCGATGCCGCAGTTCACCGGTGGCGCACGCAGATGCTCGAGCTGGACGTGCACGTCACCCGTGACGGGCAGGTGGTCGTGGCACACGATGCCACGGTGGACCGTTGCACGGACGGCCGCGGCGCGATTGCAGACCTCTGGGCGTCCGAGCTGGCAGAGCTGGACGCCGGCTTCCGCTTCTCGCAGGACGGCGGGCTGACGTTCCCCTTCCGGGGCCGGCAGGTGAGGATCCCGCTCCTCGCGGAGGCGCTGGGGCGCTTTCCGAACGTCCTCGTGAACGTCGACGTCAAGGCGGGCTCCGAGGGAGTCGAGTCGCAGGTGGCCGCCGTGATCCGCGAGGCAGGGGCGACCTCGCGCGTCTGCATCGGCAGCGAGGACGACTCGATGGCCGGACGGCTCGTTCGCGCGCTCCCGGAGGCGTGCCACTTCTACCCGCGGATCGCGCTGACCGAGCTCGTGATCGCGATCAAGCGAGGCGGCACGATCGGCGAGCTCGGTCCCTATCTCGTGCTCGACATGCCCCTGTACTTCGGCGAGACGCGCCTCGTCGACGAGAGCTTCATCGAACGGGCTCGGTCACTGGGTCGATGGGTCAACGTGTGGACGGTGGATGATCCGGACGAGATGCGCGCGCTCATTCGCGAGGGCGTGGGCGGAATAATGACTGATCGACCCGACCTCTTGCGCGCGGTGATGGACGAGAAGAGCGAAGGGTGATCACTGGGCGCTGGCCGCGACCGTCACGGCGATCGGCGCGGCGGCGGGAAGGACGACCGTGAAGGTCGCGCCCTTGCCCGGCGTCGATTCGGCTCGGATCTCGCCGCCGTGATCGCGGATGATCTCGCGGCTGATCGAGAGACCGAGGCCGGTGCCGATCCCGGGCTCCTTGGTCGTGAAGAACGCTTCGAACAGGCGCTTCATGTTCTCGGTCGAGATGCCCGGGCCGGAGTCGGTGACCTCGGCCACGACGCGGTCGCCGTCGCGCCGCGACACGACGGCGATCTCGTCCTTTCCGGTCGGGCGCTGGCCGATCGCCTGGGCGGCGTTGACGAGCAGGTTCACGAAGACCTGCGAGAGTCGCCCGGAGTGGCCCACCACCTCGACGTCGGGCCCTAGCTGGCGGACGACCTTGGCGCGATGCCGCAGCTCCGCCCCTGCGACGCGCAGCGCCGACGCGATGACCTGGTTCAGGTCCAGCCGGTTGCGCTCGCCATCGTCCTTGCGGGCCAGAGACCGCAGATCGCGGACTATCTCGGCGATGCGGTTCGCGCCCTCGCTGGCGTCTCCGAGCGCCTCGCCGAGCTCCACGAGGGCCTTCTGTCCGCCGGCAGTCCGCCACCCATCGGCGATCGCCTGAACGTCGGATCCCTTCTCGAGCGCCGCCCAGAGGTCGCCGAAGCCCTCGAGCCGTTCGCGCAGGTACGAGAGGCTGGCGAGGACGTAGGCGACGGGGTTGTTGATCTCGTGGGCGACCCCTGTCGCGAGCTGCCCGATCGCCGAGAGCTTGTCGGCCTGCCGGAGCTTCCTCTCCATCGCGAGGTGCTCGGTGAGATCCCTAGCGATGCAGACGAGACCTCTCGGCTCGCCCGCGGGGCCCGGCAGCACCGAGACCGACAGTCTGGCCGGGATCTCGCGACCGCTCCTCGCCACGAGCGTCCCGTCCTCCTCCGTGTGCCCCGCTGCGGCCGAACGCGTCCAGAGGTCCTCCGCGCGGCAATCGTGGCAGAGAATTCGCTGCATCGGCTGGCCGACGAGCTGCCCGCTCGGGTACTCGAGGAGGGCGGCGACGGCCGCGTTGGCGGTGACTATCGTGCCCTCGGGCGAGAGCACGAGCAGGCCCTCGCTCATCGACCGGAACACCTCCGCGAGCTCCCTCTCGCGGCTCTCGACCTGTGACGTGCGCTCCTGGACCAGCGCCTCGAGGTCCGACTTGTGGACCATCGACTCGCGCAGGCTCTCTGCCATCTTGTTGAATGCGGCGGCCAGGCGGCCGAGCTCGTCTCGCGCGTCGAAGGTCACGCGGCCCCCGAGGTCGCCCCTCGCCAGCCGCTGCGCCTCCGACTGGAGCTGGGTGAGCTTCTGGTCGAACCATCTCGCGACGAACAGGCAGAGGAACAGGCCGAAGAGCAGCGCCGGACCGACTCCTATGAGGGTGCCGACGAGGACCTTCTGGCTCGTCCGGCGGCCGATCTCGGTCGCGCGCCGCGCGCTGTCTGCCAGTTGCACGAAGCGGCGCCAGGCGAGATCGGCGACCACTCCGTGGTACCAGCGATGGAAGTCGTCGAAGGCCGTCTCGCTCCCGCGCCCCTGGAGCTGGGCGCCGCGCCTCGTGAGCTCCTCGATGACCGCCGACAGGCGAGCCTCCTCG
Source organism: Deltaproteobacteria bacterium (assembly GCA_016190375.1). Classification (GTDB taxonomy): domain Bacteria; phylum Myxococcota_A; class Polyangia; order JACPQR01; family JACPQR01; genus JACPQR01. The sequence goes on from JACPQR010000170.1 coordinate 75,690, forward strand.
CGCTGGTCTCGGCGCGAGAGCCGCTTGGCAAGCCGGGAGGACTCGTCGCGCGCGTGCTCCAGCGCTCGCCGGGCCTCCTCGACACGGCCGACCGACTCGGGGTCCGGTGAGGACTCCCTGATCGCATCGACGTAGTCGTCGGCGACCGAGCGGAGCATGAGGACCGCCATCGCCTGGCGGTTCCATTCGACCGACTCACGGTAGCCCTGCTCGGAGGCTTCGCGCGCGGCGAAGGAGGTCACGAGGAGGAGCAGGCAAACGGCGAACGGCGGCGCCAGCAGGAGGAGCAGCTTCGCTCGCACCGAGAGGTCATGGAGCCCCCTCCGGCCGCGGTTCGCCATCGTGCGCCATGCCAGCAAGCGGCGTACCACGTGGGGTCACGTGGAATTTCGCGCACGGGGGCCTGGGAAACCTCTGCGCGGGCCGGGGATGGGCTTCGGCCGGCCGACGCTCGGGTCAGTTCGCCCGCGCACAATCGGCGCCCCGGGCCCGTGGTTTCGCGTGGGTGACGCAGGTTCTTCGCGCCCGTCGCGGCGTCACCGCGTCTCGTACGAGACGCCGAATGCCGGGTACAGAACCAGCCCCTCGATGGTGCCGGTCTGGGTCCCGATCGACGCGCGCGCGACGCTGAGCTCGATGCCGGCGAAGAACCGCCGGAACCCGACGCGGACGCCGAAGCTGCCTCCGAACCGGCTCGCCAGGCCCGCGTGCGATGCGTCCTTGCCGTCGAGTGTCGCGTCGAGGTCGTAGCCTCCGACCTCCCCTCGGGCCGCGAGCCACACGCTGAGGAAGTCGCTCCAGGTCCGGCCCACGGTCACGCCGACAGCGCCTCCGCCGCGCACGAACCCTTCGACCTCGATGTCCTCCCGGCCCGCGTCCGGAGCCAGGAATGCGAGGCTGCCGGCGATGGCGACCGTCAGGTCCCAGCCATCGTCGGGTCTGAGGACCGCGATGCGCGGCCCGGCGACGATCTCGCCGGCGCCGATCCGGAGCCCGGGCTCGATCCGGTCCGTCGTACCCCAGCGCAGCCCCAGCGTCGGCGCGAAGCCGGCGGAGCCCAGCGCGGCAGCCGCGGTCGCCAGCGGCGCGTCAGCGTCCTGACCGGCGGCGATCTCGGACGACGGGAGCGAGAGGCCCACATCCGCCGCGACGGCGAGGTCACCCTCTCCGAGGGTCCGCGCCGGCGCGAGCGACGAGAGCGGCGCGGCGCACCCCAGAAGGAGCGCGACGCTCGGAACCAGTCGCCGTGCGCCAGCCAGGGCTACTTCTTGAACCGCGAGGCGTAGTCGTCGCCGATCGACTTGTCGGGGTGGAGCTTGCGAGCCCGCGCGATCAACGCCGTCTCTTCCTCGCCGCGGTCGGGATCGGGCAAGCAGCACTCGACCGGGCACACCGCCTGGCAGGCCTCGTGGTCGTAGAACCCGACGCACTCGGTGCAGAGCTCCGGGTTGATCACGTAGATGTCGTCGCCTTCCGTGATCGCGTCGTTCGGGCACTCGGGAGGGCAAGCGCCGCAGTTGATGCAGTCCGAGGTGATGTAGGTCGCCATGTTCTTTCTGGTCTCCTGGCAGGACCGCCCCCCGCCCATCGGCGGCCTGGCTTGCCGGGTATAGGCCGCTCTCCCTCCGAGGTCAACCTCGAGGCAGAAGGCTCGCCGCGAGGTCGTAGTCGGCGGACTGCGTGACCTGTGCGTCGACGAGCCTGCCGATGGGCGGGTCGGCTCCGTCCCAGTCGGCGAGGTAGACGACTCCGTCGATCTCCGGCGCCTGGCCGGCGTGGCGGCCGACCAGGAGGTACTCGCTCTCGTCGCTCGGGCCCTCGACGAGGATCTGAATCCGCCGGCCCACGAAGGCTCGGTTCCGCTCGCGCGCGACGCGCCGCTGCAGCGACATCAAGCGGCGAAACCGCGCGGCAGCGACCCGTGCGGGGACCGGATCGGGCAGCCCCGACGAGCGCGTGCCCTCCTCGGGCGAGTAGCGGAAGACGCCGACGTGATCGAAGCGCGCCCACTCGACCAGGTCGCAGAGCTCCTGGAAATCGGCGTCGGTCTCCCCGGGATGACCGACGATGAACGCCGTCCGGATCGTCAGACCGTCGATCCGATCGCGCAGCCGCTCGATGAGCCTCTTCTGGCCGTCCGACCCGACGCCGCGCCGCATGATCCTGAGCATCCGGCTCGAAGCGTGCTGCAGGGGCAGGTCGACGTACTTGGCGACCCGCGGCTCGTCCCTGATTGCGGCGACGAGCTCGTCATCGAGCCGCTCGGGGTACAAGTAAAGGAGCCGGACCCAGCCAGGCCCGGGCACGCGGGCGACCTCGCGGGCGAGGCGGGCCAGCGTGGCTGCGTCCCCGAGATCTCGCCCGTACGAGATGGTGTCCTGCGAGACCAGGTTGATCTCCAGCGCGCCCCTGGCCGCGAGATCCGAGACCTCCGCCACGATGTCCGCTACGGGTCGCGATCTCTGGGTGCCGCGCATCGTCGGGATCACGCAGAAGGAGCAGCGGCGCGAGCACCCCTCGGCGATCTTGACGTAAGCCGTGTGGGCCGGCGTCGACCGAAGCCTCGGGGTCGCCGCCGAGTAGACCCACCTCCCGGGATCTCCGACGCTCATCCGCTCGTGTTCGCCGCCGAGCACGGCCGCGATGGCGCCGACGTCGCTCGTCCCGAGGAAGTGGTCGACCTCGGGCAGCTCCGCGGCCAGCTCATGCGGGTAGCGCTGGGCGAGGCACCCCGCCACGACGAGACGCTCGCAGCTTCCTGCCTCCTTGTGCCGCGCCATGCCGAGGATCGTGTCGATCGACTCCTTCTTCGCCGGTCCGATGAAGCCGCACGTGTTGACGACGATCACGGATGCCGCCTCGGGCTCCGCGACGAGGCGGAAGCCGGCCGCGTCCGCGAGTCCGGCCATCACCTCCGTGTCGACGAGGTTCTTCGGGCAGCCGAGGGAGACGAAGTGAATCGTCCTGGGCCCCTCCGCTGGCTGGACCGACCGGGCCGGGAGCGAGGCCCGAGCTCGGCCGAGGAGGGGCAGGCGCCTCTTGGCCCCTGACCGGACGCCTCGAGGTCCGGTCGAGCCGGTTTGCTCGGGTCGAGGGCGGGATTCGTTTCGTGCAGGCAAGAGGCCAGGAGCTTACCGGAAGGCCACGCAGGGGCAACGAGCCCCCGTGCTACACTGCCCTGCGATGGGGGCCGCCACGCCGGATCCCGCGCAAGAACCCGAGGTCTCGAGGGGTCTCGAGGGACAGCTCATCGGCGGTCGGTTCCGGCTGGGCAGGCTCCTCGGTCGAGGAGGAATGGGCGAGGTCCGCGAAGCGGAGCACGTCGAGCTCGGCCGGCGCGTCGCGGTCAAGATCATGCACGGCCGCGCGGCCCAGAACCGCTCGAGCGTAACCCGGCTCAAGCGGGAGGCGCGCTCGCTCGCCTCGATCTCTCACCCGAACATCGTCGAGGTGCTCGACGCGGGGGAGCACGACGGCTCGCCCTACCTCGTGATGGAGCTCCTCGAGGGAGAGGACCTCCGCACCCGGATCGATCGCGTGGGTCAGATCCCGGTGGGTGAGGCCATCGCCATCGCGTCGCAGGTGCTCGCCGGCCTCGACGCGGTCCACGCGGGCGGGATCATCCACCGCGACGTGAAGCCCGAGAACGTGTTCCTCACGCCGCAGCCCGACGGATCCCTCTTCGTCAAGCTCCTCGACTTCGGAGTCTCGAAGCTCATGGAGATCGACTCGAGCGCCGGCAACCTGACCGAGAGCGGTACGATCGTGGGGTCACCCGCGTTCATGGCGCCGGAGCAGGCGATCGGATCGGCCGGGATCGACGCGCGCACGGACCTGTATTCCGTGGGCGCGGTCCTGTACACGATGCTCGGCGGCCGGCCTCCGTTCATCGCGCCCAACATCCCCGCAGTCCTCCTCGCCATCGTCGAGGGCAAGGCCGAGCCGCTGGCGAGCCTCCGCCCGGCTCTCCCACCGGGCCTCGTCCAGGTCGTCGAGCGGGCGATGGAGAAGGAGCGCGGTAAGCGCTTCCGCAGCGCCGGCGAGTTCGCGGAGGCCCTCGTTCCGTTCGCGCCGACGGCGACGATCGCGGTCGCGGCTCGATCGCGACGCCTCCGCCGCGTCGCCCCGCGGGTGCTGCTGGGCGGTGCGGTGCTCGCGGCGATGGTGATCTTCGTTTCCGGCCGCCGGGCGCCGGCGCCGCGTGCCGCTCCGTCGCGGCGCCCGCACGAGGCCGCCGTGGTGGACGAGACGCTCGCGCCGCCCCGACCCCCTGCGCTCGCTCGAAGGACCTCTGCCTCTCCGGCGCGGGCTCGGTTGCGGGTGGAGGTCCGACCCGCCAGAGCGGCCGCTGCGGCCACCGTCGAGATCGACGGAGAGACCGCGACGGGCGGGCTGACCAGCCTGGAGGTCTCCAAGAGAGCCCACCACGTCGAGGTCCGGGCGGCCGGCTACGTCCCGCGCGAGCTGTCCGTGGTGGTGGAGCGTGACGTCGTGGTTCCGATCGTGCTCGAGCCCGAGGGCGCCCGGCCGAGGGGCGAGCCGGACACCTATCGGGGTCCGCTGAAGCTGGTGAAGGAGCGCCCATTCTAGTGCGAGCGCGGCTCCTCCTGACGACGATCGCGCTCGTCGCGACGACGGCTGCGCATGCGCAGCCCGATCTGCGGGCGGCGGCGCGCAGGCATTTCGATCAGGGCGTTGCCCTCTTCGAGTCGCAGAACCTCGAGGGTGCGCTTGCGGAGTTCCAGGAAGCGCAGAGGCTGCACCCGCATCCGCGTATCCTGCTCAACATCGCCGCGACGCAGGAAGCGATGCACGACTACCTCGCCGCGATCGCGACGCTGGACGGCTACCTGGCCGACACCTCGGTGGCCCGGCCGGACCGCCGCGAGGCCGAGGCGCACCTCCGCGAGCTCCGTGCGCTGCTCGCGCGGATCGAGGTCATCGTCGATCCGCCAGGCGCCGAAGTCTGGGTGGACGGACGGCTCGCGGGCACGGCGCCGCTCCCCGAGCCGGTCGTCGTCGCCTCGGGGAATCACTCCATCGAGGCGCGAAAGCGCGGCTACCGAGCGCAGGTGCTGCCGATCGCGGTGGCGGCAGGCGCCAGGGCCCGGGCCGACCTCTCGCTCGCGATCGAGCCGGCCCGGTTGCGGCTGGAGAGCAACGCCCAGGGCGGTCGCGTGCGGGTCGACGGCGGGCAGCCGCGCGCCACTCCCGTGGAGCTCGACCTCGCACCCGGCCGACACGCCGTCGTGGCGAGCGCTCGAGGCTTCACGACCTCTCGAGCCGAGGTCGTGCTCGCGCCGGGCGAGGAACGGACGTTCACCATGGTCCTCGAGCGCCCGACGGCGACCCTGCGACTGCGGATCGGGCCGCCGGCCGCTCGCCTCTGGGTCGACGGCGAGCGGCGACCGACGGCCGGACCGCTGCGCGCGGAGGCCGGGCTTCACAGGATCCGCGTCGAGGGCAGCGACCTCGTTCCGTGGGAGGATGATGTCCAGCTCGTCGCCGGTCGCGAGCGGACGCTCGATGTCCGCCTCGGGCGCGATCGGGTCTGGCTGCGTCCCGCGGTGTTCTGGGGCGGCGTGCTTCTCACGGCCGGCCTCGCGGTCGCGGCGGCAGTCACGGGAATCCAGGCGCTCGTCTACTACGACGCCTACAACGATCCGGCGTCGAACTCCGCAGCCGAGCAGCGCGCGCTCCGTGATGATGCGCAGACCACCGCGGCGATCGCGGACGCAGTCTGGGTCGGAGCGGGCGTGAGCGCCGTCGCCACGACCGTGCTCTTCCTCCTCTCGCGCGGCGAGCCCCCGGACCCGCAAGTGGAGCTCAAGTGAAAGGGGGACACGCACTACCCTCATAAGTCCGCCAAACTACACATCAATACGGACTAACCGCGCGATCTGTCGCAACAGCCGCGGCACCAGCGGTTGTCGCAGCGGGGCAAACGAAATGCGCGGTTGTGTCTATTTGAAGAACAATATCGCCGTGTTGAGGGCCGGGTGCGTGTCCCCGATCAGGACCGGGTGCGTGTCCCCGATCAGGACCGGGTGCGTGTCCCCGATCAGCATGTCCCCGATCAGCACCGGGTGCGTGTCCCCGGTCAGCATTCTGGGCCTTGCTCGGGGCACTGTTCGTAGCACCCCTGTTCGCAGGCACACCGGGCGCAGGCATCATCGGAATCGCAGCCGCCGCACCAGAGCTCCACGCAGAGCTCCGCGGTCCCCTCACAGACGCCCGCCCCCGCCTCGCGGCACTCGCCTTGCTCGCAGGACATCCCCGCCGCGCACCCGCGTGGCTCGTCCAGCTCGCCGAGGATCACCTCGACGGTGCCCTCGCCTCCGCCCTCGATCACGAAGGCGTCGCAGCCAGCGGCGTACAGGAAGCACTCGCCGTCCCAGGCCCGGCCGTACAGACCGTACCTGCCCTCGGCCAGCTTGCCCAGGCTCTCGGCCTCGCCGCCGAACGCCCAGACCTGGCGCAGCACGTCCGCGGGGTCGTCTCCCGGGTCGGGAACCTCCGCGCAGGACTCCAGGACCGAGAGCTCCAACCGCGCTGCGCGCTCGGACCCGCCGGGGACGCGCACCACGACCGAGTACTCGCCGATGTCACCGCCGCAGGCGGGCGCCAGGACCAACGAGCACAGGAACGCCAGGCGGACGCGCATCTCTCAGCGAAACTTCCTGACGTCGATTCCGCTTCGCTCGACCCAGCGGTAGACCTGTTGTCGGGTCATCGACAGCTCCTCCGCCACGCGGCTGACATTGCCCCTGTGCTTGACCAGGCTCGCCCGGAGCGGCGCCTCGTCGTCCACCGCGACGGCGTCGGTCTCCGGCCCTTCCGGCAGCGCCAGCTCCTCGGGCACGTGGGCCAGCGAGAGCTCGGTCGCGTCGCCGTGCAGCGCAACGACCTTGCGAATCGTCGCATCGAGCTCGCGGACGTTGAACGGCCACGGGTACAGGAGCATTCGCTCGAGGAACTCCGGCGAAGCCTCGAGGCCGGGCTTGCCGGCCCTGGCGAGCAACGCTCGGATGAGGGGCGGGATGTCCTCGCGCCGCTCCGAGAGGCGCGGGAGCCGCACCGAGTACTCCTTCAGTCGGGCGTAGAGGTCCTTGCGGAACTTGCCCGCCTTGACGAGCTCCTTGAGCTCCTGATTCGTGGCGGCGAGCACGCGCACGTCGACCTTGATCGGAACGGTCTCTCCGACGGGGGTGACCTCGCCCTCCTGCAGGACCCGGAGCAGCTTGACCTGTGCGGTGGGGGCCATCTCGCCGACCTCGTCGAGGAACAGCGTGCCCCCATCGGCGTCGCGGAAGTAACCCGCGCGGTTCTGCTCGGCGCCCGTGAACGCTCCCTTCTTGTGCCCGAAGAGCGTGCCCTCGAGGAGCGTCTCGGGAACGGCCCCGCAGTTCAGAGCCAGAAAGGGGCCCTTCCGAAGCGAGAGCCTGTGGATCTCACGCGCGTAGAGCTCCTTGCCGGTACCCGACTCGCCGAGGATGAGGACCCTCAGGTCGGTTCCAGCGACGCGCTTCAGACCCTCCCAGGCCGGCCGCGCCCGCGGGCCGCCGACGAAGGCGGCCTCGGGCGGCACCGCCTCGCCCTGGAACTCCGCGATGTTCTCGAGAGCGAAGATCGCCAGCGTCCCGCCGAAGCGGACGAGGTCTCCCTCCTCGAGCGCTCCTTCCTTGATCCGGCGACCGTTCACGAACGTGCCGTTGGTGCTGCCCAGGTCCCGCACCGCGAACCGATCGCCCTCGCGGACCACCTCGGCGTGCGCCCGCGAGGCATCCGGATCGTCGATCTTCAGCGGGACCTCGTCGCCGCGTCCGACGACCGTGGACTCGGCGGTCAACGCCACGGCCTTCAGGCCCGTGGTGAGGAACACGAGCCCGGCGCCCGTCTTTGCCCCGGCGCCTGGCGGCAGATCGGGCGCGCGGAGCCGCGTCTCGGAGAGAGACATCGACCCTGAAGTCTACTCATTCTGACCGATTGCGGAAGTCCGGACACAGGACGCCGGGCCGGCCGCACGCGCGCGGGTCCGAGAGCGGCTCGCAGCAGAGTCCGTCGCCGACGCCACCGGAGCCCACCAGATGAATCGGCACGCGCTCGCGTTCGGTGGGCGGAAGAAGCCGATCCGTGTCGAGCCCCCGATCGATGCCCATCAGGTGCACGCCCTCACGCAGTGGCCAGCCCAGGAGCTTCGCCGCGTCGCCATTTCCCGCGAGATCTGCGCTGGCGAAGCCGAAGACGAAGTCCGTCGCGATGCCCACGAGGACGTCCTCTCCCACGGGCACGAGCCCGGAGACCTCCCAGGCCTCGCGCTCGTACTCGAGGGTCGCGGTCCCGTCTTCGTCCACGTCGACGAACGCGACCAGGAGGCCGATCGCGACCTCGCCATCGCCGGTCGCCAGACGTGCTTGCATGGGCGGAGAGCTCGAAGGCCGCCACGCGAACTCCGCACCGACTCCAGGAACCTCCGTCGCGTCGGTCACCTCCAGGTCCACCGAGGTGGCTTCGAGCGGCCACCACGCCACGGCCGCGAGGAGCGGGTCGTCCGTGACGGTCAAGGTCCCGGGCACGACCTCGTACCGAGGGCCCGACGCGAGGCCATCCCCGCCCGAGCAGCCGGCGGATGCCAGGAGTACGACGACGAGCCACGACGCTGCCGGCCTGGCCTCGGCTCGTGAGCGACCATTGCGCATCTGCGCCCCAAGTTGCACCCGCCCCGCATCGTTTGGCAAGCTGCCCGTATGGTGAGAATCGTCGGCTCGCTGGAGCTCGGCCTCCTGGCTTGGCTGGCCGGCTGTGGCCCCGAGGAGGTCCTGCGGGAGCGGGCGGTGGCCGTCCCGGTCGGCAAGGTGCAGGACCTGCAGATGGTCGCGCTCGACGGCGGCGGCTGGGCGCTGGGGTGGCGAGAGAGCGATCAGCCGAACGGGGCCGAGGCGAAAGCCGCGTTCCTCCTCCTCGACGCGGACCGGACGCCCGAGAGCGACGTGCTCAGGGACACGAACCCCTCGTTCGGCGCGAGCGAGCTGGTCGCGTCCGAGGGTGCGATCCTGAGGGTCCTGATCGAGAAGGACGACGCGTCCGTGTTCGGCCTCGTGATGACGGTGCGCGAGGCGACGACCGGTGCGCTCCAGCCGCAGGGGTACCGGACGCTGCCCATCTTCGCAGCCGGCGAGATCACGATGGCACATCTCGCTCCGACGGCTCGCGGCGCGCTCCTCGCATGGGTCGAGCGGACTGGATCCGCGGATCTCGTGCAGCTCGCGGGCGTCGATCCCGACGGACAGCTCACACAGCCTCCGCGGGCGCTGGCGGACGCCCCCGCCCGCGTGGCGAGGATGTCCATGACGCCCACCACGGATGGCCGGGTCGCGCTCGCGCTGTCCGGGCAGGACGGCGGTGATGGTCGGATCTGGGTCGTGCTCGCTTCGGAGGACGAGCCGTTCGTCGCCGACGTGGCGCGCCAGATCGGGCCCGCCGTCGACCGCGAGGATGTCGACGTCGATGTCGCATCGAGCGGCTCCGAGGTCCAGGTCCTCTTCACGTTCGGCGGGTCACCGCGCCTCGCGAGCCTCGACGTGTCCACGGGGTCCGTCGATCCCTCGCCTCGTGAGCTGGCCGCCTCCGGGGAGGTCGTGCTTCGCCCGCGTCTCGAGAGGGTGGGGAGCCGCCTGCTCTTCGTCCGCGATCGGCCCGACGGCTCCTCTGTCGCGACGCCGGCCGAGACCGCGGGCGAGGCTCCCTTCGAATGGCCGCTCGGCCCGACCCGGTGCTCGGAGGTCGCGACGGTCGAAGGCGACCCCTTGCCATACGCGTGCTCCGGCCCATGTCGGACGCGCGACTGCGGCGACGAGTGGATCTTCGCGGGAACGGCAGATCTCTAGTCAGAGACACGAGCTGCCGTTCGACGTCTCGCAGCAGTAGGCGCAGTCCCACGTGGGCTCGGTCTGGCGGAATCTACATCCGCTGGAGCAGCAGCCGCCGCCGTCATCGGCGTAGCCGGCAGCATCGAGGGCGATGCCGCAGGACGGCAGGCACTGTCCCCTGGATTCCTGGAAGTGCGGCGCTGGACCGCACTCGCAGCCGCCACCGCTGCACACCTCGCCTCGCCCGCAGTCGCCGTCGCCACAGCACTCGGCGCACTCCCCGTCGCAGCAGCGCTCCCCGCCGCCGCAGATCGACGCGCTCGTGCAGTCGCCGTCGACGCACCGGTCGGTGGTGCACGAGTCGCCGTCGTTGCAGTCCTGGTCGTTGCAGCAGGCGGCGCAGACCGAGCCGCAGCACCGCTCGCTCCCCCGGCAGCCGACCGCGACGCAGATCCCGTCGTCGCATCCGTCGACCGAACACGGATCGCCGTCGTCACAGATGGTGCCGCAACCACCGCAGTTGTCGGGGTCCGACGACGTGTCGACGCAGGCCGACTCGCAGCACTCCCCGACCGCGCACGCGTCATCGTCCGCCTCGCCGTTGCAATCGTCGTCGGCGCCGTCACACACCTCCGGCGCTCCGGGAAAAACCTCCGGATCGGAGTCGTCACAGTCCTGGGCGGCCATCCAGCCATCCTGGTCCGAGTCCTCGTCGGGCGCGGCGCAACGGCAGGCCGAGCAAACCTGTCCTTGCTCCTCGCACCGGATCTCCGCGCAGCAGTCGACCGCTCTGCACAAGCAGTCCTCGCACACGAAGCCGTCCGCGCACTGGAGCTCGGCGCAGCACTCCTCCGACCCCGCATCGCGGCTGCCGGGCCCGCCGACGGCGCCGACGCAGGCAGATGCAAGCACCGCGAACAGGAGCGCCTGCCTCACGGCGCACACCGGGCCAGCGCAAAGTAGACGTCGGACGAGTCGTCGTCGTCGATTCCGTGCTGCGCCCACACGATCCCGTAAGAGCTCCCGGAGAACACCAGGTCCGGGTCCCGCGCGATCACGTCGACGCCCTCACTGACCTGCACGGGATCGATCTCGAGCTCCAGCCCGTCGCATCCCGTGGCCGCCGGCCGCGAGGTGTCCGACAGCGTCGGGGCGTCGGCTCGCGCGAGGACCACGTGGCGGCCACCGTTCGGCCGGGGCCAGAGGCCGGCGACCGCGACGCGGCGCCCGTGGCCCCAGACGACCGCCGGCGTTCCTTCGGACAGAGCGCTCGCCTCCAGGATGCACTGGACGTCCTCGCCCCCCGCGACCAGGCTCGAGATCTGCCAGACTCGCAGCCCCTCCATGGTCCTGAGGGCCACGGCCAGCCGGCGTTCGGTGGAAGCGAGGCGAGCCGACGACCCGGCCGCGAGCTCGTCCAGGGCGATCTCGATCGTCTCGACCCGGGCGGTGCCGTCGTCCTCGGCGGCCGGCTCGAGCGCGATCCACCCGAGGCTCGCCTCGGCGTTGACCGCCATCAGCCAGCGGCGGTCGAGCCAGCCGACCGCGGGCTCGGCGCCCTGGATCGTCCCGTCGTCGGCGCAATGGTCGTCGGGGCCGCCGCCGCCCGGACCGCCGCAATCGAGCGCGTCGTCCCCCAGCTTCTCGTACGAGACGAGGCGCGATTCGCCGCTGTCGAGCGCGTAGCCGATCGCGAGCCGGTCGCCATCCCAGGCGATCGAGGGCGCTGCCGAGTCGAGCGCGCCCCACAGCACCGCGTCCTCGCGACTCGCGGTGCCGTCCGCGAACAAGCGAGCAACCTCGACGCGCCCGGCCGTCTGGATGGTCACGTAGAAGCCGGCCTTGGCAAGACCGCCGACGCCCACGACCGCGGGATCGCCCACCACGGGTGAGCCATCCAGTCCGCGCAGCGTTCCCTCCAGGCCGACGGCCCGGCCGCCGGCGTCCAGGAACCGGTAGACGAACGATCCCTCGTCCCTCCAGATCGCGACGAACCGGCGCGTGTCATGGTTCCAGCCCACGCGGGGGTTGCCGGTGCCAAGTGCGCTGGCCGACAGAGCCACCGGCGGGTCGACCTGGATCGAAGGACAGGGGTCGAAGCCACCAGGCCCCAGGTGCTCCTCGACCGTGCCCTGGTCCGGGGGCGGCAGGAGCCCCGGGTCCGGCTCGACGAGACGCGAGCACCCGGCGAGCGCCAGGAGACACAGGGCTCTCATCGATCCGACGATTCCAGCACCTCGCGCATCCGGTCGAGCGGGGCCGCTCTCCCCGTCCAGATCGTGAAGGCCCGGGCGCCCTGGTGCAAGAGCATCGTCGACCCGCCGAGCGTGGGCAGGCCCAGCTCGCGGGCCCGAGCGAGCAGCGGGGTCACCCGAGGCCGATACACGAGATCGACCACGAGGGCATGCCTTCGCATTCGCTCCAGCGCCAGCGCCCCCACGAGGTCCTCGCCGCGAGGCCCGCCATCCATGCCGGCGGGCGTGCAGTTGACGAGAAGCTGCGCCTCGGCGAGATCGGGCGCGACACCGGCTGCGCTCCAGCTTGCCCGGCCGAGCTCGGGGGAGCGGGTCAGATCCTGGACGACGCTCCTCGCCCTGTCCTCGGAGCGGGCCGCAATCGTGATCGCGGCGGCTCCGGCGCCGGCCAGTCCGACGGCGACGGCCCGAGCCGCGCCCCCCGCCCCGAGGATCACGGCTCGACCGCCCCTCGGCTCGTGGCCGGCTTGCCCGAGCGCGTCGACGAAACCCGCCGCGTCCGTGTTGTGGCCGGTCAGCCCGCGTTCCCCGCGCGCGAGCGTGTTGACCGCGCCGACCAGCCTGGCGCTCGGTGCGAGATCGTCACAGAGCGCCAGGATCGCCTCCTTGTGCGGGATCGTGACGTTGAGACCGGCGAGCCCCTGCGCGCGGATGCCGTCGATCGCGCCGCGGAGCTGGTCCGGGCGGACCTCGAGGGCGGCGTACGTGGCGTCGATCCCGAGCGCCGCGAACGCGGCGTTCATCATCGTGGGGCTTCGCGAATGAGCGATCGGAAAGCCGATCACGGCGTACAGGTCGGTCATTCGACCCGCGCCTTGAGCCGCCCGCCGCGGAGCACGAGGGTGAGCGCGTCGCCGGGCGACGCCGCGGCGGGCTCGACGAGCGCGCGACCCGTTCTGTCGTGGAGCGCAACGGCGTAGCCGCGCGCGAGGACCGCCAGGGGCGACAGGGCCTCGAGCTGCCTCGCCATGCCCTCGGCTGCCGATCGATGAGCGGACACGCGCGATCTCGCGAGCCCGACGAGCTCGCCCCGTGCGCCCGCGAGAAGAGCCCGATCCTGGACGAGACGCGTGCGGGGGTGCGCCGAACGAAGTCGGACCTCCAGTCGCCCGAGCTCGCGGCCCAGCGGGTGCAGGCGCGCCCGCGCCAGATCGGCGCCTCTGATCACGAGGCCGTCGAGTGCCTGCCGGGCGTCCTCTATGCGCCGCTGCGGATCGCCGATCCCGTGCCGCGCGGTCGTCAGACCGTGCTCCGCCTCCCTGATCGCGGCGCTGGCCGCCCGACCGAGGCGATGTCGAAGGGAGCCGACGCGCTCCTGGAGATCCTCGCGGGTCGGGACGACGTGCTCTCCGGCAGCGGTCGGGGTCGCGGCTCGGAGGTCCGCGACGAGGTCCGCGATCGTCACGTCGCGCTCGTGCCCCACCGCGGAGACGACCGGCACCCGGCAGGCGGCGATGGCCCGCGCGACGGCCTCGTCGTTGAAGGCCCAGAGATCCTCGACCGCTCCGCCACCTCGACCGAGGATGACGACGTCGACGTCCTCGACCCTCTGCAGGAGCTCGAGCGCCGAGACGATCTGTCGCGCCGCACCGTCGCCCTGCACCAGCGTCGGCGACAGCACGATGCGCGAGGGGAACCGACGCGTGATTGTCTTGACGATGTCGCCCCACGCCGCGCCGCTCTTGGAGGTCACGACGCCGATCGCCTTCGGGAGCAGGGGCAACGGCCGCTTGCGCTGCGCCGCGAACAGGCCCTCGGCCTCGAGCTTCGCCTTGAGCGCCTCGAGCGCCGCCGCGAGGTCGCCCGCGCCGACGGGCGCCACGAGGCGGACCTTCATCTGGAAGCCGCCGCGCGGGACGTAGAGCGACAGGGTCCCGACGCAGCGCACGACCAGGCCGTTGTCGAGCGCGGTCCGCACACGCGCCGCGTCGCCAGCGAACAGGACCGCGGGCAAGACCGCGTCCTGGCTCCTGTCCTTCAGGCTGAAGTAGACATGCCCGCTCGGGTAGCGCTTGCAGCCAGTGATCTCTCCCTCCACCGCGATCTCGCCGTAGCGCTCCTCGAGGGTGGAGCGGACGTTCTGGCAGACCTCCGCGACCGAGTAGACCCGCGTCTCGGGCCGCGGTTCGCGGAAGAGGACGTACGACATCGCCCCGATTCTATCTCACGGTCGAGCCCGTCGCGCCGTCAGGATCTCGATGAGGTCCATCTTCGTCACGATGCCGATCGGAGCGCGATCCTGATCGACCACGAGCGCGACCTCGCCACGCTCGAAGATCGCGGGAAGCTCCGAGGCCTGCCCGTGAAGCTGCACGGTGGCGACCCGGCGCACCATCACCTCCGCGACCATCGTGTCCGCGGTCACGTGACCGCTGATGAGGTGCTGCATGAGATCGAGCTCGGTGAGGATGCCGGCGAGCTTGCCTCCATCCACGACCGGTATCTGGGAGATCCCGTGGCTCTTGAACAGCTCCGTCGCCTGCCCCACGCGCTGGTCCACGTCGATGGTGATGAGCTGGCGCTGGGGCATCGCCCTGAGGACGTCCCCCATCGTTCCGAGCTCCCAGTCGTTCTCGAGGAAGCCGTGCTGCCGCATCCACGCGTCGCTGACGAACTTGGTGAGGTAGTTCCTGATGGAGTCCGGCAGGAGGACGCACACTCGCTGGCCCGGTCGCATCTGCTTGCAGACCTGCAGGGCAGCCCACACGGCCGCGCCGCTCGAGCCGCCGACGAGCAGTCCCTCCTGCCGGATGAGCTGGCGCGCCATCCTGAACGAGTCGCGGTCGTTGGTCTTGATCCACTGGTCGACCAGCCGGGTGTCGAGGACATCCGGAATGAAGTCGTAGCCGATGCCCTCGACCTTGTAGGAATGGATCTCGCCTGGCCCGGCGAGGATCGACCCCTCGGGGTCGACGCCGACCACCTTCACGTGCGGGGCCTTCTTTCTCATGGTGCGCGCCACCCCGGAGATCGTCCCGCCGGTGCCAGCCGTGAGAACGACCGCGTCCAGCCGCCCGCCGGTCTGCGCGAGGATCTCCTCGCCGGTTCCTTCCTCGTGTGCGAGCGGATTCGATGGGTTCGAGTACTGGTCGAGGATGTAGGAGTTGGGGATGACCTCGCGCAGGCGGCGCGCGACACCGATGTGACTGTCCGGCGAGTCCCACGCAGCTTCCGTGGGCGTCCGGATGATCTCGGCTCCGAGCGCCTCGAGGACCACCTGCTTCTCCTGGCTCATCTTCTCGGGCATCGTGATGATCACGCGGTAACCGCGGACTGCGGCGGCCAGGGCCAGGCCGATCCCGGTGTTGCCGCTCGTCGGCTCGCTGAGCGTGTCGCCGGGCTTGATGCGGCCGGCCCGCTCGGCGTCCAGCAGCATCCGAACGCCGATTCGGTCCTTGACGGACCCGCCCGGGTTCAGGAACTCGCACTTGCCCACGAGCTCGCAGGGCAGGTCGCGCCCCACTCGCGAGAGCCTGACCATCGGAGTGGAGCCGACGGTGTCGCAGATGGAGTCGAGGATGGGGCGGGGGCCCGAGGCTGCCTGGGTATCGCTCATGGCTGACGCATGGCGCCGTCGCCGAGGAATTGCAAGAGCGATTGTCACCCGTTCCCGTTGCCGGCCCGGCTCCCGTTCGCTTTCCCGTCGCCGTCGCCCACGGTGGGGGCGAACCCGAGCTCTCCGAGCCAGGCGCGGCTCACCGGGTCCTTGGCAAGGGCCGCGACCAGCGGGTAGACGAGGTTCTGCGCCCGGGTCAGATCGAGCTCCAGGCCGAGATCTCTCGCGATCCTGACCAGCGCGCCGGCCTTTCGCAGCCCGTCTCCCGAGGCGGCGGCGATCAGGAGGCGCACCTGCTCCTCGACAGACTCTTCGAGGAAACCGGCGGTGCGCCGCGAGTCGATCCGGTAGCCGAGGAGCGCGATCTCCGCGGCGATGGCTCGGGCCTCCCCGTATTCATCCGGATCGCAGACGCCCCGGAGCCGCTCGATCTCGCGCTCGAAGCGACTGGCGAGGGTGAGCTCGCCGGCGGCTCGGACGAGCGGCGGGAGCCGGTACCCGGCCTGTCTCAGGATGTCGAAGGTCCGCGCGTTCTCGTCGTGAAGCCGTGCGTAGGCCTCCGCAAAGCGATCCACGACGTCCTGGAACACGACGTCGAGCAGCTCCTGCCGTGCGTCCGGCAGGACGTGCTCGAGCCCGAACTCGACCTCTCCGAAGTCGTCGAGCGCGCGCAGGATCCTCGGCAGGGGGGCCCTCTGGAACTCGGAGAAGATCGCGTCGGCCGACCGGGAGAGCCGCTCCTGGCCCACCCGGCGAATGCCGGCATAGAAGTCGACGCTGCCGAGGTGGATGGCCGCGAACTCGAGGTCCCGCCGGTCGCCCGTCACGCCGTTCTCGAGGGCCACCGTGCCGGTGACCAGCGAGAAGGGCTCGTGGTGGGCGCGCCGCATCTCGAAGGCCTGGTACGCCCAGCCGGCCAGCTCGCCCCGCTCCGCCGTGTCCTTGACGAGGGACGTGAAGGCGAACTGACACGCCACTCGCTCCGGGGTCACGCAGAGCGGCTCGACCTCGGTCCGGTAGACGTCCGCCCCGCTTCCCTTCGCGGCGACGTTGCTCCTGGCCTGGGCAAGGGCGTCGAGGAGAGCCTCGCGGGGGCTCGGCACTCCCGTCTGCTCGCACAGGTCGATGACGCGGGCCGCGTACTTCATGACCTGAACCGCCTCGAGGCCCGCGATGTCGTCGAAGAACCACCCGCAGCTCGTGTACATGAGCATCGCGTGGCGCTGCATCTCGAGGAGCTGGAGCGCGCGCACGCGGTCCTGGTCGCCTGCGGGCACGCGGTGCGCGTCGAGGAAGCGCGCCGTCCCGTCGCGCGAGCGGTCGAGCACGAGCTCGACGTACGCATCGCGCGCCGCCCACGCGTCCGCGAAGAGCCCGCACGACTCGAAGTGGGGCAGGGCCGCGTCGCGCACACGATCGAGGGCGGTTCGCAGAGGCGTTCGCCACCTCTGGTTCCATCCTGCGCGTGCTCCGACATGGCAGCCACAGTCGCGAACCCAGCGACCCACGCCGTGAGCGCAGCTCCAGGCCGTCCCCTCCCCGTCCGGGCCCGCCCGGAGCTCCGCGTCCCACCTGGGCGGGCTCTCCTCGAGGTAGGCGCCGTAGTTCGTCACGCGAAGTCCGCGTCTCGCCGCCTCGACCTCGAGCGCGTGCGCCAGCGTGAGGTCGCCGAACTGCTTGTGGTGCCCGTAGGTCTCGCCGTCCGAGGCGACGTGAAGGAGCTCGACGTGGTCGCGAGTGCGCTGGTGCGCCGCGAGGAACCGGTCGATGAAGGTCTGGCTCGAGGAGAGCGCCGACCCGAAGCTGACGTCCGCGGCGATCGGCCCGTCGTAGAAGAACAGCGCGATCGAGCGCCCGGAGCCGTCAGGGTGGAGCCAGCGGTAGGCGCGGGTGGGATCGATGGAGCCGTCCGAGACGTCGCGCCACGCTCCCGCCTCGCCGCAAGGGCGCACCCGTGCCGCCTGGTGAGGCGAGAGGATCGTGAACGCGACGCCCGCATCGATCAGGCTCGCCAGCGTGGCCCGGTCGACCGCGGTCTCGGGCAGCCACATTCCCTCGGGCTGCCGGCCGAAACGGTGCACGAAATCGGCGATGCCCCAGCGAATCTGCGTGACCCTGTCCCGCGCGCTGGCCAGCGGGAGGATCATGTGGTTGTAGGCCTGGGCGATCGCGTTGCCGTGGCCTCGCTGCAGTACCCGACTGTCACGATCCCCTTCGATGATGCGGTCGTACGTGGCCCGATCGTTCCGCTCGATCCAGCGAAGGAGCGTCGGCCCGAAGTTGAAGCTCATCCGGGCGTAGGCGTTCGCGATGTGCTCGACCCGCGCCTTCTGATCGAACATGCGCGCGAAGGCGTTTCTCGCGTAGCACTCGGCGGAGATCCTGGCATTCCAGTCGTGGAAGGGAGCAGCGGATGCCTCCTGCTCGACCTCGTCGGTCCAGGGGTTCTCGCGTGGCGGCTGGTAGAAGTGACCATGAACTACGAGCGCGCTGGGCATGGCACGGTGAGCGTTATACTCTCAATCCCGTCGAAAGACCTGATGACCGACGCGACCATCCACCAGGTCCACCGCGAGCTAAAGTACCGCGTCGACGAAGCCGAGGCCTCCCGTCTCGAGGCGATCTTCGAGCGGGAGGTGCCGCTGCGACCTCGCATCAGGGGTCAGCGAGAGACGCTCGTGCGGGGCGTGTACCTCGACTTCTCGGACCATTCGCTGACCCGGCGGAGCCTCGCCTCGCCCACCGACAACGAGAAGGTCCGCTACCGTCACTACGAGAGCCCGTCCCTGTTCCGCGGAACGATCGAAGCGGACGTGATGGTGTGGCTCGAGGTCAAGGTGCGCAAGGGCGACGTCGTCACGAAGGAACGGATCGCCTTCCGCGGGCCGCTGATGCCACGCCTGCTCGACGGGGAAGAAGCCGCGCCCGAGGACGCCCCCGCGCTGTCGGCGCTGCTCGCGCGCGGGCAGCTCCAGCCGGTCGTCGCGGTTCGATACCGCAGGGCCGCCTTCGAGCTCCCGGATGGATCGCTCCGCCTCACCGTGGATCGCGACGTGGCGTTCCAGCGCCCCGAGCACCCGGGCCACAAGACCCCCGACGTGGGCCAGCTCGGCGGCTGCGTGGTCGAGCTGAAGGCCACGGGCGGCATCCCCGGATGGCTCTCGGAGGCGATGCGCCCGCACCCGACCTCGGAGATCTCGAAGTTCGAGACGGCGGTCCGCGCGACCGGCCTGGCCACGCTGCTCGGAGCTTGACGAATTCTGGTAGTGTCGGTCGCCCGATGGACGCCGAGATCCTCCGCGTCGCTCGCGAGGCGCTCTACCTCGCGCTGCTCCTTTCGATCCCCGTCCTCGCGGCGTCCCTGGTGGTCGGCCTGGTGATCTCGCTCTTGCAGGCGGTCACGCAGGTGCAGGAGCAGACGCTCTCCTTCGTTCCCAAGCTGGTCGCGGCGCTCCTCGCGCTCGCTGCCGCGGGACCCTGGATCGGGAGCGAGCTGGCGCGCTTCACGACCAGGCTCTGGAACACGATCCCGACCCTCTTCCCCTGACATGGGTTTTCTGGAGTCGCTGTTCGACCTGCCGGTCGACCTGACGAGCGTGATCGTCCTCGGGGGCCTCGCGGTGGCCCGGATCGCGCCGATCTTCTTCCTCGTCCCCTTCCTGGGAGGGAAGACGCTCCCCAACGAGGCGAAGATCGCGCTCGCCGTCGTCCTCGCCGTGGTCCTCTTCCCGGCGCTCGCGCCCGGACTGGCCTCGGTGCCGAGCTCGCCCGTCGCCGTGGCGGCGCTCCTGGCCAAGGAGGTACTGATCGGCGCCGCCCTCGGGATCGTCGCGGCGCTGCCGTTCTCCGCGCTCGAGATGAGCGGCCGGATCATCGACACGCTTCGCGGCGCCACCATGTCGGAGGTCCTCGATCCCCACTCGGGACAGCGCATCAGCCCCATCGGCGAGCTCCACCTGCTCGTGGGCGTCGCGGTATTCCTGGCGATCGGCGGCCATCGGGCCTTCCTGCGCACGCTTGCCAGGAGCTTCGTCGAGGTTCCGCTCCTCTCCTTTCCGAGCGCCGACGCCGCGACCGCCGGCGCCTTCGCGAGCGGCGTGGCGCACCTCGGAGGCGCCGCCCTCGCGGCCGCCCTGGGTCTCGCAGGGCCGGCCATCGTCGCGCTCGTGACGACCGAGATCGCGCTGGGCATCCTGAATCGTGCCGCCCCGCAGATGGGCGTCTACTTCGTCGGAATGCCGCTCAGGGCCGCGGCGGGCCTCCTGGCCGCGATGCTGACGGTCGCCCTGCTTCTGCCGGTGCTCCGGGACGGCGCCGGTGACGCGATCCGCGTCCTGGGTCAGCTCCTGCACTCTCTGCCTTGAGCGGACCTCGGTGGCCGTGCTAGGGGATTCCTGGAGGCGCTCGATGGAGGATCGGACTTACGCGACGACGGCCTTCTCTCCCCGCGAGATCCAGCACCGCTACGGGCCCGGCGTGCACCTGCTCGACGACCCGCTGAGCCTGACGCTCCTGGCACGGCTGTCCTCGCCCGAGGCAGGGCAACCCGAGGTCCTGCACCTCGTGCGCAAGCTCTATCACACGCTCGCACAGATCGTGATCGCAGCCGAGTTTCCGCGGGCCGAGCTGAAGGTCGCCACGAGGATGCACAAGTCCGAGCCGCGAGCCGTCTGGTCCGGGCTCGGCATCCGGCGCGCGACGCCCGTCGTCACCGCAGGCGTGGCTCGGGCGGGAACGGTGCCGTCCCAGATCTGCTACGAGCTCCTCAACGAGGTGCTCGATCCTGCGGGCGTGCGCCAGGACCACCTGTTCATGTCGCGGCTCGTCGACTCATCGGGCCACGTCACGGGGGCAGGCTTCCACGAGGCCAAGATCGGAGGATCGGTCGATGGGCGGATACTCCTCGTCCCCGATCCGATGGGCGCCACGGGCGGCTCGATGTCCGAGGTGATCTCGCACTACAAGGACAAGGTCGATGGCCGCATGGTCAAGGCCGTCGCCATGAACCTCATCGTGACCCCCGAGTACTTGCGACGGCTGAGAGTCGACCACCCCGACCTGGTCGTTTACGCTTTCCGTGTCGACCGTGGCCTGTCCGACCCCGACATCCTCGATACGATCCCCGGAACGCACGTGGAGCGCGAGCGCGGCCTGGACGACCACCAGTACATCATCCCCGGGGCCGGAGGCCTCGGCGAGGTCCTCAACAACGCCTGGGTCTGAACCAAAGGAGCTCGTAGTTTGGCACCGACCGTCACGACCCTCATCAACGCCGAGAGCATCGCAAGCCGAGTCCATGACCTGGGCGCCCAGATCACCCGGGACTACCGCGGGAAGGAGGTGAACCTGGTCGCCGTGCTGAACGGAAGCTACGTGTTCGTCGCGGACCTGGCTCGGGCCATCGACCTTCCCGTGACGATCGACTTCCTGGGCCTGTCGAGCTACGGCGGCAGGACGACGGAGACCTCCGGGATCGTCCAGATCACCAAGGACCTGTCGCGGCCCGTGGAGGACCAGGAGGTCCTGATCGTCGAGGACATCGTCGACACGGGTCTGACCATGGCCTACCTCTTCGACAACCTCCGCACGCGCCGGCCTCGATCGCTCAGGCTCGCGGCGCTGCTACACAAGCCCGCCCGCCAGCGGGTCGCCGTGGCCATCGACTACCTGGGCTTCACGATCGAGGACAAGTTCGTGGTCGGCTACGGCCTCGACTACGACGACCGCTACCGGAACCTGCCCTTCATCGGCGTCCTCGACGGCGCGGGATCGGAGTGACGGCGTGCCGAAGCTCTCCGATCTCCTCGAGCTCGTCACCGGTCAGCCCGACGAACCGCTCATGCGCTACGCGCTCGCGATGGAGTACAAGAACCTCGGTCAGCCGGAGCAGGCCGCCGAGACATTCCGCGAGCTGATCCGGCGCAGTCCTTCCTACGTCCCGACCTACCTCATGCTCGCCCAGACGCTCCTCGGGATGGGCCTTCCGGACGAGGCCCGCACCGTGATCGAACGGGGAATCGAGGTCGCCGAGAAGGCCGGCGACGCACACACCGCCTCCGAGCTGCGCGACCTGCTCTGAGGCGCCCTCATTCGAGCACCCTAGGAGAAGTCACTCGGACCTGCGCCCGACTACTTCGCCATCTTGTCGATCCTGCGCTTGAGCTCCGCGTAGCGCTTCAGGAACGTCGCTTCCTGGGATCGGAACGCCTGCAGGAACCGCCGCTCGCGGCGCGTGGCCTGGGCCTGGTCGCTCGCCGTGACCAGGCTCTCGACGAGGTCGTCCAGCTTTCGGAACGGCGTCGTATCCCGTGCGCGCCCGCCCTCGAAGACGTCGATGTGCCCACCCGAGCCCGGTCCCTCGTAGACCAGCGCCGCCACGTCCCGGTTCACCGACTGAAGGCTCCTGACGACCATCGCGCCGGGCAGGTCGGGCAGCGGCCCCTTCGCGGCGACGATGTCGAAGCGGGTCGTCGTCGCCTGATCGAGACCGGCGCCGCCCGATGTCGAGCCGATCACCTCGAGCCCGCGCAGCCCCGCGGCTCTGGCCGCCAGCTCGATGAAGCGAATGTCGTCGTCGATGAGGAGGACCGTGCTCGACAGCTCGTCGGCCTCGGCGAGCACGGAGGCCGTGGCAGGGACCTGGCGCGCGAGGCTCATCAGCCGCTCCAGCGCCTCCCCGAGGACCCCCTGCACCTCGCGAATCAGGGCGCCGCCGCCGTCCGGCGACGTGAGCCGATAGCGGTCGGCGGCCGCCAGGGCCCGCTCGCGCAGATAAGGCACCTGATCGGGACGCTTGTGGATGACGTCCGCGACCCCGAGACGGAAGGCCTCCACCGCGAGATCGAACACCTTCCGGTTGGTCAGCACGATCACGGTGCTCTGGGCGGAGCGCTCGCGCACGATCCGGACTATGTCCAGGGTGCTGTCGGGCTCCACGTCCGCGTCGACCAGGACGACCGGAAAGAACTTGGCGATGATCAGCTCTCGCGCGCTGCGCGTGTCCGCGACCGCCGAGACGATGAAGCCGTCCTCGGCGAACAGCTTCTTCAGTCCATCGCGGTCGGTCGCCGACCCATCGATGACGAGGAGCTCGTCGCCTCGTCCCATGCTCAGGGGCCCTCGGTGGGGCCGGGCAAGGCAGCTGGGCGGCCACCGAACCGGAACGGGTACTCGAACGCGACGGGCCCGCCCTCCGGCTCCGGGAAACGCCACGTGCGAACGGTCGCCGCCACGCAGCCGGCGAGCTGGTCCGACCCCGTGGAGTTGAACACCGACTGCGCGTCCGTCACTCGGCCTCCGGCGCCGATCGTGAAGCGCACGGTGACCTGCCCGCGGAGCTCGGGCTCGTTCCTGAGCTGCCGCTCGTAGCACGACCGAACCTGCGGCAGGAAATGGCGAACCACGAAGATCACCGCCCTCGTGTCGAGCTGGCCGTCGGGTGCCTCTGGCTCATCGGGCTGGTCATCGGGCTCTGCCGGATCCGGAGGCGACGGCGGCTCGGGCGCAGGCGGGGCCGGGGGCTCGGGACTCGTCGCGCCACCGCCGGCCGCGCCTCCGTCGGGCTGTGCCCTGGGAGGCTCACCTGGGGACGGCTGCGGTCGGCCCTGCACCTTCGCCGCCGACGTGCGGGGAGCCTCCAGCGGGCCCGTTCCCTTGCGCGCCACCATCCCCGATTTCGACGGCGCCAGGAACCCTCCGGGATCGGGCACCTCGGCGCCCACGACCTGATGCGGCTCGCCTAGCCCGATCACGGGACGCTGGCCGGCAGGGGAAGCGACGACCGGAACCTCGGACGAGCCCACGCCGAGCCACCGAGCCAGCCCGAAACCGGCGGCGAGGAAGACGACAGCGCCGAGGGCGAGGAGCATCGCACGCGGCGCGCCTCGAGCGCGGTCGAAGCGCGAGATCGAGAGCTGCGACGAGTCCGAGCGATCGGGTGGCCTCAGCGTCGGCGCGGAGCTTCTCTTCGGATCTGCGGAGGCAGCGGGCAGCGGGGTGGACTCGGGGCCGGGGCCGAGCCCGGAGGCCGTGGCCACGGGCGTCGGCGCGGGCGAGGACGGACGCACGACCGGCGGGAGATGGACAGGAGCGGCGTCGCGCCGCGGCAGCTTGCCACCGCACCTCGAACAGAACAGCGCCTCGCGGGGGATGGAGCTCTCGCAGAAGGGGCAGCGAACCTGCTCCGACATCCGGTTTGCATCCTAGCACCGAACTTCGAGCCGCGTGTCAGAGCGTGAGCAGGAATCCCGGACCGAGCCAGGCGGTCGAGACGGCCCCGGCTGCTAGGCGGGCCGACGACGCATACCCCGTGGTATTCGGAGGAGGCCCAACAACGCAGACGGGGTCGTATCGGCCGTCTGGCGACGGGAGGGATTCCTGCTCACGCTCTCAGTCCAGGCGCTTGACGAAGATGACGCGGGCCCGCCCACGGCCGGCGTAGTCGCCATCGACCCTCTCCTCGAAACCGAGGGCGAGGTGGAACTTGCGCGATCCCTCGTTGGCCAGGGTCGTGATCGCCTTGATCTGCCGGACTCCGCGGGCTCGGCAGGTCGCGGCGAACCGCTCGTAGAGCGTCTGCCCGAGCCCCTTGCGTTGCAGGTCAGGCCTCACGCCGACGAGGTGGACATACGCCACCGGCGGCGCGGTCGGCGCTATGAACCCGAGAACGAAACCGGCGAGCTCGCCGTCCTCGACCGCTACCAGCGCCGTGTCACCGAACTCGTGGAAGAACGCGGGGTGAGCTTGCTGCGCGACCGGACCGCCCCACCACTGGTCGATCACCTCGACCACCTGGTCGAAGTCGGCCTTCGTCATTTCGCGGATGTCGACCGCCAGCTCCATGGCCGACCGTCATCGTACTACATGCCCGTCCGTTCGAGCTGGCCCAAGAGCGTGCGAACCAGCGGATCCTGCGGCCGGACGTCCAGCGCGCGCGCCAGATAGCGCCGGGCGAGCAGCGCGTAGCGCTCGCTCTCGTCCACGGTTCGCGCGGCGAGCCGACGCTGCACGTAGATCTCGCCCAGCCGCATGTACGCCTCGTAGCTCGCGGCTCCTCGGGCGACGAGCCGCTCGTACACGGCTGCCGCCTCGCGCTCCCGGGAGGCGCCGACCAGGGCGCGCCCCAGCTTCAGGAGCGTCTCCACCCGCTGCCCGTCGAGCGACGCGAGCGCGCGGAACCAGCGCACCGCCTCGGCGAAAGATCGCTCGCGGTAGGCGAGGTCCCCGAGCGCCGCGTAGGACTCGAGCGAGAGCGGATCGAGCTGGACGGCGCCCTCGAGCTCTCTTCTCGCGTTCTGGGCCTGGCCGAGGTCGGCGTACAGCTCACCCAGGCGCTGCCGGTTGATCGCCACCTCGGGGTCGAGCTCTCGGGCACGCAGGAACGAGGCCGTTGCCTCCGCACGGTTGCCGAGACGAAGGTGCGCCAGCCCGTGGAGCGTCCGCAGGGCGGCCATGTCGGGCCAGCGCTCCACCGCGGGCTCGAGCACGGCGAGCGCGCGTCCGGCGTCGTCGTCCGTCCCGAGCAGTGCGCTGCCCTGCCTGACGACCGTGCGAACCTTCTCGGGCAGGCCCCTGTCGACACCGAAGGCCCGGCGCAGGATCAGGCGACCTCGCTCCACGTCCCGCCGCGTCGGGCTCATTCGCGCCAGCGGTCGAAGGACATCGCGCACCTCGGACGACTGCCCCGCCTCCAGGAGCGCGCCGGCCAGCGCGACCCGAGCGCCGCTGTCGCGAGGAGCGACCTGCACGGCGACCCGGAGCGCCTCGACGGCGGCGGTATGCTCCTCGCCCTCGAGAAGGAACAGCCCGAGGCGCAGCGCGTGACCCGGAGCCCTCGGCGCCTGCCGGAACGCCGACTGCAGCCTGCTCTCCGCTTCGCTCCACCCGGACGAATCCCCCGCGGCCAGCGCAAGACCCAGGGCGTGATCACGCCCTGCGCTCGACCGCTCGGAGCGGAGCCGCCGAACGAGTGGCTGAAGCTCGCCGCGCCGCGCGGCGCACGCGACGACCTGTCTTGCCGCAACTCCGCTCGCCGCTGCGGCACGGACCGCGGAGTCTTCCGGCGGCTCGCAAAGCCGGCCCCGCTCGCGAACTACCGCCGCCGACGATCCGCAGCCGAGCGCGAGGCACACGAGCGCCAGGAAGATTGGCGAGCTCTCGTTCATGTGATCGCGGGATTCTATCCGCTCTCAGAACGGGATGTCGTCCTCGCCTTCGATCTTCCCACCGTTCGATCCCGGATCCGGCGCGCCGTACGGCTCGACGGGCTCCGGGCCAACGTCGCTGTACCGCTCGCGACCACCGCCTCCGCCTCCGAAGCCGCTGCCGCCGCCCCCTCCGTCCGCAGCCCCGCTGCTGGCGCCGGCGCTGCGCCCTGCCCCGCCTCCCAGGAGGATGATCTCGGTCGCGACGACCTCGGTCGTGTAGCGCTTCTGGCCTTCCTTGTCCTCCCAGCTCCGGGTCTGCATCCGCCCTTCGACGTAGAGCTGCTTTCCTTTGGTCAGGAACTTCCCGAGCGCCTCGGCGCGCTTGCCCCAGATCACGATCCGATGCCACTCGGTCCGCTCCTGGCGCTCGCCGGCCTTGTTGGTGAAGGACTCGTTGGTCGCGAGCCTCAACTTCAGGATGGCCTGGCTCGACTGCGTGTAGCTCAGCTCCGGATCGGCGCCGAGGTTCCCGATCAGGAGCACCTTGTTCAGCCCATCAGCCATGGGTCCCCTCCGATGAAAACCGGTTGAATTTCAGACGATTACAAGACGACTACTAAACGAATATTCAGGGAGTCTAATCGTCCCGCGTTCGACTGTCAATGTGGAGTTTGTGCTAGGGGGGAGCGCTCGCCCGCGATGGATGCGCTCACCGCACTCTCTCGTCCCAGGACGCGGCTCGCCGACGCTGCCCGGGCCGTGGCGTCGGAGGGTCGGACCGATCTCGTGGGCGCGGCCGGCGGCTCGCTCGCGCTCCTCTGCGTCGAGATCGCCCGCGCCACGGGTCGCCGCGTCGTCGTGCTCTGCCACGATGGCGACGCCTCGAGCCGGCTCGCGGCGGACGTCGCGTTCTTCGCCGGCGCCAGCGAAGACGATCGGGACGAGCCCCAGGTCATTCATCTCCCTGCGCCCGACGCGCCGCCCTACGCCGAGACCGCGGCGGACCGCGCGGGCGAGATGGCGCGGCTCGCAGCGCTCTACCGGATCTCGACGTCGAGGAGCTGGCAGGTCCTCGTTGCTCCTGCCCAGGCAGGCCTGCGTCGCGTCGTCCCGAGGGACCTGTTCGCGCGTCATTGCGATCTCGTCCTCGCCGAAGAGGAGCTCGACCGCGAGGCGTTCTGCGCTCGTCTCGTCGCGGCCGGCTACCTGCGTGCGCCGGTCGTCGAGGACCCCGGAACATTCGCGGTCCGGGGCGCGATCCTCGACCTGTTCGTCCCGGCCGCGGGGCTTCCCGCACGCATCGAGCTGTACGGCGACATGGTCGAGGCCATCCGGCTGTTCGATCCGGAGACCCAGCGCGGCAAGCGGAGCATCCGCTCCCTCTTCGTGCACCCCGTGCGCGAGCAGCTCCGCGGCCCGGGCGAGATCGCGCGGGCGCGCCGGCGCCTGCAGGCGCTTTGCGACTCGATCGACATGCCCACGGGCCGGACGCGGGATCTCATCGACTCGATCGAGGCAGGGCGGCTCCTGTTCGGATCCGAAGCGCTGACCCCCGCCTTCTACGAACGGCTCTCGCCGCTCACCGACTACCTCTCGGGTGACGAGGTCTTCGTGCTCGAGGACCCGGCGCAGCTCGCCGTCGCCCTCGACGCCGAGCTCGAGCGCGCCGACAAGGCCTTCAGGTCGCGAATCGAGCGCGCCGAGCCGGCCTTCGCTCCCGCCGAGCACTACGCCTCGGTCGCGGAGCTGGTCGGCCGCGCCACCTCGGGCCCGCACGTGATGGCCCACCGGCTTGCCGTCCTGGGCGGCGAAGGCTGGGAGGCGGCGCGCCAGCCCTTCGTCGACCTCGGGATCGAGGACAACACCCCGCTTGCCGCCGCTCTGAGAGCGGCGCGGGCCGCAAAGGGAAGGGAAGCCCTCGGCCCCCTGGCCTCCCGTCTGCGCGAGCTGACCGACCTGGGGTGCCGCGCCATCGTCACCGCCCACACCCAGACCCAGGCGGACCGGCTCGCCGCTCTCGTTCGGGGCTTCGGCTGCAAGGTCGCTCTTGCCGGTCCGTCTGCACCCAGGGGAAGCGTAGAGGTCGCCGTCGGCCCTCTGACGCGCGGCTTCTTCGCGCCGGCCGACGCTCTCGCGTACGTCACCGAGGAGGAGATCTTCGGCCCTCGCGTCGAAAGGCGCGTCAAGGCCACCCGGAGCGAGGTCTTCCTCGAGGATCTGAGGACCCTCGCGATGGGCGACCTCGTCGTCCACGCCGAGCACGGGATCGGCCGTTACCTCGGCCTCGTCCGCCGCGCCGTCTCGGGCGTCGAGATCGACTTTCTCCTCATCGAGTTCGCGGGCGGCGACAAGCTCTACCTCCCGGTCTACCGTCTCTCGCAGGTCCAGAAGTACGTCGGCGCCGAGGGCGCGGGCGAGGTCAGGCTCGACAAGCTGGGTGGTCAGACCTTCGCGCTCAAGAAGAGCCGCGTCTCGAAGGCGGTCCGGGAGATGGCGGACTCGCTGCTCAAGCTCTACGCCGAGCGGCAGGCCCTGCCCGGCACGCCGCTGCCGCCGGGAGACGATCAGTATCGCGAGTTCGAAGCGTCGTTCCCCTTCACCGAGACGCCGGATCAGGACAAGGCCATCGCGGAGGTCGTGGGCGACCTCGAGAAACCTCGGCCGATGGATCGCCTGGTCTGCGGCGACGTCGGCTTCGGCAAGACCGAGGTGGCGATGCGCGCCGCCTTCCGCGCGGTCGAGGCGGGCTTCCAGGTCGCGGTTCTCGTACCGACGACCGTCCTCGCGCAGCAGCACTACCAGACGTTCCGCGACCGGATGAAGGACTTCGCGGTGTCCGTTGACGTGCTCTCCCGTTTCCGCTCGAGGAAGGAGCAGGAGGAGGTCCTCCTGCGTCTCAAGGAGGGCAAGCTCGACATCGTCGTCGGCACTCACCGGCTCCTCTCCAAGGACGTGCACTGGAAGAACCTGGGCCTCCTCGTGGTCGACGAGGAGCAGCGCTTCGGCGTGGCCCACAAGGAGCGGATCAAGGCCCTGCGCAGCCAGGTCGACGTGCTGACGCTGACCGCGACGCCGATCCCACGGACGCTGCACATGGCCATGGCCGGCCTGCGCGATCTCTCGCTCATCGCGACGCCTCCTCCCGATCGGCGCGCGATCCGGACCTTCGTCTCCCAGATGGACGAGAACCTCGTCCGCGAGGCCATCGAGCGCGAGCTCGCCCGCGGCGGCCAGGTCTTCTACGTCTACAACCGGGTCCAGGACATCGAGGAGAAGGTGGCGCTCGTTCGCCGCCTGGTCCCCAGGGCCCGAATCGTCGTGGCCCACGGCCAGATGGCCGAGGCGACCCTCGAGAAGGCGATGACCGAGTTCGTCGCGGGGTCTTTCGACGTCCTGTGCGCGACCTCGATCGTCGAGAGCGGCCTCGACATCCCGCGCGCGAACACGATGATCATCGACCGCGCGGACATGATGGGCCTCGCGCAGCTCTACCAGCTCCGCGGCCGCATCGGCCGCTCGCGGGAGCGCGCGTACTGCTACCTGATCGTGCCGCCGGTCGGCAAGATGACGGACGAGGCGCGCGAGCGCGTGGCGGCGCTCGAGCGCTTCAGCGCGCTCGGGTCGGGCTTCCACATCGCCTCGCTCGACCTCGAGATCCGCGGCGCCGGCTCGCTCCTCGGCGCGGAGCAGAGCGGCCAGGTCGCCGCCGTCGGCTTCGACCTCTACTGTCAGATGCTCGAGGAGGCCGTTGCGGAGCTGCGCGGAACGCCGGTCGCGAGAGACATCGAGCCGGAGCTCACCTTCGATCTGCCCGGGTTCCTGCCCGACGACTACGTCCCGGAGACCGGCGTGCGTCTCTCGCTCTACAAGCGCCTTTCGGACGCCTCGAGCGAGGACGAGGTGTACGCGATCGGCGAGGAGCTCGTGGACCGCTGCGGCGCGCTCCCGCCCGAGGCGCGGATGCTCCTCGAGATCATGGTCATCAAGGTCCGCCTCCGGCGCCTTCGCGCCCTCGGCATCGAGGCCTCCGGCGAGCGCGTGACGCTCCACCTGCGCGAGGACACCCCGCTCGGCCCGGCGAAGGTCCTCGAGCTCGTCAACCGTCCCGGCTCGACCTACCGCCTCACGCCCGACATGCGGCTCGTCCGCCGCTTCGCCGGCCAGCCCGGCGAGGGCCTCGCCAACGCGCA
>JACPQR010000171.1 GCA_016190375.1 Deltaproteobacteria bacterium
GGCTGGGACCTCACGAGCCGCGCCGTCCGGTTCCTGGACGACCTGCCGCCGTCCTGGTCCCGCACGATCGAAGGCATCCGTGTCGTCGTCTGGCATGCCCGCCCAGGTAGCGACATGGACGGTGTCTACCCGGACGATGCGGCACCTGCTGACCTACTGCGGCTGCTCAAGGCTGCTGATGCAGACGTCCTCATCATCGGTCACACGCACGTCCCGTTCCGACTTGGAACACGGCGTGGACTGATCGTGAACCCCGGCTCGCTCCTGCGTGACCCGGCGGTGCCGATGGACATCCCGACGGGCGGAACGTTCGGCGTCCTGGAGCTTCCGTCACTCGATTTCACCGTCCACACCGCCGTGGACGGGAGCCCTCTCGACATCTGACGTTGGAGACCGGACGGCCATCCCGCAGAGGTGGTTCGCCGCGAACCGCAACCGCCGAACTCCGGTCCTCGAAGGTGAGCACGACAGCGGACGAGTCTACGTCTTCTCGTCTTCTCGTCTCTCCTTCAGGCGCTCCTCGCCCTCGCGGGGCAATCGGTGCTCTGCCTGATTTCGCCGTCGGCTGCGGCGGCCCGGCGTCAGCGCAACCGGACTGCTCCGCATCCGCGTTTTCGACCCGAACTCCTACCAGAAGTAGCGCAGGCCGAAGATTGCCTCGTAGGCCGTGAGATCGACACCCGGCGCTAGGCTGCTCAGGGTCATGCGACCCTCTGGTCCGACAAGCAGATTCGAGCGGCCCGTGTAGAGGAAGCCGGCGGTGAGTTCGTGTACCTTCTGCGCGTCATCGGCGAAGGGGATCGTGACCGCGTAGGTCCCGAGGAGTCCGACCGGCAACGGTGTCACCGGATTGAAGTCCACGCTCAGCGCACCGCCGACCTTGAGAGATCCGTCGCTGCTCTTGGTGTCGTCGGTACGGGTGAACTCATGCCGGTACCCGATGCTCGCCCAGACGCCGACGGCGTCGTGAAGCGCGACCGCGAAGTGCAAGCCGGGTGAGATCCAGGTTGTCTTGGTCGACACCAGTAACGTCGACCTGTTGATCTTTCCCTCATTCACGCTGTTAACGATTGCGTCGACGAGGTTGAACCTGTAGCTACGATTGAGGCCCACGTCGAACGACCCGCTGAGTCGGACCCGGCCGGACGCCGCAGTGGCCAGCGCACCGCCCGACAGATCGTAGCCGGCAGAGGCGCCGAAAGTGAGCGCCGAGTCGACGTCCGTGCCGATCAACGCGATGCCCGCGGCCGTGGCGCGGAGCCCGAAGTACGGGCTTGGAGCGACCCGGAAGCTCGCGATCTGCTCAAGTGCCCCAACGCTGAAGGAGGCCGTACCC
Organism: Deltaproteobacteria bacterium; assembly: GCA_016190375.1. Classification (GTDB taxonomy): domain Bacteria; phylum Myxococcota_A; class Polyangia; order JACPQR01; family JACPQR01; genus JACPQR01. The sequence continues at coordinate 1,337 of JACPQR010000171.1, forward strand.
GACCGCTCGCCGAAGTCGTCAACCTCAGGCGCCGTCAGGCGTGCGAACCCGATGCCCGTTACCAGCCCCACCTGGGTGATGGCGAACGGCGGCGGTACGAATTCCGAAAGAACGAACTCATGGCCGGCCAGCCGTCGCCCGGACGTGGCCTCAGTGGGAGAGTCGACGCCCGACTCGCCACGGGCCACGGGCGTGCCGGCTGGTGGCTGCCCCGCCGACGGAGGCAACGGCCCTGGCGAGGGCGCCGACACCTCCGGAGAAGGCCCGGTCGAACCGAGCTCTCGGCCGGTCGGTCCCGCCTGGCTAGCTTCGGCGGGCGGGGACTCCTGCGCCAGCGCGACGCCGGGACCATCGACAAGGCTGATCCAGAAGACGCACGCGCCAGCTGCCAAAGCGAGCCCGTACCTCGCGGCGGCGAACTCGCCATCGCACGAACCTACCCGAAGTGATCTGATCGCAAGCATCTGCCTCTTCCCTCCTCCTGTATGCGCGAGCAGCCAACCGTTCCTGAGCTCTGACCTCCAGGGGCGGGCCGCGAGGCACCGGCCTTCCTTCTTCAAAAGGTGACGCGGTCGTCTGTCACGCTCGATACCCGCCAGGCCAGGGCTCACCACCCGTCCGTCAGTCCATTCGAACTGGGTAGTACTGCCTTCGCGCTGCCCACGTCAATGGCTGTTCAGGATCCGTCCCGCTGTGGCGCCCTACCGGACGGATGAAGGCGCACGCACAAGAGCTTGGCCGCAGGATCAAGGAGTGCCGCCGTTCCCTGGGGATCACACAGGAGGAGCTCGCCGAGCGAGCGGGGGTGAACATCAAGACAATCCAGGGAGTCGAGCAGGGCAGGACCGAGCCCGAGCTCCGGACGATCCGCAGGCTCGCGAAGACCATTCGGACCAGCGTCGACTGGCTCGTCCACGGTCCCGCGAACACCGCCCGCCAGACCGAGGCGACGCGGCGCCGCATCGAGGCGGATCTCCGCCTCCTCTCCCTCTCGACCCTCGAGCACCTCGCCCCGATCGTCCGGGCCTTGGCTGCTTCGCAGCGGCAGGGCTAGGGCACCTGTTTCCGGCGCGGTCCCGGATGGCGGCCAGACGCAGCAAGAGGCCCGTGAGCCGTTGCGCCCGTCGATCACGAGCTTTCTCTCCGCCCGTCCGCCACGGATCGGGCCGGCGACGTGACGTTGGACCCTAGAAGGTACGGGTTCGTCGTATCGTCCTCGGTCAGTCCCACGATGTCGCGCCACAGGGCCGGTCACTCGCGCTCGCCCCATCCCGACGACATCGAGGCGCTCAGGCGAGAACGCGCGGCGAAACGGGGCGAGGATCCCGACGATCCTCCGGAGGAAGACCGCCCCGAAGAGCGCCCGCGCCACACTGGGCGCGCGGGATGCGCTCGCTGCGGACACCGCCTTCGTTTGAGGGTCGAGTGCACTCGAGCCCTTCGCGCCCAGCTGCGACTCGACCCAAGTGCGCGCCATGCCGGGCTCTCGGCGCGATGTGGTACCATGACACGCGGTGCGTCGGGGAGGGCGGGTCGCGATCCGAAAGAGGGAGGGCGGTTGCACCTGCGCCACGTCCGCAGTGCTGGCGCGCGGCGTGCCCGTCCTCTCTGTGCTGCTTCTCGCCGCAATCAGATGGCGCTACCGGCCGGGACGGAGCCGGGGTTGAGCGAGGATTTCAAGCTCCGGACCGACAATCTCGAGACTATCGGCCCGGGAGCCGACCCCCTCGTGGGCAAGGTCCTCGCGGGACGCTACCGCGTCCTCCAGCGACTCGGCGGCGGCGGGATGGGCAGCGTGTACGAGGGCCAGCACCTGCTCATCGGGCGGCGTGTCGCCATCAAGCTCCTGCACGCGGAGCACGCGGCGAGGCCCGAGTCCGTGCGACGCTTCCTGAACGAGGCGCGCGCGGCGGGGATGCTAGGGCATCCGAACATCCTCGAGTCCACCGACATGGGGACAACGGAGGAGGGCAGCCCGTTCCTCGTCCTCGAGCTGCTCGAGGGCCACGACCTGCAGACCGAGATCGAAGCGTCCGGTCCGCTCGAGATCGGCCGGGTCGTCCGGATCGCACTGCAGGTGACATCGGCGCTCGCCGCGGCGCACGCGAAGGGTATCGTCCACCGCGACCTCAAGCCCGAGAACGTCTTCCTCACGTCGGCGGCCGGCAGGCCCGACCACGTGAAGGTCCTCGACTTCGGCATCTCCAAGTTCTCGGGCGATCTCGGCGTGTCGGCAGGCACGCGAACGGGCGCGGTGTTCGGGTCACCGCACTACATGCCGCCGGAGCAAATCAACGACGCGAGCAAGGCAGATGCCCGGACGGACATCTACGCGGTCGGCGTGATCCTCTACAACGCCCTCACCGGGGCCGTTCCCTTCGACGCCGAGACGATCCCGGCTCTCTTCATCCAGATCGCAATGGCTCCAACACCTTCCGTCTCGGCGCACCGGCCGGACGTGCCCCAGGGCCTCGCCGCAGCGATCGAGCGCGCGATGTCGAAGCGCCCCGACGATCGTTTCCAGACGATGGAGGAGGTCGCCGCTGTGCTCGAGCCCTTCGCCGGGCTCGACGGGCCTGTCGTGGTGCGCGCGTCCGCGACGGTTCTTCCCGCCATCGCGACGGTCTCCGGCGCGTCCATCGCGACGGTCCCTCCCACGATCACGATGGTCGCCGGCGCATCCACCGCGTCGCACCAGCCGCGGGCAATACGCTGGGGCGTGTGGGTCGGGGCCGGGGCCGTGGTCGCGCTCGCCGCCGCGGCAGGCGGGACGCTCTGGGTGCTGCACGAAGCGCCGCAGCGGACGACCGCAACGCCTGCCGCCGTCCCGCAGGGCGCGAAGGCCGCCCCGGGGCCCGGTCCCGCGGAGCCCTGGGCGCCGGCGAAGGTGCCCTCGACCACCTCCCCTGGCCCCTCGGGGCCTCCCCCACGCGAAGAAGGAGCCTGGGCGAAGGTGCCCTTGAGCGTCGTCTCCCCGGACCCCGGAGCGCGCGTGCGGCTGCGTGGCGAGGAGCACCCTCTTCCGTTCGTCGCGGAGATCAATCCCGGCACTGAGCCCGAGACGATCGTGGTCACCGCGCCGATGCGCCAGGGGCGGCGGTTCCTCGTGTCTATCGATCGGGCGCGGAGCCTCACTGTGAGCTTGCCCCATGGCGGTGGGATCGGCGACGCGACGCTGGAGGAGAGAGAGCGTGCGCTCGCCGGCCCGGGCGCCGCCTCCGAGGAAGCGACCGAGCGCGGGCCCCGCGTCGGACAGCGGCCCTTCCCGGCGACGCGGGCGACCGCCGAGCCGGTCACCCCCGCGCCAGCGACGCGGCCCACCGCCGAGCCGCCCACCCCCGGCCCGGCGGCTCCCGCGCCCCCCGCGGAGCATCCGAGGACGACTGCCCCCGGCGTCTGGACGGGTCCGACCAAGAACATCCCGGACAGCATCTGAGCTGCCCGACAAGCGCCCTCACCCTGCGCCGTGCCGGCGACGCAGGGGGATGGCGGCCAGGGCGAGCAGGAGCCATCCCGAAGCGCTGTTACCACTCGCCCTGCACGCGCAGCCTCCCGCTTCCCCGTTTCCGCCGTCCGCGCCCGCGTCCGTTCGCGAACCGCCATCGCCGCCGGCGTCACCGCCGCCGCCGCCGTCGTCGCCGTCGTTCGGGCAATCCGCCTGCTCGATTGCGATCGAGAAGCCCCCCTCGTCGAGGACGCTCGCGCCATCGACGAGGACGAAGACCGTGCCGTCACCCTCGGCCTCGAAGACAGCCGACTCCGCCTGACCCGTCGTTCCATCGTCCGACGCCGCCACGCACTCGACGCTCACGGCGCAGGCCCGCGTCACCGCGAGTTCCGCGTCGAACGCCGCCTCCGGGTCCACCTCCACCCGGTAGCAGATCCCATCCCGCGCCTCGAACGCGTATGCCACATCCGGTCCCGCGCCGTCGACTCCGCGGCAGCCGGCTCCGTAGCTCGGGGTGTCAGGGTGCCGGCCCACCGTCGAGCCCGACTCGGCGCGGAATGGCAGGCCGTCGACCCCGACTGGTCGCTCGCACTCGATGCCCGCGCAGAAGCCCCCGGAGCACACGTCCTCTGCGGTCCACCCGAGCCCGTCGTCGCACTCCGTTCCCTCCGGATCCTCGGTCCACGCCAGACGGTCCTGGTCGGGCGCGCACGCCCGACACTCGCTGACCGGATCCTCCTCCCCAGCCGCGCGCCACTCGTCCATGACGAGACAACTCTGTCCGTCGCAGACGCCATCTCGGCACAGCCCATCCGCGCACGCCGTCCCGTCCGTGTCCGGCGTCCAGTCGAAGGGCTCCACCTCGGGCGCGCACGACTGGCACTCGTTTCCAATGAGCTCCTCCCCCTCCTCGTGCCAGATGCCGTCGATGAAGCAGCTCGTGCCGCTGCAGCCCCCCGCACGGCAGAGGCCGCCGTCACAGAGGGTGCCGTCCGCGTCCGGCGTCCACGCGAACGGATCGACGGTCGGGGCGCAGGCCTCGCATTCGTTCCCCTCTCGCTCATCGCCGGCCGCGGACCAGACGCCCCCAATCCGGCATACCGCCTCGCACTGAACGGCCCGGCAGAGGCCCTCGTCGCAGACCGTCGCGTCCGGGTCGGCCGTCCACGCGAGCGGCGTCCGGACGACATCGCACGCCTGGCATTCGTTGTCAGGGTCCTCGGCGCTGTCGGCATGCCAGGCGCCATCGACGAGGCAGCTCCCACCGTCGCACAGCCCTGCACGGCAAATCCCTCCCACGCAGACAGTCCCGTCGGCGTCGTCTGTCCAGTCGAGCCGGTCCGACCCAACGTCGCAGGCCTGGCACTCGTTCGCCGGGTCCTCGGTATTGTGGGCACGCCAGACGCCGCCGACCAAGCAGCTCCCGCCGTCGCACAGCCCGGCCCGACACAGCCCACCCGCGCACGCGGTGCCGTCAGTGTCATACGTCCAGGACGACGTGCTCGCGGCAGGAACGCACGACTGGCACTCGTTCTCCGGGTCCGCGACCCCCGCGTCCCAGAAGACTCCCCCGATGAAGCAGCGCCCGGCGCAGCTCCCCGCCTCGCAGGCGCCGCCCGCGCACGGCGTCCCGTCCGCGTCGGCCGTCCAGCCGAGCCGGTCGCTTGCGGGCACGCAGGCCTGGCACTCGTTCCCCGGATCCTCGTCGCCCGCGTCGTATGAGCTGCCGTCGACGAAGCACACGCCGGAGTCGCAGAGGGATGCCCGGCACAACCCGCCAGGGCACGGCTCGCCATCGACGCCGCAGCGGTAGCCCTCGTAGAGGAACGCCCTCCCCTCGTTCGACTGGCCGTTGTCGTAATAGCGCGCGCCGACGATCACGTCGTCGACACCGTCGCCGTTGACGTCCCCCGCCGTCGAGACGGAACCGCCGAATAGCGCGTCCGCCTGGTCCGACTCGGCCGTCCACGCGGCCGCGGCGTCGAGACCCGCTGCGGACCCGTGAAAGACGGCGGATGTTCGCAGCGTGCCGACGACTACCTCGTCGAAGTCGTCGCCGTCCAAGTCCCCCGCCGTCGAGACGGAGTAGCCGAACTGCTGGCCCACTGGGTCCGCCTCTGCAGTCCATGCGGGCGCGGCGTCGAGGCCCACCTCCGACCCGTGGTACACGAAGGTGCGCCCCTGGCTGAACTCGCCGTTGTAGAACCAGGGCGCACCGACGATGACGTCGTCGAAGCCGTCGCCGTTCACGTCCCCCGCCGTCGA
>JACPQR010000169.1 GCA_016190375.1 Deltaproteobacteria bacterium
GTCCTGCGCTTCGTCCTCGTGAGGCGACTCCGCCGCCGCGAGGGCGCGCCGCCCGGCGCGGGCGCCCGCGTGGAGAAGGCGACGACCTGGAGCCTGCTCCTCCTCGCGGCCGTCGGGATCGGCAACTACTTCGGCTTCGACACGAGGACCCTGGTCGAGAGGGAGGAGTTCGACGGCTACGACCTCGTCCACTACTACCTGAACGCGAAGTACTTCGACGAGCTCGGGTACACGCACCTGTACGAGGCGATCGTCATCGCGGACAGCGAGCGAAAGGACAACTACCGCAAGTGGCGCTTCACGGCGCTCAGGGACCTCGACACGTCGGTCAGGGTCCCGATCAGGACGGTCTACGCGCGTGCCGACGAGATCAAGGGGCTCTTCTCGCCTCCCAGATGGAAGCAGTTCAAGCGCGACTTCCGGTTCCTGCAGCGGACCATCAAGCGCAAGTCGCAGGAGCGGCTCCTCAACGACCACGGATACAACGGCCCGCCGTTCCTGCAGTCGTTCGCGGGCTTCATCACGAACCGAGTCCCCGTCGAGCGCGTGAAGCTCCTCTGTCACCTCGAGACGCTGCTCATCCTCGTCATGTTCGTGGTCGTCTACCGGACCTACGGCACGAGGGTCCTGGCTCTCTCGGTCCTCTGGTTCACGGTCGACTTCAGCGCCCGATGGCCCGGCATCGGGTACGGGATCTTCCGCCTCGACTGGTTCGTCGCGCTCGTCATCGCCTGCTGCCTGATGAAGGGCACCGACGCCGACGCGCCCACGAACCGGCAGAAGTGGAGGGCGATCGGGGCCGGCGTGCTCGTCGCCTGGGCCACGATGATGAAGATCTTCCCGATCGTCTGGCTGTTCGGGATGGGCGCTCGCGGCCTCTGGCTGCTCGTGGCCCGAAGGAGGCTCGACCCCGTGGCGGTGCGGCTGCTCGCCGGCTTCCTGGTCGCGAGCGCTGTCTTCGCGGGCGTGTCATACAGGGCCGTCGGGATGCGGAACATCGAGGAGTTCGCGGAAGACATCTCGGAGCACCTGCAGCCGATGAACCTCAGCCAGCAGCGCATGGGCTTCGGGATCGCCCTGTCCTACCGGGGCGAGTACGAGGGCGGCTTCTCGGGCATGAACGCGATGCACCGCAAGTGGGAGCTCGTCGGCGAGCTGAAGACCCTCCGGTACGGGATTGGCCTCGTGGCCCTGTTCCTCCTGGGAATGACGATCCGCTCCGCCAGCTCGGCGTCGCCGGGAGCGCGCACCGAGCCGGACGACGCGACGCACCTCGGGTTCATTCCCTTCTACTTCCTCATGATCGCCTCTCACTACTACTGGATCCATCGAATGACTGCCCTCCTGCACCACGCCAAGTACTCCGACGAGAGGCCCGATCATCTGATCGGGCTCGCGCTCCTGTTCGCGATCGACGCGATGTCGAACTACGTGGACCGGGCGACCCACTTCCGCTACGCGGTCACCGGGCTCACCTCCGTGTCCCTGGGCCTGTACTGCGCCTGGGTCATCGGCAACCGGCTCTGGCGCACGCTGAGGCAGCCTCCCGCTCTTCCCCAATCCGAGCCGGCGAGCCCCTCGCCCGAGGCAGCGTGATGTCGACGATCCCCGAACCGCAGGCGAGCGTCCCCGAACCCTCGAAGGCTCCGGAGGCGCCCGAGGCGGCTCCCCGCGAGGCACCGCCCGTCGACAGGTTGCCATCGACCGGAGTGCTGGGAGCCACGCTCTTCCTGCTGAGCGGAAGCCTGGTCGTCTTCGAGCTCCTGCTGACGAGGCTGTTCTCCCTGATCATGTTCGCGCATCTCGCGAACCTCGCCATCGCGCTGGCCCTCCTGGGGATCGGCATCGGAGCGACGGTGCTGCACCTGTTCCCGCGGCTCGTTCCTCCCGAGAAGCTCGCGGAGCGGCTCGGGCAGCTCGCCCTGCTCACCGCCGTGGCGATGCTCGTGGGCACGATCCTCGCCTTGAACCTGCAGCTCAACGACCAGTGGGACTACAGCGTCACGGCGATCAGGCACTGGAACCGGCGCGCGCCGCAGCTCATCCACAAGGGGACCCTCGCCGCCCTGATGCCGTTCCTCATGCTCCCGTTCGTCTTCGGAGGCCTCGGTTTCTCCGCCATCTTCAAGGTGGCACGCGCGCGGATCGGCAAGCTCTACGCCGCCGACCTCTGGGGCGGTGCGCTCGGCAGCGCACTGTTCATCCCGGCTCTGCAGGTTCTGTCGGGGCCCGACACCGTGCTCGTCACGGTCCTCGGGTGCTCGGTCGCCGCCGCGGTCGCGCTGCGCGGTACCGGCAAGCGCGCCCAGCACACGGTCGCGATCGCGGTGGCGGTGGCGGCGGCGGGTGCGGCCATCGTCGCGGCGACGGGCGTGGAGCTCCTGAAGGTTCGCTACACGGCGGGCTACGCGGAGAAGGACATCTACTACACCGAGTGGACGCCCGAGGCTCGCCTGAGCCTTCATGACGATCGCGCCAGGCGCCGACAGGCCCTCGTCCTGGACACCTCGTCCGCGAGCGAGATCGTGCGCGGCGCCGGGCAGGTGGGCTACTGGACCAAGACGGCCGACCGGGCGCTCGCCTTCAAGCTCCGGCCGCCTCCCGGGCGGGTCGCGGTCATCGCCGCGTCGGCCGGCAACGAGGTCGCGACGGCCCAGCGGTTCGGCTACCGCGACGTCACGGCGATCGACATCGCCGGCCGGATCTTCGGCGTGGTCAGGGAGAAGTTCGCCAAGGTCGCGGTCAACCCGTACCTGCAGCCCGGCGTGAGGACGCTGGACATGGACGGACGCGCCGGGATCGTCCACTCGGGGCGGCGCTACGCGATCATCATGATGCGCTGGGCGAACCTCAACAACGCCGCGGGAATCATGTCCAATGCGTGGTCCCCGAGCCTGCTCGAGACGAAGGAGGCGTTCGTCGACTACCTGACGCACCTCGAGGACGACGGGCTGATCTCGTTCGCCAAGGGGTCGCAGTCGGTTCACATGGTTCCGTCAGCGGTCGCCGCTCTCCGGCAGGTCGGGCAGAGGCAGCCGTACCGGTCGATCGCGCTCGTGGAGAAGGGCCACGAAGGCGTCCTTCTCGTGCGCCGCACGCCGTTCCCGAAGCGCCAGGTCGCCGAGTTCAAGCGCCTCGCCAGGGCGATGGGGGGTCGCGTCGCGATCTCGCCCGGCAGGGAGCCGCGGCGCATGAAAGCGCGGCGCGCCATCACGGACGACAGGCCATATCGCGACACGCCCAGGGAGATGTGGCGCGGCCTGAAGGCCATCTTCCAGAGCATCGGCCTCGGCGACGACGACTCGGCCTGGGGCTCGCGCATCAACATGGTGCTCTGGTTGCAGGCGCTGTTCCTGATCGGGGCGGGCCTTCTGTTCGTGGGCTTGCCCCTCGTCTGGCGCGGCCGGCGCGACATGGCGAACCTTCCCGGCAAGGGGAGCGCCCTCGGCTACGCCTCCGCGATCGGATACGCCTACCTGGCGATCGAGACGGTCCTGATCCACGACCTGATCCTCTTCGTCGGCCATCCGACCTACGCGATCACGCTGGTGGTCCTGGTGATGCTGCTCGGAAGCGGGATCGGGAGCGCGCGGGCGGGGAGCCTCCCGGCGGACGGTCTCGCTCGCCGCTTGAAGGTCGTGCTCCTGACGGTCGTGGGGCTCGCGCTCGTCCAGGCCCTCGTCCTCCCGGCGCTCTACGGCGCCCTGCTCGTCGGCACGCCGATGTGGCTCAGGATCGCGATCGTCGGCCTCACGCTCTTGCCGCTCGCCTACTTCATGGGCATGCCATTCCCGATCGCGATGCGCCTGTTGCCCGCGTCGGCGGGCGAGATCGTCCCCTGGTGCTGGGCGCTCAACGGCTGGATGTCGGTCGTCGCGGCCATGGCCACGGTGTTCTTCGCCAGACAGCTCGGGTACGTCGCCGCCTTCTGCGCCGCGATCGCCTTCTACCTGGTCGCGATGGCGCTCTCCGGCGGCCTCGAACGGGTGGGGATCGCCCCCGCCGCGCGGACGGCTGCCGCTCCCGCACCCGAGGGGAGCTAGGCTCCCGATCCTCCCACGACCCGGGCGAGCTCGTCGCCGAGCCGGATCGCCATCGCGGCGACCGTGACCGTCGGGTTGCACATCCCGATCGTCGGGAACGTCGCCGAGCCGGCGATGTACAGGTTCGGATGGTCGTGCGACCTCAGGGTCGGGTCCACGACAGACTGGCGGCGGTCGGTGCCCATTCGGGCCGTGCCGGAGATGTGCATCCCTCGCCCGTTCCAGCCCCCCGTGCCGATCTCCTCGCAGCCGGCCTCCTCGAGGATGTGTCGCAGGATGCCGCGCGCGTGGCGGGCTCCCGAACGCGTGTACTCGCCGACGTCGTAGGTGTGCAGCGCCCCGGGGTCGCCGAAGCGGTCCGGGCTGCGCTCGTCGAGCGTGACGCGGTTGTTCGGATCCGGCAGCGTCTCGAGGAGCGCCTTGATCCGGAGGAGGTGCTGCGTGCGGCGTCGGACCTTCTCGTGCAGCTCGTCGCCGTACATCCCTTTCGCGATGGCGTCGCGCGCGAGCTTCCGGGGATAGGCCTGCTTGTTGGAGATCTCGAGGTTGAAGCCGCTCCGCGTGCGCCGATCGTTCGTGACCGACCAGTCGGCGACGTGCGAGGTCTGGCGCGGCCCGCGTCCGGGGAACGTTGGCTCGGGGCTGAGCCCCGTCGCCACGGTGATCGCGTGGTCCATCAGGTGCCGGCCTACCATGCCCGTCGAGTTCGCCACGCCGTCCGGCAGCGCGTCCGTCCGCGAGAGCAAGAGGAGTCGTGCGATCTGGAAGGCGTTGCACGCGAGGACGAACCACCGCGCCTGGACCTCGTGCCCGGAGCGATCGGGCCTCCGGAACACGACGCGCTCGATCCGCCCGTCCGCTCCCACGATCACGCGCGTGGCCGTGGACTCGTCGAGGATCCGCGCGCCCTTGCCGGTCGCGATCTCGAGGTGACGGGTCGCATCGTACTTCGCGGCGACGGGGCAAACCGGGTGGCAGGTCGAGCTCGAGCAGCACCGGTCCCTGCCGCGGTACGGCTGCGAGTTGCGCGCCTGCGGGGTCGCCCTCACCGTGAAGCCCATCTTGCGTCCGACCCGCGCCATGACCTGATCCACGACGCTGCGCGGGAACGCCGGCAACGGGTATCCCTTCGTGCGACCCGGCTCCGAAGACGTGTCGCCCGCAACGCCCAGCTCCACCTCGGCGCGGTCGTAGAAGGGGGACAGATGGCCGTAGTCGAAGGGCCAGTCGACCGCGACTCCGAACCGGGTCTTCATCTGGAAGTCGGCCGGGAGCAGCCGCATCGCCGTCCCGACCCAGTGCCAGGTCGAGCCTCCGACGAGGTAGGCCAGGCCGTCCTTGAACGGGTCCGGTCCCGCGCTGCGGGAGGGCGGCTGGCGATGGCTCCCCTGGTAAGGAGTCTGGCCCGAGATCATCCGGCCGACGGCCTGCATCCGGTCGGGCTGCTTGCCCGTCTCGAGGAGGATGACGCTCTTGCCCTCGGAGGCGAGCTTCGCGGCGACGAGAGCGCCCGAGACTCCGGAGCCAACGATGCAGACGTCCGCCTCGTGGCTAGCCATGTGACCGCTTCTTCTTCCTGGCGGACCGCTGCTGGTAGTGCGCCTCGACGGGCGGGCGGGTGTACAGGTCGAACTCGGTGCAGACGCCCGGCCCGTTCGGATAGCCGACCGCGTGCCAGAGCAGATCCTCGTCCGACCAGAAGTCCCGGAGCAGGCGCTTGACGACCGCCTCGTGGTCCTCCATCGCGGAGCGGTCGAGCGCCGCTCCCGTGCGCGCGAGCCGGGTCAAGCCGGCGAGCTGTTCCCGCTCGTCCTCGTCGAGCCGGGCGCGCTCGATCAGCCGCTCGCCATGCGTCGCGAGCTCGGCTCCGAAGATCGCCCGCGCGATCGTCTTCTTCGCCTCCTCGGCGGAGCGAGGTCTGAGTTTCTTCGAGGTGCAGGCCCCGATCGAGAGCCCCGCCGCCGCGGCGGCTGCCGAGGACCCGAGAATCCTGATGAGCTCCCGCCGGGTCAGCACGGCGCGCAGTGTAGCATCCGTGGAAAAGCGGCACACTCGGCCGTAGCGACCGTTCGACGCGAGCGGCACGGCCGGGGGGGCGCAGCCGAGCTCCGCCATGTCGTCGCGTCAGCGAACGGAGGCCGATTCACTCGGCCGAAGTGAGCGATCGTACGGCGCCCCGCAGGGGGGGGTCCGGGGGGGGGCGCAGCCCTCCCGCGCTCGGTAGAGCCGGATCTGCGCAGGGAACTGGGGACAACGCTCCCCTTTGGGATCACGGGTGTGTCCATCCGCGCGATCGCGCGATCTTCGGTCTGGCACGCCGGCTGCTTCGCGGTGGAAGACATGACCACGAGCGACATTTCGACCTCGACGCAGCAGCGCGGCCGCAAGGGCCTGGTGACGGAGATCGAGCACGCGCTGGAGGCGCAGCGGACGCCCATCGAGAAGGGGAAGCTGCACTTCAGGCTCGCCGAGGTCCTCGAGCAGGACGTCCTGTCGAGGCAGGAGGCGGCCCAGCACTACAAGATGGCCTTCCGCTTCAACCCGTCCTCGACCGTGGCGGTGGAGCGGGCCAGCGAGATCTACCGCGAGATCGGCAAGCTCCCGATCCTCGCCCAGCTCCTCGACATCGAGCTCAAGACCGTCGAGGATCCCGCGAAGGCCGTGCGCCTTCTCAGGTCGCTCGCGGAGGTGCTCGCCGACCTCGCGGAGATGGAGAAAGCAATGGCGTGCCTCGCCAAGGCGCTGGAGATCCGTCCGGACGAGGAGTCCGCCGCGGCGCTCGCGGACCTCGAGTGCAACGAGGGATGGGAGGCCCGCGTCGCGGCGCTGGCGGAGTCGGCGGAGCAGATGCTCGCGACGGCCCCGATCGGCGCGGCCGATCTGCTGGTGCGTGCAGGGAGGATCTCCCTGTACAACCGTGGGCCTCACACGGAGGCGCTGTTTCGCCGCGCGGCCCGCATCGATCCGTCCAGCGAGGAGGCCACGCTCGTGCTCGAGGACCTGCTCGCGGGCCAGGGCCGAACGGACGACCTCGCCGCGCTTCACGAGGAGCTGTGCGCAGGTGTCTCCGACGAGGACGACCGCGCGGAGCTGTACTTCCGGATCGGCACGCGCTGGGTCCTGAGGTTCCGCGAGCCGGCGCGTGGAATTTCCTTCCTCGAGAGAGCCCTCGCCCTGCGACCGGAGATGGAGCTCGCGGCGGAGTGCCTGGAGGGGCTGCGCGGCGAGATTGCCCAAGCCTGATCAGGAAGTTCCTTCGACGAACCTCGAGCGATCCTCCGGCCGCGGTGCTGGACAGGAGTCGTACTTGCCCCAGATGCCGTAGCGCGCCCTCGCGACCCGGTCGTACAGGAAGTCCAGGACGAAGGTGGGCAGCACGGCGAGGACAGCGAGCGCCCTGAACACGGTTCGCAGGCGCCCCAGGACGTGGAGCGCGGCCCTGGACTTGCGAAGGAGCCTCTCCTCGGGGGTGCCGCGATCGACGGCGACCCAGAGGGTGTCGAGGTCGTGCGGGTCATGGCCGTGCCTGGCGAGGATCTCGGCTGCCACGGCGCTCTGGAGCGGCGCGAAGCGAAAGCGACCCTCCGGGTCGTGGTCGATGACGAAGCGCACGAGCCGGTCGCACAGACCGCACACGCCGTCGTACAGGACGAGCTCCATGAGGGGAGCCTGTCACACGATACCAGGAGAGGCTCGTTGACGGCCTGCGCCGGGTCGTGGTAGCTCCCCCTCCGCGTGACTGAGGCATCATTCAGAACGCAGCGAAGCAAGAAGAACGCCACGGCCGTCCCCCCGCGCGGCGACAAGCGCGAGCGGATCCTGCGCGGCGCGATCCAGACGTTCGCCCGCAAGGGCTTCTACACGGCGCGTGTCTCGGACATCGCCAAGGCAGCCGGAGTCGCCGACGGGACGATCTACCTCTACTTCAAGAACAAGGACGACATCCTCGTCTCCCTGTTCGAGGAGCGCTTCGATCGGCTGATCTCGACCCTGCGCCGGGAGCTGCCCGCGCTGCCGGACGCGGTCTCGCGGATCCGGCACCTCATCTCGATCCAGCTCGGAGCGATGGAATCGCACCGCGACCTCGCGGAGGTCATCACCGTCAACCTCCGGCAGTCCACGCGGTTCCTCCGCCAGTACGCGGCGCCGCGATTCGAGGAGTACCTCGACGTGATGGCATCAGTCATCGCGGACGGCCAGCGGGAGGGTAGCTTGCGCCAGGATCTGTCCCCCATGATCGTCGCGCGCGCGATCTTCGGCAGCATCGACGGGCTGACCCTCACCTGGGCGCTCGGCAGCGCCGGTCCGGGCGAGCTGACCCGGGCCGCCGTTCAGCTCACCGACGTGATCGTGCGGGGGTTGAGCGCTTGATATACCGCGTCATCACTCGTATGCAGGCTCATTGCCGGCAAGAAAGGGGCACTTCGTGAAGATCCTGGTGCCGATCAAGAGGGTCGCTGACCCCGACAACGCGAACAAGGTGAAGGTCTCCGCGGACGGCTCGCGTGTGACTTCGGAGGGGTTGGAGCAGAAGGTCAACCCCTTCGACGAGTACGCGGTCGAGGCCGCTCTCCGGCTGACCGAGAACGGGGCGACGCAGTCGCGGGAAGGCGAGGTGGTCGTCTGCTCGGTCGGCCCGAAGGACGTGGCGCAGACGATCCGCGGGGCGCTTGCGATGGGAGCCGAGCGAGGCATCCTCGTCGACGGCGCCGACGACGCGATGGACGCGAACGTGATCGCGGCGGTGCTCGAGAAGCTCTACGCACAGGAGAAGCCGGACCTGGTCGTCCTCGGCAAGCAGCAGGTGGACGGCGACTCGAATCAGGTCGGCCAGATCCTCGCCGAGCGGCTGGGCCTGCCGCAGGCGACCTTCGCGAACTCGATCGAGCTGGCCGACGGCGGCAAGGCCTGTGTCGTCGGTCGCGAGGTCGACGGCGGGGTCCTGCGGGTGAAGGTCGGTCTGCCCGCCGTGATCACGGTGGACCTCCGGATCGTCGGCTCGAAGGCGATCGCGAACGGAATCACCCCCGCGACACATGCGTACCCCGATGCGCCGCGTTACGCGTCGCTCAAGGGGATCATGTCCGCGAAGAAGAAGCCGATCGCCGAGCACACGATCGCGTCGCTCGGGGTCACCGAGGCGCCGCGGATCGAGTACCTGAAGTTCGAGCTGCCGCCCAAGCGAGCGGCGGGTGTCAAGGTGGAGTCGGTCCAGGAGCTCGTCGAGAAGCTCCACAGCCAGGCGAAGGTGATCTGATGGCGAACGTTCTGTGCGTTTCCGAGATCCAGGACGGCAAGGTCAAGAAGGGAACCTACTCGGCCCTCGCCTGCGCTCGGCAGATCGCGGGCCCGACGGGCGGCTCGGTGTCGATCCTCGCCCTCGGGGCCGGAATCGGCTCCGCGGTCGAGGAGCTCGAGGGTTACGGCGCGGCGAAGGTCTACGTCCGCGACGACGGCACGCTCGGAGGCTACCTCGCCGAGCGGTACGCGCCGATCGTGGCGGCGACGGCGAAGGCGGGCGGGCACGACGTCGTCGTCTCGGTCGCCTCGGCGTACGGGAAGGACTTGATGCCGAGGGTCGCCGCCCGGCTCGGAGCCGGGCTCGCGAGCGACGTCTCGTCGGTCCAGGTCGACGGCGGGAAGATCCTCTTCCGCCGGCCGCTCTATGCCGGGAACGTCCTCGGAACCCTGGCGATCAAGACACCGATCGCGTGCGCGACGGTGAGACAGTCGGAGTTCGAGCCGGCGCAGCCGGCAGCGGGCAGCTCGCAGGTCGTCGACGCTCCCACCGACGGCTCGCCGGCAGCGGAGAGGGTGCAGTTCCTGGGAGTCGAGATCGCCAAGAGCGAGCGGCCGGAGCTGACCGACGCCCGCGTGGTCGTGGCCGGCGGGCGTGGGATGAAGAGCGCCGAGAACTTCAAGCTCCTCGATCCGCTCATCGACCTGCTCGGCGGAGCGATGGGAGCGAGTCGGGCGGCGGTCGACGCGGGCTTCGTCCCGAACGATCTCCAGGTCGGCCAGACCGGCAAGGTCGTCGCCCCGGAGCTGTACATCGCGGTCGGCATCTCGGGCGCGATCCAGCACATCGCCGGGATGAAGAGCTCGAAGGTCATCGTGGCGATCAACAAGGACCCCGAAGCCCCGATCTTCCAGGTAGCCGACTACGGGCTGGTCGCCGATCTGTTCAAGGCCGTCCCCGAGCTCACCGAGGAGCTGCGAAAGCTCAAGGCCCAGGGCTGAGACCGGCTGGGTGCGTTGCACGGTCCCGGGTTTTGCGCCGCCGCCCCAGACCATCGCAGGCTTGAATCCGGAACAGGCAAC
>JACPQR010000019.1 GCA_016190375.1 Deltaproteobacteria bacterium
ACGCGCTGCTCATCCGGGTCCGGAATTGCCCGTCGCCGGCTGCCTGTCGCCTGTCGCCTGTTCAATCCCTGCCCGTCCGGATCCCGGCTTGGCAAGAAACCGGATGGGCATGCATTCGATCACGCTTCTCGCCCTGGTCGCCTGCAGCGCCACCACCAGCGGCTCGCGACGCGATCGCGATGCGTCGCCAGGTGACGGCGATGCCGGTGCCGAGGGCGGGGGTGAGGGTGAGGGCGAGGGCGAAGGCGAGGGCGAGGGCGAGGGCGAAGGCGAGGGCGAGGGCGAAGGCGAGGGTGAAGGCGAAGCCTGCGACGACGAACAGCACGCCGGTGAGGCGACCTACTACGACTTCGCCGACGGCTCGGGCAACTGCAGCTTCGATCCGACTCCGGACGACCTCATGGTCGGCGCGATGAACCACACCGACTACGCCGACTCCGCTGTGTGCGGCGCATGCGCACGCCTCGTCGGGCCCGACGGCGAGGTCACGGTCCGCATCGTGGACCGCTGCCCGGAGTGTCCCCAGGGCGACATCGATCTGTCGCCCGAGGCGTTCGCGCTGATCGCCGAGATCGGGGCCGGTCGGGTCCCCATCACGTGGACCTACGTCCCCTGCGACGTGCAGGGACCGGTCCTCTATCACTTCAAGGAAGGCGCCAATCAGTGGTGGACCGCGGTCCAGATCCGAAACCACCGCCACGCCGTCGCCCGCTTCGAGTACCTCTCCGGGGACGGCGTCTTCCGCGAAGTCGGGCGCGAGTCATACAACTACTTCGTCGAGCCGAAGGGAATGGGGCCGGGCCCGTACACGTTCCGCGTCACCGACGTGTATGGCTCCGTCATCGAGGACGCCGGCATCCCCTTCGCGGAGGACGAATCCGTCGCGGGGAGCTCACAGTTCCCCGCGTGCGTCGATTGACCGGTCAGCGTCTCGGCTCGCCGCCCGTGGCGAGCGAGTGACCGATTCTGCGGCCCATCTCGTTCTCGATCTCGACGACCTGTGAGGCGCCGACGGCCTTCAGGATCCGGGCCTGCCGCTCGGTCCTCGCGCGCGCGACGATGGCCTTCACGCCCGCCTCGACCAGCGCGGCGACCGAGAGGACGCTCGACTCGAAGTCCTCGCCCATCGCCACGACGGCGGCGGTCGCCGAGCCGCACTCGAGCGCCCTGAGCGCCGATGCGTCGGTCGCGTCGAGCTGAACCGCGACCGTGGCTCTGTCCTTGACAGCCTCGACGTTGGCCATCTGGCGATCGATCGCGATGACCTCGCATCCCTCCTCGTGGAGCGCCTCCACGAGGCTCGCCCCGAACGTCCCAAGACCCACGACGACGAATCGTTTCTTCACGGACCGGTAGACTACCCGATCGAGAGACCCTCCTGGGCCAACCTGTAGGGCCTGTGCCCCACGGCCCGGCCCACGGCCAGCGCGATCGTCAGCGGGCCCACGCGTCCCACGAACATCGTCGCGACGATCACGAGCTTGCCGGGCACGGTCAAGGACGGGGTGATCCCGGTCGAAAGCCCGACCGTGCCGAAGGCGCTCGTGGCCTCGAAGAGCAGCCTGAGAAACGGCTGGCGCTCGGTCAGAGTCAGCGCCAGGACCGCAGTGGCGACGATCGCGCAGCAGATCGCCGCCACCGCGATCGCGCGCCTCAGTACGGTCGCGGGAATCGCACGGCCCCCGAGGGACGGCTCGTGGCCGAACAGCTCCGCCTTCAGAGCTGCGGCGATCGTCGCGGCAGTCGTCGTCTTGATCCCGCCCGCGCACGATCCCGGCGAGCCGCCGATGAACATGAGGATGCAGACCAGAAAGAGCGTGCCGTCGCGCATCGCGCCGAAGTCCACGGTGTTGAAGCCCGCCGTTCGCGTGGTCACCGACGAGAAGAGCGCCCCGATGACCATCGGGCCGACCCGCAGGTGCCCGAGGGCGTGCCCGGCCTCGAGCGCTCCGATCGCGACCGCACCGAGGGCGATCAGCCCGGCCGTCATCCAGAGCACCACCCGTGCGTGAAGGCTGAGCCGCGGCGGCCGCGATACACCACGTGAGAAGAACCGCCCGACCCGCGCGAGACCAGCGAGCCAGACCTCGCGAAGCACGCCGAACCCGAGCCCCCCGAGCACGATCAGCGCCATGATGACGAGCTGGAACCAGGCGCCTGGCGCGAAGCGAACGAGGTTGCCCTCGTACAGCGCGAAGCCAGCGTTGCAGAAGGCGGAGATGGAATGGAAGATGGCTGGCCAGACGAGCGGCCGACCCTGGAGCGTCGGGTCCGCCACGGCTGCTCCCCACAGACCAAGAGCGCCAAGCGCCTCGATCGCCAGCGTGGCGATCAGGACCCCCGCGACCATGGATCGCAGCTCGCCGACGTGGCGGGCCTCGAGCATGGAGGCGTACCGCTCTCTGGTCTCGAGCGGGCCATCCCGCCTGAGGAGCGGCACGAGCGCCGCGATCGTCATGATCCCGATACCGCCGAGCTGGATCCCCCCGAGGATCACGAGCTGCCCGAAGAACGTGTACGTCTCGCCGACCTCGTTGACGACGAGTCCGGTCACGCAGACCGCGCTCGTCATCGTGAAGAGCGAATCGATGAACGACACGTCGGCCACGCGGCGCACCGAGATCGGGAGCACCAGGAGGAGCGTGCCCACGGCGATCATCGCCGCGAAGCTGCCGGCGAGCACGAGCGCGGGCCGCTTGCCGAGCAGGTTCGCGAGGGCCGCGAGCGTCCGCGGAAGGCGCGTGAACAGAAGCGCCACGAGCGAGACGGCAGCGAACACGAGATCGTAGGTCCGAGCGGCGCCGGCGCTGGCCGTGGCTTCCGAACCGGCGAGGACGAGAAACACCCGTCCGAGCAGGAGTCCGAGAGCCAGTAGAAGGATGGCGACCTGGGCGATGATAGAGCGGCCGAGGCGCACGTGGTGATCGCGGGCGAGCTGGACCGTGGCGGTCGTCAGCCCCGCGAGCGCCAGTGCCATCCCGAGCGCCGCCATGGCCCCGGTGACCCGGGAGGCCGCAATGGAGTCGATTGCCAAGAGGACCGCCACGAGAGCTGCCGCTCCGGTCCACGCCAGGCGGCGCGCCCCTTTGGCCCGCGCCTGGCGGCCCGCCGGCCCGGGCTGCCGCGCTGGCGGTGTCACGGTCATGCGCGCCCCGTGCGCGGGCTCAAGCCTTCCCGCCGTGCCGGACGTGCAGGATCCTCGCTGCGGCGACCTCGGACGCGAGCTTGCAGCAGGCCTCGTCGAGCAGGATGTCCGCGAGGCCCGTCGGGCACTCCTCGGTCAGCGGCATCAGCCGTTTTCGCCGCCCCGCGCCGACAAAGATCGCTCTCATTCGCCCTCGGGCGCCTGGCCGGCGCCGGCATCTCCAACACGTTCGAAGAACCGCCAGAACATGAGCGAGGCGTCGGGTCCGGCGGTGGTTCCGGACTCGGCGCTTCCGCTCCAGTCGTGGCCCAGCCCCTCGACCTCGATCCACTGCAAGAGCGGCTTCGAGTCGCGATCGACGCGGCGCACGGAATACCGGGAGCCACCACGGGCGGTGGCGGTCCAGCGGATCGCGGAGTCGGCCGAGACGCTGCCGTCGTCTCGGCCGTCGTCCACGAGATCGTTCGTCTGGGCGAACTGCCGGAACACCTGCTCGCCATTGAGCGGGTTGGCAAGCTCGTCGGCCTTGCCGTGAATCACCATCACGGGCAGGACCCGCGCGTTGTCCCCGGCGCAGCGCTGGGCCCTCTGGCCCTGCTGGTCGGGATCGGGGCCTGCCTGCGAGGGAACGCGCTTGGCCTCCTCGCGATCGAGCCCCTCGATGTACTCCTCGCCGCTGTGCACCCCGATCGCCGCGAAGACGTCCGGGTAGCAAGCGCCGAGGATCGAGGCCATCGCACCGCCCGACGACAGGCCGGTCGCGTACACGCGGCGCTCGTCGGTCCGGTGCTTCTCCCCGATCTTCCGGACCATCCGGACGAGCGCCGCCGGCTCGCCTGCGTCCCGTTTCTGGTCCGAAGGCGCGAACCATCGCCAGCAGAGGTCCTCGTGGTGGCTGGCGATCTCCTGCGGGTAAAGGACGCGGAAGCGGTGCCGATCCGCGAGCGCGTCCAGCCGAGTGGTCCGCGCGAACCCTTCCGCGTCGGCGCCGCAACCGTGGAGCGCGAGGACGAGCGGCGCACGCGACGAAGGTCCGAGCCCGGGCGGGACATAGAGCCGGTAGGGGAACGACTCGAACGTTCCCTCCTCGACCGACCCCTCGCCTCCCCCGGAGCTCGAGCACGCGAGCCCGAGCCCCAACAGCCAGCCGACGAGTGCGATTGATGGCGCGCCGCGCGGGACCATGGCGGCGAACAGTAGTCCAGATCGTCGGGACCCGCCGGCGGAATCCGTTCTTCCCGCCTTCCCGCCTTCCTGTGAATCCGGTCCGCCCGCATTCCAGATCGTCGGGACCCGCCGGCGGAATCCGTTCTTCCCGCCTTCCCGCCTTCCTGTGAATCCGGTCCGCCCGCACCGCACGCGGAAACCGCAGGTTGTCACCGCCAACGCCGGGTCGTCGTCGGACCCATCCGCGTGCTGCAAATCGGACGGCCGGCCGATGGCATGACTGGTGCTCGGCCGGCGGGCAGAACTCGCGAGGTTGGCCCATGCTCGATTGCGTCCGCTCCCAGATCCTGGTCGGTCTCCTCTCCGGCGTTCTCGCGTCCTGCGCGCCCGGTCCGTCGACCGGGGGTGAAGGGGAAGGAGAAGGCGGCGACGGCGACTCCGACGCCGACTCCGACGCGGACACCGACGCAGACGGCGACTCGGACGGCGTGCCGGCGGCGGGCCAGTCCGTGGGCGTCGACGCTGACGTTCCCTTCGACGAGGACGACGGCAACGGCGTGGAGGTCCGCGCGGACGGGAGTCTGACGATCGGGGGCGGCGGGTTCGCGATCACCCACACGCTCATCTGGATCGCCAACTCTCGGGAGGGCACGGTCTCGAAGATCGACACGCGCACGCACGAGGAGCTCGGTCGCTACCGCACGGGCGGCGGCAGCTACATGGACCCGTCTCGTACCGCCGTGAACCGCGACGGCCACGTCGTCGTGGCGAACCGCGGCTTCTCCAGCGCGACGCGGATCCTGGCCTCCGACTGCCCCGACCAGAACCGCGACGGCGAGATCACGACCTCCACCGGAGGCGGGGACATCCTCGAGTGGGGCGAGGACGAGTGCGTCGTCTGGAACACGCCCGTGGGCGGCGAGAGCGCAGGGGCACGCGGCACGGTCGTCGAGGAGCGCGCAGGCCTCGACGGCGGCGTGGTCGAATTCGCCTGGATCGGCGCCTACTACGAGATGACCATGTGGGAGATCCTGACCGAGACGGGCGAGGCCACCGGACGCGCCATCGACATCTCCCCTTGCATGCCCTACGGCGCCGCGCTCGGACCCGGCGGCAAGCTGTGGGCGACCGGCACCGACGGGCAGAACGAGTACGGCCCCTCGCGCCTCGCCGAGATCGACACGACGACCGGCGAGGTCACGCAGCACGACGTGCCGGGCGGGCGATCGACCTACGGGATCACGGTCGACGGGAGCGGCGACGTCTGGACCGGAGGCGGCATCCAGCGCTACCGACCCTCCACCGACCAGTGGGACTGGCCCAACGTGCAGGGCGGCGGCTTCTTCGGCCTCATCCAGGCGGGCGGCATCGCCGCCGACGGCGATGGGATCATCTGGGCCGCGCTCGGCCTGACCGGCGGAGGAATCGCGCGGATCGACCCCGAGACCATGGAAGGCGAGGTCATCGACACGGGCGGACGCGAGCACGGAGTGGCGGTGGACTTCGACGGGAAGATCTGGGGCGTCGACTTCGTCGGCTCGAGCGCGACCATTCTCGACCCCGAGACCCTCGAGTCCGAGCGGCTGACGCCGCCGTTCCAGGGCGCCTACACGTACAGCGACATGACGGGGTTCCAGACCGCGAACGCGACCGGAAACTACGGCCGCTACGAGCACGTCTTCGAGGGCTGCGAGGCGGGCCAGACCACCTGGCGGCGGTTCACCTTCGACGGCATGGCCCCGCAGGGCAGCCGCCTCGTCTTCGCGGCGCGCACCGCCGACGACCCGGCGGATCTGACGACGGCGCCAGCCGTGCCGCTCGCCGCGGTGCCGCCCGACGAATCGCCGATCGATCTCGAGGAGAAGCTCCTCCTCGCGCAGGTGCAGCCAGCCCGCTACCTGCTCGTCGAGGTGGGGATGTTCTCCGACGACGGCCAGACGCTACCGGTTCTCTTCTCGTTCGGGGCGGACCACGACTGCGAGGCTGGCCTGGAGTAGGCTTCAGTCGTCCTCGTCGACCTGAGCCGCGCTCCCTGGCCGTAGCGGTCTGCCCAGGGGCACGGCGGTCGCCCGCTCGTCGACCCTCCTCGGCTCGGGGGCCTTGCGCGCGAGAACGAACGCATCGATGAACGAGGCGATCGCGAGCCCTCCGATCATGGCCGCCTCCGCGACCTGGCTCTCGTCCTTCGCGCCGTCGGCGCGCCAGGCGATCAGGCCGGCTGTGTAAGGCCCGATGATGCGACCCGCCAGGTCGAGAAAGGCGAGCCCGATTCGCCCGTGGCCCCAGTGGATGGTGAACCCGCCGAGGAGATAGCCCGCCAGGCCCGCAAGCCCGACGAGCGGCCGGACGCCGTCGGGGTCGTCGCGATCGAGCACGAAGCCCGCGAGGACCATCGCCGTGATCGAGGGCGCGTCGACGGCCAGGATCGTCTCGCCGTACCACGGATCGGGGCGAGGCGAACGATCGACGGGCGACGGCAGCCGGCCCGCCGGGTAGGCGGAGACCACGGGCTGCGCCTCGCAGGGAGCGGCCGAGACGAGGACCGCCGCCACGAGAAGGGCCGCCCTCAATCCGGCTCCGAGCCCGGCATCGGCGCCGGGTCCGCGGGATCCGCGTGAAAGGGCGCGGCGCACCTGCACACGCGGCACTGCCGGGCCTCGTCGTAGGAGCAAACCGGATCGGTCCCGCACCGCAGATCCCGGCTCTCCGGGCACACGGTCGTGTCGTTCCTCAGCGTCGCGCATGCACCGAGGGCCATCAGCGCGAGCGCCCGCAGGCAGGCCGTCATGACCGAGAGGATATCAGCGAGGCCACTGGTCGGGGAGGCCGCCGCCTCACTCGACGATCCTCAGTAGCCGCGCGAGAAAGCCCAGGGTGCTGAACACCCCGAGCGATCCGCCCCAGCCCGGCGGGTCGGCGCCAGGCGAGCGCAAGGCCTCCGTCGCCGCCGCCCTCCGTGTCGCCTGGTCCTCGCGTTTCTGCCGCTCGAGCTCCTCCCGCTCGCGGCGATACGCCTCGTCGAGCCCGCCCGAGCGAACGAACTCGATCACCCTGGGCAGCTCGTCGGCGTCGAACCACGTGCCGTGCGCGTGGCACACATCGACGATGACGCCCGAACGGCGGCCGAAGTTGCGCCGGTTCATCACCCCCTGGCAGTCGGGGCACTTCAGGTACGTGACGGCCGAGGCCGGCGTGCCCGATCCGGCCTCGTGCCTCTGGCCCGCGTGGACCACCATTCGCACGTGGTCGTCGCGCTCCCGATCCTCGACGATGCGCTCGAAGGCGGTCTGGTCGATCCAGAGGCCGCCGCAGGCGTCGCACCTGTCGATCAGCGTGTCGCCCACGAGCTCGGCGATCAGCATCGAGGCCGGCGCACCCGCCGCGCAGCGCGGGCAGGAACGCGCGGAAGGCTCGCCCGCTTCGGCCGCGCGGGCCGGGGCGTCGACCTTCGTTCCGCAGTGCGCGCAGTGCTTGCTGCCCCGGAAGAGCAGGCCGAAGCAGCGCGGGCAGCGCACGGTCGCGAGCTGGATCGAACAGAAATCGCAGCGGGTCTTCGCGGGCGACGAGGCTCCGCCGCAGCTCGGACAGCGCAGCGCCGCCGCGTCCTGGGCGGGAGCCGGGAGCGGAAACGTGGCACCGCACCTGCAGCGCGCCCTCGACCCGGGCGGCCTGCCGGTGACGTCGTAGCGAAGCTGACAATCGGGACAGGCGACGATCACGATGCGATGATACGCGAGGTATGCTCCGTTTGGCATGACGGAGAGTGTCGCAGCAGCGCGGCTCGCGTTCGTTTCGCTCGGGCTCGTCGGCTCGGCCTGCACGGCGTCCGGGCGTGGCGCGATGGAGCCCTGCGTCGCGCGCACCGCGTTCCTCGGCGGGCGGGTCGTGGACCGCACGATCTTCGACGTCGACTCGGCGACCTTCCGGTTCGACGGCGTGGAGCGGCGAGCATCCCGCGGCGGCTGGGTCGCCATGCGGCCTGCCTGGCCGGGTGCGCACGCCGTCGAGGTGGAGATCACGCTGCGAGGGCGCGAGACCGATCTCTTCCCCTACCTCGGCAGGTACACCACGCAAATCCGCGGAGCCACCGCCGTCACGGCCACCCCTGGCTGCGCCGTCGACGTGGTCGCGACCGCCGCGGACGCGCGAAACCCGCACGACCGTCCGTTCGTGCGCCTCGAGGCGCGGCGCGCCTGCGACGTGCCGGCCGAGGACATCCCCGAGCCGGAGCCGGAGCCGGAGCCGGCCGGGCCCGGGGCCGAGGCAACCGCCGCCTTCGGTCGCGAGTGCGTCATCCGTGCCGCCGTGGCTCGCGCCCACCTCGAGCGCGCGCTCGAGACCGCCCGCATCCGGCGCGACGTCGTGGCGGTCTTCTGCCTGACCGACCAGCTCCGCCGGATCGAGGCCGTGCGGACCGAGATCGAGCAAGCGCTCGCTTCCCTCGCCGCGGTCGCGCCGGACGAGCTGCCCACTCTCGCAGCGCGGCTCGAGACCACATGCGGCCGGCTCGCCGACCTCCAGCGGGAGGCTCGCGGCTGCGGGTAGACAGGATGTAGACTCCGTCGCCGTCATGCCTCTCTTCCGGCGCCCCGACGGGCGGCTCGCCAGGGACGTCCCACCGTACCGTCGGATCATGCCGTACCTCATGCGCGGCAGGACCGAGTCCACGGTCTACTTCGACCAAGAGGTCGATCTGACGCGAACGCTCCCCTTCATCGAGCGCTGGAACGCGACGCACGAGCGCCGGATCACGGTGTTCCACGTCTTCCTGTGGGCGGCGGTCCAGACGATCGCAGAGCGCCCCCGGCTGAACCGGTTCGTGTCGGGTGGCCGCATCTACGAACGGGACGGGATCTGGGTCTCGTTCTCGGCCAAGAAGGCGCTCTCCGACGACGCCCCGATCGTCGTCCTCAAGCGTCGTTTCGAGCCCGACCGGGGCTTCGAAGGGGCGCTCTCCGAGCTGTTCGCCGACGTCGACCGCGGCCGGGGAGAGGAGAAGAGCGGCGTCGACAAGGAGCTCTCGATCGTGCTCCGCATGCCCGGGCTCGCCCTCCGCCTCCTCCTCTGGCTGCAGCGCCGGCTCGACGCCTCGAACCTCCTTCCGGGCTCCTTCATCCGCTCCGATCCGATGTACGCGAGCCTGTTCATCGCGAACCTCGGGAGCCTCAAGATCGACGCCGCGTACCATCACCTCTACGAGTACGGAAACATCCCGATCTTCGCGGCGCTCGGTCGCGTCAAGGAGGTCCTTGTCGTCGACTCGGCCGGCCAGGTCGCGAGGCGGACGGTCTGCGACGTGCGCTACAGCTTCGACGAGCGCGTCGAGGACGGCCTGTACTGCGCTCGAGCGCTCGACCTGCTGCGCCGCATGGTCGAAGATCCTTCGTGGGATCAGGGATGATCGCGTAGCGACCAAAGCGTCGTGATCAGCGCGAGGCGGTAGATGCACTCGCCGGCCCCGACGGACGCCGCCCGGGCCCTGAGAGCCTCGAGCTGGCGCCGCGCGAGCTCGGGCGACGGTGCCCCGGCGGCCAGGATCCTGCGTTCGAGCTCGGCGACGGACAAGCGCGCCAGGAGCGGATCGGCCGCCGCGAGCTCTGGACAGCTCGGCGCCGCGGTGCCCGACCAGCCCTGAGCGGTTCGAGCGGGGAGCGCGCTCGCCGTCGGGCCGACCGTCCCGAGCCCCGAGGCGCCGGGCCAACCCACGGCCTGCGCCCGAGACCGATCGCGCGTCATCTCGTCCGCGAAGAGCAGGACGCCGCCCGCGACGCAGAGGACGCCCACCGCCACGGCGGCAACCACGAGAGCGCGAGCTCGTCGCGAGCCCGCGGGCCTCGGCCCAGAGCTCCAGCGAGCTCCGCTCGGGCGCGCGCTCGTTCCGCTCGACGCGCCGGCGTCGCCCGGGAGAGAAGCGCGCGCCAGGCGGTCGCGCGCTTGCCGGGCCGTCGGGCGAAGCGCTGGATCGTGCGCGCACAGGTCGCAGACGAGCTCGGCGATCTCGGCCGGGACGTGGGCGCGGACGTCGTCCGGCAAGGGAGGAAGGACTCCCTGATGCTGGATCAGGAGCTGGGCGGGCGATGATACCCTGCCCTCCGCGCCGTCGAACGGATGGCGCCCGGCGCAGAGCTCCCAGAGGATCACTCCCGCGGACCAGATGTCCGCCGCTGGGCTGGCCACCTCGCCGAACAGCACCTCGGGCGCGGCATACGCGGGCGCGCGGGTCTCGAGGGACGCGAGCGCTCGCTCGATTCGCCGCTCGTCGTCCGCGATGCGCGCGATCCCGAGGTCCATGACCTTGACGGTCTCGCCGTCGCGCCAGGGCTGGAAGCCCACGTTCTCGGGCTTCAGCGCGCGGTGCAGGACCGGCGCGGGGGAGCCGTCCTCGTCGAGCACGCCGTGCATCGTCTCGAGCGCGTCGAGAACACCGTCGAGGACGGATACGATCTCGGAGAGGTCCATCCGCCCGCGCCCCATCCGATCGCGAAGCGTCTCGCCGCGCACGAGCTCGGTCACGACACAGATGCTCGAACGCTCGTTCGCCGCGAAGACGTCGTGGACGGCGACGACGTGCAGGCCATGCAGCCGCAAGAGCGCGCTCGACTCGCGGATCTTCTTCTCGACGACTGCGGCCGCCGTGTTCAGCCGCACCTCCTTGAGCGCGACTTCCCTGTCTCGCAGCGACGATGCTCGCGCGCGATACGTGACGCCGGTCGCGCCACGCCCCAGCTCTCCGACGATCTCGTACTGTCCGATGTGCCCGGGAGGAGACTCGCTCACCGTGGGCCCCGCGTCCTGTTCCGCCACGCTCGCTCGAGTCTATACCCGAGCTGGAGTTTTCGATCGCCGGAGCGGTGCGTTTTCGCCGACGTCCTGGCTCGACCGCGGAGGATCGATTGGCCCGCGCCGGGTGTTTCGCACATGTTGCTTTCGATGTCTCGTTCGATCCATGCCGAGGGCGGTGCAGCGTCCGCAGAATGAGGTATGTCCTGCCTCTCCCGCGCGATCGACGCGCGCGATGCGATGGCGAGACCACGCCCCGTTCGACCCAGAAACCCACAGCGCTGTGGGCGGATTGTGGGAAAGAATTTTCTTTTTTCGACTTCCTTCCGGCGCCCGCGCACTTAGCTCCCTTGGTGAGCCGCCTCACAAAAATCGCCGTTGACCCAGATCCGGGTCGAATCTAGAACCCCTCCTCGTTGGGCGACATGGAGGCGCCCGATGGCGGCCCTGAAGGCCGGCCCGTTGAGCCTTGGCAGAGGCGTTGCGGCGTGTAGAGGGTGGTCCTGCGGCGGTGACGCATGCAGGCCCCCGAGGGGAATCAATAACCCAGCGTCGTGCCGTCCTCGAATCGGCGGGTTGGTCCAAGGGAGAAACCTCGGAAGGGCTGGCGTTCTCGAGAGAGAAAACGCCACCACCGGGTCTGGTAACACGCTGAGGCAGGGAATCGACCGGGACTCGCGAGGGAGCTGGTCGGTTGACAACTGCGTGAGCGGAGCGGGCAGCGACGGTTGCCCGGCGGATCCGGCGGGGAAAGCCCTAGGGAGGGTGAAAACCAGGAGGGCATCGGCCTGTGCGCCTACTCTAACCGGTGGCGCTCAGGTGCGGCTTCCCAAGGGGATCAAAGCCCTGAAGGCGGCTTACCCGTCCTCTCGCGAGGCGTCATGAACCTCGACGATGTCGGGTCCAGCGGTTCCACACTGCTAGCGTGTGACCGCTGGGGCGAGCAACGCCAGGAGGGCTCGGGGATCTCGAAAGAGGCTCCGGATCCTTGGGAGGAGTCAAGGCCCTGAAGGTTGTTAATCCCAGGAGCGACCCGGCCAGAAATGGTTGGAAGGCGCGAAGGGGAGGAAGGCGTCAAGAGAGCTCGAACTCTGAAGACGCAGCGTGCCGGGGTGTGGAAGCCCCGGGTAAAGCGGACCCTTTTCGCTGGCGATCGCTGTAGGGACTGAAACCCCAGGAGAGGAGTCGTGCTGGTGCAGAGCCCACCCGGGATTGTGCTCGCAGCGCGACGGTGGTCTCCGGCAATACCCTGGAGGGGAGTGAAAACCTAGGAGCGGATGGCAATGGCGCTTGAAAGAGCGCCGGAGCGCGGCGGCCGCGGGAAAGTCTGCAGGGATCGGGCTCGCGAGGGCCAAGGTCGAAGCAGAGCGTGGTGAACCAGATATGCCACTACCCGCGTCGCTGACGAAGACGCTGAAAGGTATCGCGACCTCATGAGGGGAAGTCGGCTCGGCGGTGACGCCGGGTCGCACAACCGGTGACCTGACCGAAACCTCTGGAGGGGAGAACCGCCTCGACGCCGTTCGGAGCTGCGCAAGTGGTTCTGGCCGTGTCGTCCAACACTACGAAGGGGCGAGTCCAATCGGGCTCGCCCCTTCTTCTTTTTCCCCGACGGGCTCTCAGCAACACGAGCGAAGCCAGGAGACGAGCGCGGGGTAGAGCGTCTTCGTCGCGCGGGAGCCGACGACGGCGCCGACGTGGCCGCCCGGAACGGTGAGCACGTCGCGGCGGGACGAGCCGCACAGGTCGTTCAGGGCCGTCGCGGCGGCGGGCGGACAGATCGCGTCCTCGGAGGCGACGATCGTGAGCACCGGGCAGGTGATGCTCGAGAGGTCGACGGGGCGGCCGCCGACGTGGTGGCCGCCGCGGGCCAGCCGGTTCTCCTGGTACAGCTCCCGGATGTAGGTCCGGTAGGCGGCGGCCGGAAACGGGACCGTGTCGTTCGACCACGACTCCAGCGCGGCGAAGGCGTCGCGGAAGGAGGCGTCGCGGCCGCGCTCGAAGACAGAGACCCACTTCGCAACCTGCGCGGTCGGCCTGAGCATGAGGAAGGCGCTCTGCATCTGCGCGGCGTTCACGTTGCCGGCGCTCGCGATCGCGTCGGCGTCGAACCAGCGGCCGTCGGCCATCGCCGACAGGACACCGCCGCGCGAGAAGTCGAAAGGCCCGGCGAGGTTCACGAGCGCCGAGACGTGTTCTGGATGCAGCGCGGCGTGAATGCCGGCGAGCGTGCCGCCCATGCAGTAGCCGAGGAGGGAGATACGCTCGAAGCCCGTGGTCCGCCGGACCACTCGCGCGGCTCTCGCCAGCCGCGCGAGGACGTCGTCCCATCGTAGGTGCCGGTCCTCGTCGCCCGGCACTCCCCAGTCCAGGCACCACGTGTCGAAGCCCTCCCCGACCAGCGCGCCGGCCACGCTCGCGCCGGCGCGCAGATCGAGGATGTACCACCGGTTGATCAGCGACGGGACGAGGAGCACTGGCGAGCCGCCCTCCCCTCGCCCGAAGCGATACAGCCGTGCGGAGCCCTCCTCGAGCACGGTCGCTCGCGGGGTCGGAGCGATCTGCCCGCGAGCGCTCGAGCCACCGCCGCGCCGGTCGCAAGCGCCCGCCCCGGTCGAGGTCCGAGAACGCACGGCGGCTAGCTCCGCGGCTGCCAGAGCTCCCCCGTGCGCCGCGCCGCCTCCATGCCGATCCGCCGCCACTCGGCCCCGAGCTTCGCGGCCTGCGTGAACGACTCCTTCACGAGGTGCGCCGTCTGATCGATGGCGTTCGTCGTCTCCTCGAGCCACGCGCCCTCGAACCGCTGGAGCTCCTTCGCGCCCTCCCCCATCCACCCCAGGGGTGCCTCGAACACTCGGCCCCAAAGGTCATGCTGCGTCTGCACATCCTTCTTCTCGCTCATCGCGCCCTCCATTTCACCAATTCGCCGGTTATCGGCGATTTCGGGGGACAAGCTAGGGCCACGGCGGGGCGCTGTCAAGCATTTTTGTTGCAGCGCACCATCACCTTCGCTTCTTCCGGCGGAGCCCCGCCTTGAGCTCCTCGAGCTCGCGGCGCAGATGGGCCACCTCGTCGGCGCCGGCCGCCTGCCGGACCGGCTCCCGCTCGACGATGGGCCCGGCGCCGAACATCCTGGCCAGCGCGCTCGCGGTCGAGAAGGGCACGGTGGCGAAAGGGTTGTATGGCGCGATGGCCTGGGCGCCATGGCGGGCCTGGATGTACAGCTCCAGGGCGTAGGAGACGTATCTCCCGAGAAACTCCGCGAGCGCGTCGTCCCCCATGCGGATGAGCTGCACCAGCAGGGAGACGGGCAGAAGGCGCGCGGCGCCGCGACCTTCGATGATGATCTGGGTCAGCGTGGCCTGCGTCAGGTCCTCGCCCGTCCGCGCATCGACGACCTGCACGTCCGCCCCGGCCCGCACCTTGGACGCGAGCTCCTCGAGCGTGATGTAGCGGCTGTCGACCGTGTCGTAGAGCCTTCGGTTGGAGTATTTCTTGACCACCATTCTCCGTCTCCGTGTTGCGTCGCAGAATCCTACCCTGGAGGACCTCCCGTGGAAAGCCGATTCGTCCTCACGGCGGATGTCGCACCGCAACATTTCTGGCTTGACTGACCCGGGAAGCTGCGTTATTGCACCGCAGCAGTCGGGAACGAAATCGGCGGAGCGGGGTGGAGGACATGACGATGGACGTGGATCGGTCGAGGCCCGGGCTCGTTACCGGGATGTGCGCGGCCATGCACGCGGTCGGCGGCGGGCTTGCCTGGTCTCTGGTTCCGCCGCTGATGCCGCAGATCGCGGCGGACCTCTCGCTGTCCCACGCGATGGGCGGGCTGGTATGGGGCGCGACACCCCTCGGGATCGCCCTCGCCTCGCCGCTGGGGGGCGCGGCGGTGGATCGCTTCGGTCCGCGCCGCGTCGCGGCGCTCGCCATGCTGGTGGGCGCGGTGGCCTGCGCCGCGCGGGCGCTCGCGGACGGCGCCCTCTCCCTCGGGCTCGCGATGTTCGTCTTCGGGCTGCATGTCGGGTTCGTCGCGCCCGCGATCCCGAAGGCGCTCGCTGGCCACGTCTCGCTGCGGAGCTTCGGCAGGGCCAACGGCGCCGCGGTGCTGAGCTACACGCTGGGCACGGCGATCACGGTGCTGACCGCGCGCACGGTGCTCTCGCCCCTCTTCGGCGGCTGGCGGCCGACGATGCTCGCGGCGGCGGTGGCGATGGCCATCGTGGGACTCCTGTGGCTCGCGCTCGTTCGCGATCGGACCCTCGCGAGCCGTCACGCGAGCCTCCTCGACGTCGTCCGGCTCGGAAAAAACCCGCAGCTCATGCGCGTCGCGGCCATCCACTTCCTCTTGTTCGGAGGCTACCTCGCGCTCCTCGGGCTGCTGCCTCGGGCGCTCACCGAGGGCGGGCTCGAGCCTTCCGCCGTGGGCCTCGCGGTGGCGTCGTGGCTCGGGGCCGCTGCGCTCGCGAACCTCGCCGGCCCCTGGATCTCCGATCGGCTCGGACGGAGGTTGCCCGTCCTCGCCGTGGGCTCGACCGTCGCGGCTCTCGCGCTCGCCCTCGTGGCTCTCTTACCTCCGTCGTTCGCGACGCTGGCGCTCGTCGTGGCGGCGCTCGGCGGCGGCGCGGTCGCCCCGATCCTGCTCGCGATGCCGATCGAGATGCCGGCTGTCGGGCCCGCGCGCGCCGGTGCCGCCCTCGGCCTCTTGCTCCTCGTGGGCCAGGTCGGAGGGTTCCTCCTGCCCGTCGTGGCGTCGGGCATGGTCGAGGCCTGGGGCTTCGCCGCCGCCGTCGCGCTCCTGGCGGTCGCACACCTCGCGATCCTCTTGCCCCTGCGCCGGCTGGGTGAGACAGGCCCTTGGACGCGGGCGGCTGCCGGGGTATAGGGCGGGGACATGCGCGCCCTTCCGTTCCTCGTGGTCCTCGCGCTCGGCGGCTGCGGGGACTCCTCGAGCACGGAGTGTCGATACGGCGCCGAGTGCGCCTCCGGGGCGTGCAACGCGGATGGCACCTGCGTCCCGGTGGACGAGGATGCCGGCATCGACGGGAGCCACGCGCTCGACGACGGGGGAGAGGGCGACGCACAGAGCGATGCGGGGCTGACCGACGGCGGCGGTCGGGACGACGGCGGCGATCCCGCGCTCTGCCAGCCCGATGGAAACGGCAGGATCGACCGCTCCGAGGTGCCCCTGGCCGCGGGACTGAGAGCGAGCTTCGAGGTCGCCTTCGACGCGGCCGTGAGCATGGCCGGAACGGCTGACGGCGAAGGCCGCCGCTGGGACCTGTCCGGCGCGCTCGAGGGCGACCACCTCTCGCTCGTCGAGACGCGCTCCCTCGAGGGCACCTGGTTCGGGCCCGACTTCTCGGGCGCGACGTACGCCGCGAGGCTCTCCGACACCGAGGACGAGCTCGGCGTCTTCGAGGTCACGGGCGACGCGCTTCTGCTTCGCGGCGTCGTCTCCCCCGAGGACGGCTTCGGCCGCACGGAGATCGCGTACGAGCCGCCGGTGACCGTGCTCTCCTTCCCGTTCGAGCGTGGCGACTCCTGGACCACCGAATCCACCGCGAGCGACGTCCTCGTCGGCATTCCCGTGGCCACCGAGCGATACGACGTCCAGGTCGACGCCAACGGGACGGTCGCCGTCCCATACGGCGAGTTTCCGGTGCTCCGGATCAGGGTCGATCTCACCCGAACGGTCGGGTTCTCGGCCACGACCATCCGGACCTTCCTCTTCGTCTCCGAGTGCTTCGGCACCGTGGCGTCGGTCGTCTCCTTCGAGGACGAGGACGAGGTCGAGTTCACACGGGCAGCCGAGGCCTCGAGGCTGGCCCCATGAGATTCCTGGTCTGGGTGCTGTCGCTCTCGATGACCGGCTGCCTCTCCTTCCACGGGGGCCGGATGGCCGGCGAGCCGCGTTCCGCGACCTTCGCCGCGGTCCGTGGAGCCAGGGTGCGTTTCGTGGACAGAGGGCAGGGCCCGGCCGTGGTGCTCCTCCACGGCTTCGCGTCGTCGCTCGAGACCTGGGATCGGGTCGTCCCCGTGCTTGCTCGACGCCACCGCGTGATCGCCCTCGACCTGAAGGGCTTCGGCTGGACCGACCGCCCGGCCGGCGACTACTCCCCGCGAGAGCAGGCCGCGCTCGTCCTCGCGCTCCTCGACGCGCGTGGGGTCGATCGCGCGGCCATCGTGGGTCACTCGTGGGGCGCCTCCATCGCGCTCGCGATGGCCCTCGCCGCGCCCCGTCGCGTCACGCGCCTCGCGCTCTACGACGCGTGGGCATACGAGGACCAGCTCCCCACGCTCTTCGTCTGGGCGCGCGTCCGGGGGCTCGGCGAGATCCTCTTCAGGCTCTTCTACGGCGAGCGCCCCGACGAGCGCATCGCCCTCGCCTTCCACGACAAGCGCCTGGTCACCGAGAAGCTCGCGACAGACGTGGAGCGCGCCCTGGATCGGCCGGGCACGCTCGCCGCCGCCCTCGCGGCCGTGCGCGGGCAGCGCTACGACCGGATGGAGCGGCGATATCGCACGATCCGCAAGCCCTCGCTGCTCCTCTGGGGACGCGAGGACGTCGTGACGCCCGTCTCGTTCGGAGAGCGCCTGGCGAACGATCTCGGCGCACGTCTCGTCGTCTACCCGCGCTGCGGCCACTTTCCCATGCTCGAAGCGGCCTCGGCGTCCAACGCCGAGATCGATCGCTTCCTCGCGGAGCCGGGCCCGTGACTCGCCCTCCGGTGCCTCTCGTGCCCGTCGCGTGGCTCGTCCTCGCAAGCGCACCCGCTCCCGCGAATGCGACGGGCTTCACCGACATCGGTCAGGACATCGTGCCCCGCACCGAGACGGCGGTGGACGTCGACGGCGCGCTCCGTCTGCGCGGGCAGGTCCTGTACAACCTCGACCTCGATCGGGGGTTCGGTCCATCGGGCGAGCCGCTCTTCCCCGTGCCCGTCTCGGACCCCGCGGCGCAGGCGATCGCGTTCGCGGACATGCGCCTGCGCACGGACCTCCGCGTCTACCCGCCCTTTGGCGGGCTCGCGGTCAAGGTCAGGTTCGACCTCCTCGACGACCTCGTCCTCGGCTCGACTCCCGAAGGCGTCCCGGCGGCGAGCACCCGGCAGGCCTCGCCGCCGGCGGTCTTGCGGCTGGAGCGGGCCTACGGAGAGGCGCTGACGCCGCTGGGAATCCTCGCCGCGGGCCGGATGGGGAGCCACTGGGGTCTCGGGATCGCCTCGAACGGCGGCGACTGCGCCGACTGCGACCGCGGCGACAGCGCGGACCGGATCGCGTTCATCACGCCGATCGCCGGCCTCCTCTGGGCAGCCGCCTGGGACTTCTCGGCGACCGGCCCCGTCGCCAGGTCGCGCAGCGGTCGCGCGATCGACATCGAGCCGGCCGACGACGTCCGCACCGTGACTTTCGCCGCGCTTCGCTGGCGCGACGACCTCGCCCGCGCGCGCCGGCGTCACGCGGGCAAGGCGACCTTCGAGTACGGCGCCTACGCCTCCTTTCGCTGGCAGGACCGCGAGATCGCCGCGGCCACTCTCGCAGTTTCCCACCCGACGCCGATCGATCGCGCCCAGGTCGTCGCCCGCGGCTATCACGCGACCGCCGCGGGAGGCTGGGCGCGGCTGACGCTCCCTGGCCTGCGCATCGAGGTCGAGCCGGCAGTCGTGCTCGCCCGGGTCGATCAGCCGTCGCTCATCCCCGGCGTCCTCATGCGCGGCGGCGTGACCTCGACCCAGATCGGCGCCGCGCTCGAGAGCGAGATCGGCAGACCCGAGTCGGCGTTCGGCGCGGGCCTCGATGCGGGCTTCGCGAGCGGCGATCCCGCCTACGGCTTCGGCGCGTTCCCGCGCTCCGGGGAGCGGCCGCCTCTGGAGGGCGACCTGGACGGGCCACAGGCGATGCCGCCGTTCGACGACCGCATCGACAACTTTCGCTTCCACCCCGACTACCGCGTCGACCGGATCCTCTTCCGCGAGATCATCGGCGCCGTCACCGACGCGATCTACGTCAGGCCGCACGTGCGCTGGCGCGCACCGCGGATCGGGTCCGGCGAGCTCGTGGCGTCCCTCGCGGCGATCGGCTCGCTCGCGGTCGAGGCTCGGTCGACTCCGGGCGGCCGCCAGCCGCTCGGGATCGAGCTGGATCCCACGCTCGTCTACCAGAGCCGCGACGGCTTCGCGATCGCGGCCGAGTACGCGGTGCTGTTTCCGCTGGCGGGCCTCGACAACCCCGAAAGAGACCTGGCGGCGAGACCGGCGCAGCTTGCCCGCCTGCGCCTCGGATACGTGTACTGACCATGCGCGCGATCTTGCCCGCGACGATGCTCCTCTGGGCCTGCAGCGAGAACCTCACGCCGCCCCCGGACCGCGACCCCTACGCGCCGCCGGACCAGGAGCAGCTCTCCTGCCTGCCGGATCTCGACGGTCGCATCGAGGCCCGGGAGATCCAGGCGGCGCTCGGCATTCCCGTTCACTACCTCGTTTCTCCGGCCGGCGAGGAGCGCGAGGTCGATCTGTCGGGGTCAGTCGAGGACGGCCAGACGCTCTGGGACTGGTCGGTCGACCTCGACGACGACGAGCTCGCCGAGCTGGAGGCCGAGCCCCTCGAGGAACAGTGGTACGCCGGCTCGTTCGCCGCCGGGTCGTTCGTCTCGCCGCTCGACGCGGGCGCCACGGTCGAGGCCGTCTACCGCGAGGACGAGGAGGCCCTGTGGCTCCTGGGAGTCGCCTCTGCCGAGCCCGATCCTCCCGAGGGTCGCACGCTCGTCGTCTACGAGGATCCCGTCGCCGCCT
This sequence comes from Deltaproteobacteria bacterium, assembly GCA_016190375.1. GTDB lineage: Bacteria > Myxococcota_A > Polyangia > JACPQR01 > JACPQR01 > JACPQR01. The sequence continues at coordinate 19,888 of JACPQR010000019.1, forward strand.
TCCAGTTCCCGCTCGCGCCGGGCTCGGCGTGGGTGGCGACGGGGGAGATCCGCGACGGGACGCTGCGGGGCCTGCCCTACGCGGGCCGCGACATCTACGAGGTCGTCGACGACGCCATGGGGACGCTGGCGCTGCCCGACCTCACGTTCACCCAGGCGCACCGCGTGCGAACTCGCGTGACCGTGCAGCCCACGGTGGGCCAGAGCGTATCGAGGCGCCAGGTTTCGTTCGTGTTCGAGTGCTTCGGCGAGGTCGCCCGCGCGACCAGCCGCGACGACGAGCCCGAGGAGGACTTCACGCGGGCCACGGAGGTCCGCCGCCTCGGGCTCCGCTGACAGAGGAGAAACGCCCATGAACGGCTGGGACATCTGGAAGAAGGGCTTCGACGCGTGGGAGAACGCCACCGCGCGAGTGCTCGCAGAGTGGCTGAAGAGCCCCCTCGTGCTCGGCCCGTCGGGCGCGCTTCTGAGTGCGATGATGAGGAGCAAGGCCGCCGGCGACCAGGCGCTCGCCACGTTCTGGGGCACCATGGGGCTTCCCACGAAGAGGGATCAGGAGAGGACGCTGCACGCGCTCAATCAGCTCCAGAGCCGCATCCTCGATCTCGAGGAGCGCCTCGCCGACGACGAGAGGCGGTGACCCGTGGACATCAGCCGCTACCAGGACCTGAAGATCGCGCCCCGCGCCGTGTTCGACAGCCTGCCGGAGCGCCGCTCGCGCGTGCGCTTCATGGTGCAGGGCGACACGGCGGCGGACTGGCGCGCGGTGACGTGGGGTGCGTTCGCAGAGTCGATCCGCCACGCGACGCTGTTCCTCGCGGCGACCGAGCTCGAGAGCGGAGACCGCGCCGCGATCTTCTCCGCGAACAGCGTCGAGTGGCTCTCGGCTGCCCTGGCGATCCAGGCGCGGGGCGGCGTCATGGTGCCCGTGTACCCCTCGTGCACCGCGGAGCAGGCCGCGTACGTCCTGTCCCACTCCGACGCGAAGGTCGTCTTCGTGGACGGCGATGCGCAGCTCGGCCGCGTCCTCGGCTCGCTCGGAACGCTCCCGGGCCTGGAGCGGATCGTCCTTCTGAGTGATCTCGACCCCGCCCGAGTCCTGGCCGACCTTCGCGCGCGAGGCGTCGACGCTCCCGGCTTCGCCGAGGTGGAGCGCCTGATGGTCTCGTGGTCGCATGCCCAGGCGATCGGCGCCGCGCGCGACCAGGAGGACCCTCTGGCCTTCGACCGGCTGGTCTCGTCCGTCTCGCTCGACCAGCCGGGGCTGATGCTCTACACGAGCGGGACATCGGGCAACCCCAAGGGGGTGCCGCTCACCCACCGCAACGTGGCGGTCAACGGCCTCGACTGGCTCCGCTCGAACGCCCCGCTCGTCGACGAGGGTGCGGTCGACCTCCTCTGGCTGCCCATGAGCCACATCTTCGGCTTCGGCGAGGCCTGCCTCGGGAACACGCTGGGCTTCCTCACGTACCTCGCGACGCCGGCCACCGTGTTGCCCTGTCTCCCCGAGGTCCGCCCGACGGTCTTCATGAGCGTCCCGATGGTCTGGGAGAAGATCGCCTCTGGCGTCCTCGCCGAGACGACGGCGGAGCGCCGCAGCGCGCGCTTCGAGGAGCTCACGGGTGGCCGTCTCCGCTTCTGCCTGTCGGGCGGGGCGGGGCTCAAGCGCGAGGTCAAGGAGCTCTTCTACGAAGAAGGGGCGCTCATCATCGAGGGCTACGGGCTCACCGAGACGTCACCTACCCTCACGCTGAACCGCCCGGACGCATTCCGTTTCGACTCCGTGGGAAAGCCCCTCCCCTCCGTCGAGCTCGAGCTCGCGCCCGACGGCGAGATCTGGGCGCGGGGACCGAGCGTCTTCTCGGGCTACCACAAGGATCCGGTCGCGACACGCGAGGCGTTCACCGCGGACGGCTGGTTCAAGACCGGAGACATCGGCCGCTTCACGGACGACGGCTTCTTGCAGATCGTGGACCGGAAGAAGGAGATCCTCGTCACATCGGGTGGCAAGAACGTTCCGCCGGCGAACATCGAGGTACGCTTGCGCGACGACCCCTTCATCGCGCACCTGGTGGTCTACGGCGACGGCAAGAGGTACCTGGTCGCCGGGGTCTGGCTCCACGAGGATGCGGTCCGCGCGCACCTCGCCCTCGTCGAGCCCGACGCTCGCGCCGGGGCGACCAGGACGCTGGTCGACCGTCGCATCCAGGTCCTGAACGCCGAGCTCGCCAGCCACGAGACCATCAAGCGCTTCGCGATCATGGACCGCCCGCTCACGGTGGAGGGTGGTTTGCTCACTCCCACGCTCAAGATACGGCGCAAGAAGATCTACGAGGTGTTCCGCGATCGGTTCGAGGCGCTGTACGAGGAGGGGGGGCTCTGTCGTTGAGGGGTCTCGCCAGGCTGGCGACGCTGTGGACCAGGCCGCGGCCCGTCGTGGGCGCGACGCCGGCGGACGAGGTGCACCACGAGAACAAGTGGCGGCTCATGCGCTTCCGGCCGCGCGCCGCTGGCGCGAGGTTCCGGACCCCGATCCTCCTCGTCCCTTCGTTGATCAACCGCCACTACGTCCTCGACCTGATGCCGGGCAAGAGCTTCGCCGAGTTCCTGGTCGGCGAGGGTCACGACGTATGGGTGGTCGAGTGGGGCACGCCGGGGGATGAGGATCGCCACGTCGGGCTGGACGACGTCTGTGACCGCACGCTCGGAAGGGCCCTCGGGATCGCGGCGCGCGCCTCGGGCGCTCGGGGTGCGCACCTCTTCGGCTACTGCATGGGGGGGACGATTGCCGCGATCCACGCCGCGGCCCGTCCCGAGCGAGTGGCGTCCCTGACCCTCGTCGCTGCGCCGGTGCGCTTCTCGGACGGCGGGCTCCTGTCGGCGTGGGCCCGCACGCCGAGCTTCGACGTCGCCGTGATGGTGCGCGCCCTCGGCAACGTCCCCTGGCCGCTCATGCAGTCCGCCTTCCATCTGCTCCGCCCGACGCTCGCGCTCCAGAAGGCCGTCCACCTCGTCGAGCGCGCCTGGGACGACGAGTTCCTCGACGGGTTCTTCGCGCTCGAGACCTGGGGCAACGACAACGTGTCCCTGCCCGGCGCCTTCTACGTGAGCTGGATCGAGGAGCTGTACCGAAGGGACGCGCTCGCAAACGGGACGCTCGTCCTGTCGGGCCGCCCGGCGCGGCTCGAGTCAATCGCCTGCCCGCTCCTCGCCGTGACCTTCGAGCACGACAACATCGTCCCCTGGCCGACCGCCGCCCTCGTGATGGACCGCGTCGCCTCCCCCGACCGAGAGCGCATCCACCTGCCCGGCGGCCACGTCGGCGCGATGGTCTCCCGCTCCGCGAAGGCCACGCTGTGGCCGAAGCTCTCCGGGTGGTGGGCCGCACGGGACCAGTCCGTCGTGCGGCGCCGCCGTGCGCGAACCGGCACATCCCGAAAGTGACCGGCATGCGCGGGAAGTCGGAGCTCAGCCCTTGTCTGACGCGAGCGCAAGCAGGCCGACGACGCTCATGCCGTCCACGATCTCGCCGGACCGGACCATCTCGAGCAGGGTCTCGAAGGGAAACGGGCGCACCTCTATCTCCTCGGTGTCGTCCGGTCGCGCCGCCGCCTCCTGCAGATCCTCTCCCACGAAGATGTGAGCGACCTCGTCGACCACGCTCTTGCTGGTGTGAATGCTGTGCAAGTGCCGCAGGCGGCCCGCACGAAACCCGGTCTCCTCGCGGAGCTCGCGCTGGGCCGCCTCCTCGAGGGTCTCGCCGTCGTGAGCTCCGCCCGTCGGGATCTCCCAGGTGTGACGGCGCGCCACGTATCGGAACTGCCGGACCATCACCACGCGACCGTCCGGGAGGATGGGAACGACTCCGACGCAGCCCGAGCAGACCACTATCCCGTAGAGCGTCAGCCGACCGCCGCCCACGTCGACGACGTTCTCCTCGACCCCGATCCACGGGTTGCCGTAGACGCGCCGCGACGAGAGCGTCCTCCAGAGCTCCTGTCGAGGCGGGCGCCCTCGGACCGGACGGAGCGCCGCGACGACCTTCGCGGTCCGGTGCGGAAAGCCCGGTCGTGCGGGCGGCGTCGCCGCGAGGTCCAGGGCGAGGCGCTCGAGGTCGGCCGGAGTGTCCACGTCGTACCACGAGGGCAACAGGTGCAAGGAGAGCCCGGCCGCTTCCACTGCCGCGACGGTGCGAGACAGGACGGCGGAGGTGCTCCAGGGCATGCCGGCGAAGGGCTCGCTGCGAGGCTCACGGAGACCGATCAGGAAGTAGCCGCCGTCCCAGGCGGGTCCGAGGACCACGTCGGCCGTGGCCAGCGCCGCGATCCCTTCGGCGAGAAACTCCGGTGGGAGGTTCGGCGTGTCGCTGTCGACGAGCACGACGCCGCCATGTCCTCGCTCACCCAGATCGCGGGTGAGGTTGTACAGCCGCTCGCCCAGGTCGCCGCCGCGCTGGGCGACGAGCCCCGCCCTGCCACCGACCATCCTCGCGAACGTCGCCTCGGCTCCGGCCGGCGTGTAGGCGACGAAGGGGCTCGCCCCAGCCAGGCCGCAGACCTGGTCGATCTTGTCCGCCAGGAAAGCCCGGTACAGCTCGAGCCGGTCCTCGGGGCTCAGATCGATGAGGCGAGTCTTCACGCCATGGAGCGCCGGCTCCTTGGCCATCACGACGACCGCCGGTGGCTTTGCGTGGCTCAAGAGCGAACGATCGCTACCACGGCCGGGGCCGTGGCGCGATGCCTCGCAAGGGCGGTACAGTCGGGCCGTGCTGAGGTTCGTCCTCGTCCTTCTCGCCTCCGTCGCCATGTGGTGGCCGGAGCTCGGTTGCGGCGATGACGACGAGGGCAGCGGCGATGGCGACGCCGACGCCGATTCGGACGCCGATTCCGACGCCGATTCCGACGCCGACTCGGACGGCGATTCGGACGCGGACGAGTGCTCCCTCGACTGCGGCGGGCTCGACGGCCGCCTCCCCTGGGACCAGCAGGAGGCGCTGCCGACCTGCGAGGACAACGACACGTGGACCGGCCCGCCCGAGGTCTCGGACGTTCAGCGAGACGATCAGGATCGCGTCGTGCACTGGCAGGTTGCGATTCACTACGAGAACAACCACCTCTTCGTCATGCGCTACGACGTCGCATCCTTCTGTCCGGACGGCGGAATGGAGGACCTGAGCGTCGAGGCCGAGAGCTACGATCCCATGGGGATCTGGAGCTGCCAGCAAATCTTCTTCTGCATGTAGCAGAGGACCAGCCGACCCCGGAGGCACGAGCGATGATCGAGTGGAGCGAGCAGCACCTGGCAATCCGTGACATGGTCCGTCGCTTCGTCGAGGCCGAGATCACGCCGCGGCTCGAGGAGCTCGAGCACGGCGACACGCCGCCCTACGAGGTCCTGCGCAAGCTCTTCCGGACCTTCGGGATCGACGAGATGGCCCGGGCGCGTTTCGCTGCCATCGAGGCGCGCGGCGACGCCCCCAGGGCCGAGCGTGACGCGGAGCACGGCGAGTCCGGCGACGCCCTCGCGATGCGGCTCATCCCCGTCATCGAGATCAGCCGCTACAGCCCGGGGATGATCACCGCCCTCGGCGTGAGCGCGGGGCTCACGGCAGGGGCGATCATGTCGCGGGGCACGCTCAGACAGAAGAAGACCTGGGGCCTCCCGCTCACGACGCTCGAGAAGATCGGCGCCTGGGCGATCACCGAGCCCGGCTCCGGGTCGGACGCCTTCGGCGCGATGAAGGCGACGGCGCGCTCCGACGGTGAGGGCGGCTACGTCCTGAACGGCTCGAAGACCTTCATCACGAACGGCCCGTACGCAGACACGATCGTCTTCATCTGCAAGCTCGACGAGGGTGACTCGGTGCCGGCGGAGTCGCGGAAGGTCGTGAGCTTCATCCTCGACCGCGGGACGCCGGGCCTGACCCAGACCAAGCCCCTGCGCAAGATGGGGCTGCACGCGTCGCCTACCGGCGAGCTCTTCCTCGAGGACGTCCGGGTCGGCAAGGATCGCCTCGTCGGCGAGACGGAGGACGTCCCGGCGCGGGCCGCCGCGAAGGAGACCTTCTCGGCCGAGCGCACGGGAGTCGCGGCGATGGCGCTCGGGATCGTCGAGCAGTGCCTCCGCCTCTCGGTCGACTACGCCAACAACCGCGTCCAGTTCGGCCGGCCGATCGGCGAGTTCCAGCTCATCCAGCTCAAGCTGGCCAAGATGGAGGTCGCCAGGATGAACATCCAGAACCTCGTCTTCCGCCAGATCGAGATGGCCTCGGCCGGCAAGGCCATGGCCCTCGCCGAGGCTTCGGCCTGCAAGCTCTACTGCGCACAGTCTGCCATGGAGGTGTGCCTGGAGGCGGTCCAGCTCTTCGGCGGCAACGGCTACATGGCCGAGTATCAGGTGGAGCAGCTCTGCCGCGACGCCAAGGTGCTGCAGATCTACGGCGGAACGGACGAGATCCAGATCTCGCAGATCGCGCGCCAGCTTCTCGGAAGAGGGTAGGTGCGACCCGGGGGTCTTGTGCCGTCCGCTCACTTCGGCTGTACTCGCGGGATGGGGATGAACGTCTGGCGGGTGGTCCTCGTGTTCTCGCTTCTCGCAGTGGCCGGGTGCGGAGACGACGATTCCGGCGGGCCGGACGGCGATGCCGACGCGGACACCGACGCGGACACCGACGCGGATTCCGACTCGGACTCGGACTCGGATGCGGACGCGGATTCGGACTCGGATGCGGACGCGGATTCGGACTCGGACGGTGACGGGGACGCCGACTGCCAGACCTTCCCGCCGGACAATCCCTGGAACACCGATGTCTCGGGCTACGACGTTCACCCGAGCTCCGAGAGCTTCATCGACTCGATAGGCCGCGACACCGGGCTGCACGCCGACTTCGGCACGTTCTGGAAGGGCGCGCCGATCGGCATCCCCTACGTGTACGTCGGCGCCAACCAGCCTCTGGTTCCGGTCTCGTTCGAGTACGAGGACGAGAGCGATCCGGGCCCCTACCCGATCCCGCCCGATGCGCCGATCGAGGGAGGGGCCGACTCCGACGGCGACCGCCACGTGCTGGTCCTCGAGACCGACGGCTGCGTTCTCTACGAGCTGTTTGCCGCCTACCCGCTCGACGGCGGCCAGTCCTGGGAAGCGGGCTCGGGCGCGATCTTCGACCTCGGGTCGAACGAGCTCAGGCCCGACGGATGGACGAGCGCCGACGCCGCAGGCCTGCCGATCTATCCCGGCCTCGTCCGGTATGACGAGGTCGTGGAAGAGGGCGTGATCGATCACGCGCTCCGCTTCACCGTCGACAGCAGCCAGGCCGGCTACATCCACCCCGCGACCCACTTCGCCTCGGACGATGACAATCCCGACCTGCCGCCAATGGGGCTGCGCCTGCGCATGAGGGCGGACTGGAGCTGTGACGGGCTCAGCCAGGAGGTTCAGGTGATCTGCGCGGCGCTCAAGACCTACGGGATGCTCGTGGCCGACAACGGCTCGAACTGGTACGTCTCGGGCGCGCACGACTCCCGCTGGAGCGATGAGAACCTCTCCGACATCGGCGACATCACCGGCGAGGCCTTCGAGGTCGTCTATACCGGCGAGGTCCTGACCGCCTCGAACTGAGATGGGTGCAGATCCCTCTTTACAATCAGCAGGTTAGACAGCCGCGTCGCCGCGGTCGTATTCGTATTCGTATTCGTTGACGTTGACGTTGACCTTGACGGCGACGACGACTTGGACGTGGGCGTAGTCCTCGTTGAC
>JACPQR010000173.1 GCA_016190375.1 Deltaproteobacteria bacterium
GCGTTGTTCTCGTCGACGATCACGCGGTAGGCCGAGCCCATCCCCGGCACCGAGAAGGACTCGTAGCTGTCCTCGGGGCTCGCCGTATCGAACCGGCCCACGATGGTCGACAGGCAGGTCATCCAGAGCCACCCGTCGCGGTCGAGCGCGCCGCCGTAAGGCTGGCAGCCGGGGGTCGGAGCCTCGACTCCGGTGAGCTCCCCCGTGGTCTCGTCGAACTGGAGGAACCGGCCTTCCGTGTACATACCCACCCAGCCCATGTCCACCGCGACCGCGTCGAGGCCGACCACCGTGTGGATCGCGACGGCGCGCGCGACCGCGTCGTTCATGTCGCCCACGGTCGTGTGCCAGAGGATGCACTCGTCCTCCCAGTCGTCGTGTGCGGAGAAGTCGAGGAGCTCGTCCCACCCGTGAGAGGTGTCGATGGCGCCGTTGCCGTTCGAGTCCACGCAGAGCTCATCGCTCGAGGCGACCTTCGTGATCGACGCCTGCGCGCCGAAGGCGCGGTTCGCGATGACGACGCTGCCGTAGTCGTCGACCGCGGTGCGTGACGGGCTGTCTCCCCCGAGCCAGCCACCCTCGCCGTGGTCGGGTCCGGTCCAGTACGCCCCCAGGATCTCGTACGTCTGCGTGTCGACCCGCAGGACCTGCCCGGTCCCGCTCGACGACGGCCACATGACGTGCAGGTTGGACGCGGTCCCGTCGAGGACGAGGTAGCCCTCCGCGGTCTCGGCCACCCCTCCGCTCTCCTCCTCCTCCAGGAAGTCCTCGCAGCCATCCTCCGGGCCGGCGCAGTGCTGCTCGCATGCCCCACAGGTGCCGCATTCGGAGAGGACGCCGTCGTCGTCGACCTCGCCGTCGCAGTCGTCGTCCAGCTCGTCGCACACCTCCTGGGCCGGCAGGATCTGGTCGTCGCACTCGCCCAGGACGCCGCCCTCGCATCGCTGGAGCCCCGCCCTGCAGGTGCCGACGTTTCCCGTGCCCTCCGGGCCGTGGTAGCAGGGCGTCACCGCCCCGTCCGCGCACGGACATCCCCTTCTCTGCGGGTGCTCGCCGCAGTCGTCCCCGCACTCGTCGGTCGTTTCGGGATCCGTGTCGTCGCAGTCGTCGGCCTCGCAGCCGGCCCCCTGGCCCGCGCCGTCGCCGTCGCGGTCCACGCAGTCGTCGCCGTCCGCGTCCGCGTCGGCGTCCGCGTCGGCGTCACCGTCGGGATCGCCGCGGCCCGAGCCACCACAGCCAAGGAGCACCCAGAGCACAAAGAACGATGGCGCCAGAAAACGCATGTTCGACCCCGCCGGCAAAGGTCCCCGTCAGCGGAAAGCCTACCACTCGCCGGGGCGGCGGTCCTGGCCTCCTGGGCGTTCCGCCCTAATGAATAGGGACGATGAACGAGATCGAGATCACGCCGGCGGGCGCCCGCGCCGGGTACGAGCCACCGGTGGGCGACGGCGCAGCGGCCGAGGACCCGGACCCCGAGGAGACGCGCGAGTGGCTCGAGTCGTTCGACGCGGTCCTGCAGCGCGCGGGGCGGCAGCGGTCCCGATACCTGATGGGGCGGCTATTCAGGCACGCACGCATGAGGCGGTCCGTCCCCGATGAGCCGCTGACGACCGACTTCGTGAACACAATCCCCCCCGAGGAGGAGCCGCCCGTGCCAGGCGACGAGCAGGTGGAGTGGCGCATAAGGCGGATCATCCGCTGGAACGCGGCCGTCATGGTCCATCGCGCCAACAAGCGTTTCCCCGGGCTCGGCGGTCATCTGGCGAGCTACGCGTCGACGGCATCGCTGTACGAGGTCGGCTTCAACCATTTCTTCCGCGGCAGGGACGGCGGCGCCGCGGGCGACCAGATCTTCTTCCAGGGCCACGCGGCGCCCGGCATCTACGCGCGCGCCTTCCTCGAGGGCCGCGTCTCCGAGGCCCAGATGGAGCACTTCCGGCGGGAGGCCCAGGGGACCGGGCTGTCCTCGTACCCGCATCCGCGGCTGATGCCGGACTTCTGGGAGCTCCCCACCGTCTCGATGGGGCTCGGGCCGATCGCGGCCATATACCAGGCGCGCTTCAACCGGTACCTGCAGGCCCGCGGCGTCGCGGACACGTCGGGCTCGCGCGTCTGGGCGTTCGTGGGCGACGGCGAGACGGACGAGCCCGAGGCGCTCGGGTCGCTGTCGATCGCGGCGCGGGAGGGCCTCGACAACCTCACCTTCGTGGTGAACTGCAACCTGCAGCGCCTCGACGGTCCGGTCCGCGGCAATGGCAAGATCATCCAGGAGCTGGAGGCGGTCTTCCGTGGCGCGGGGTGGAACGTCATCAAGGTAATCTGGAGCCGGCGCTGGGATCCGCTCCTCGCGCGCGACACGCACGGCCTCCTCGTCAAGCGCATGAACGAGGTCTGCGACGGCGACTTCCAGAAGTACGCCACCGAGCCCGGCTCGTACACGCGCAGCCACTTCTTCGGGGCCGACCCGCGGCTGCTGGAGCTCGTGGCGGACCTGTCCGACGCCGACATCAGGCGCCTCAGGCGCGGCGGCCACGACATGAGGAAGATCTACGCGGCCTACAAGGCGGCCGTCGAGCACCGCGGCCGGCCGACCGTGATCCTCGCGCACACCGTGAAGGGCTGGGCCCTCGGCGAGGGCTTCGAGGCCAGGAACGTCACGCACCAGATGAAGAAGCTGGACCTCGAGGAGCTCCGAGCGTTCCGCGATCGGCTGGAGCTGCCGATCCCGGACGACAAGCTCGAGGACGCGCCGTACTTCCATCCGGGGCCGGACAGCCCCGAGGCCAGGTACGTGCAGGAGCGCCGCAGGGCGCTCGGTGGGTTCGTCCCTCGCAGGCGCGTGAGCATCCAGGCCCCGCTCGTGCTTCCGGGCGACGAGCTGTACGCGGAGCTCTTCGCCGGCCAGTCTGGCGAGCGCGGCCGGCCTCGCTCCGACGGCGGCGCGGAGCGTCCGAACGCGAAGGCGGGCGGCGGCGTCTCGACCACGATGGCGTTCGTGCGCCTGCTCGCCAAGCTCCTGGCGCACAAGGGTATCGGGAAGCGGATCGTCCCGATCATCCCCGACGAGGCGCGCACCTTCGGCATGGACGCGCTCTTCAGGCAGGTCGGGATCTACTCGTCGGTCGGCCAGCTCTACGAGCCGGTCGACAAGGCGATGCTCCTGTACTACCGCGAGACGAAGGACGGGCAGCTCCTCGAGGAGGGGATCACCGAGGCCGGCTCGGTGGCCTCGTTCACGGCCGCCGCCACCGCGTACGCGGCGCACAGCCAGCAGATGATCCCCTTCTACATGTTCTACTCGATGTTCGGGTTCCAGAGGACCGGCGACCAGCTCTGGGCGCTCGGCGACGCGCGGGGGCGGGGATTCCTGATGGGCTGCACGGCCGGTCGCACGACGCTGAACGGCGAGGGGCTGCAGCACCAGGACGGCCACAGCCAGATCCTCGCGAGCACGGTGCCCAGCGTCGTCGCGTACGATCCGGCCTTCGCGTACGAGATCGCGCTGATCGTGCAGGAGGGCCTGCGCCGGATGGTCGGCCAGGGCGACGACGTCACCTACTACATCACGCTGCAGAACGAGAACTACCCGATGCCGCCGATGCCCCCGGGCTCGCGCGAGGGCGTCCTGCGGGGCCTGTATCTCTACCGTGCGGCGGCGAGCCGGGATCGCCTGTCGGTGGAGCTGTTCGGATCCGGCTCGATCCTCAACGAGGTCCTCCGCGCGCAGCAGATCCTCGCGGACCTGGGCGTGATGGCAGACGTGTGGTCCGTGCCCAGCTACCTCGAGCTGCGGCGCGACGCTCTTGCTTGCGAGCGCCACGACCGGCTGCACCCCGGCGGCCCGGAGCGCGAGCCCTGGATCGCCCGAGCCCTCGCGGGTCGCTCCGGCCCGTTCGTCGCGGCCTCCGACTGGATGAAGATCGTGCCCGAGCAGATCGCCCGATGGATCCCCGGCCGCTACGTGGTCCTCGGCACGGACGGCTTCGGCATGTCCGACACGCGGGAGGACCTGCGCCGCCACTTCGAGGTCGACGCCGAGTCCATCGCCATCGCCGCAATGGACGCGCTCCGGCGCGACGGCAAGATCCCGGTCGAGCGAGTCGACGAGGCGATCCGGAAGCTCGGCTACGACCGCGACAAGCCCGATCCCTCCGAGCGGTGACCGGGACCGTCACCTGTCATTTGCCGCGGTTCCCCGCTCGTCATAGCCTCGACCCACCGTGTGTGATCTGGCCCGTGTTTTCGGGAGCGTGGTCCTCGCCTTCGGTCTCGTGACGGGTTGCGACTGCGGCGAGGGTGATGACACACGATCCGAGCCCGATGCCGCGTCGAGCGCGGACGCGGCCCCGGACGCCACGGCCGACGCCGCGCGAGACGCCGAGACCTCGCCGGACTCGGCCGTCGACGCGGCGGTCGACGCGTCGGTCGACGCTCGAGCCGACACCGGGAGCGACGCCGCATCCGACGCGGAGATCGACGCGGGCGGGCAGGAGTGCGGCCCCGACGTGGTGTTCTGCGAGGAGGCCGAGGAGCGCGGGCTCCTCGTCGACGGGCCCGCCTACGGGCGGGGAGCCGCGTGGATCGACGTCGATGGTGACGGTTGGGAGGACCTCTGGCAGTCGGACACGGGCAGCGGGCACGATGGACACGAGCGCACCTCGATGCTGTACCGGAACCTCGGCGACGCGACGTTCGAGGCGATGGACCTCGGGATCGACACCGACGACATGCTGCGCAACTGGACGGGGTCCTGGGCCGACTACGACGCCGACGGCGATCCCGATCTGTTGCTCGTAAACGGCGGCTACAGCCGTGAGGAGCCATGCGCGCTGTACCGGAACGACCTCGCGGATACCGGTGCGTTCACTGACGTCTCGGGCCCGGCCGGGATCCTCGAGCTCCCGTCGAGGTGGTGGAGCGCGGGGTTCGCAGACTTCGACGGCGACTCGCTGCTGGACATCGCCGTCACGGCGATCCGCGGCCCCCTCGCGCTCTATCGGAACGAGGGGGACGGCACATTCCAGGAGGTGGCCGCCGCGGTGGGGCTCACCGACCCGGTGGGCGACACGAAGAACCCGGTGTGGTTCGACCACGACCTCGACGGCGACCAGGACCTGTACGTCGCCAGCGTCACGGACCATCACTTCTTCCGGAACGACGGTCCGGACGGCTTCGTCGACGTGACCGAGGATCTCCTCGAAGCGATCGGCGCCTCATCCCCAGTGTTCGCCGCCGCCGCCGCGGACTTCGACCAGGACGGGTGGGAGGACCTGTACCTCGGTCGATGGGACAGCGGGGACCGCGTGCTCGTCAACCAGGGCGGCGAGGGATTCGAGATGGTCGGCGAGGACGCCGGGCTCGACGCTGTCGGGCACCCGCTGGGAACCGAGAACACCATGGGGATGACCGCCGGCGACGTCGACGCCGATGGCTGGCCCGACGCGCTCATCGGACCGGGCAGACCCAGCGAGGCCGGACCGCCCGTGGCGTTCTGCAACGACGGCGTCCGGCCCCTGCACTTCCATCGCTGCAGCGACGACTTCGTGGCGGGCCACGGCGAGGCCCGCAACCACGGGATCGTCCTGGCCGACCCGGACCACGATGGTGACGTCGACGTCTTCTGGAACCTGGGTGGCCACGTCGAGTTCGACATCGAGACCGGCGAGGACACGACGGAGATGGGGGCGTTCTACGTGAACCGACCTCGGACGCCCGCCCGCACCGCCGTCATCCACCTCGTTGGCGCGCCGTCGAACTTGCCCGCCATCGGCGCCCGGGTCGAGGTCGTCGGAAGCGAGACGCACTACTACACCATCCACGCCATGCAGGGCTTCCCGGGTCAGAACAGCGACTGGCTCCCCGTGTCGCTCGGGGACTCGGACACCGGCACCGCGACGATCACGTGGCCGTCGGGCGCGGTCTCGGAGGTGGAGCTCATCGTGGGGGATCGCGTCGAGATCGAGGAGTAGCGCCTACCAGTGCGTGTCGCCGTCGGGCGGGACCAGCCGGTGCAGATCGGCTACCGGCTCCAGGTTGTCGAAGCCGCCCAGAAGGAGCCCGATCCGGCCGGGGCCGCCCGGGAGGTACAGCGAGTAGCCGCGACCGACAGGTGACTCGGACGGGGTGATGTCGGTCCAGCGCCGCGTCGCGAAGTCGAAGCGCCAGAGGTCCGACAGGGCGTCGGTGGTCTGAACGCCCGCGACGCCCATCCCGATGATGAAGCCGCCGCCGGCGGGCTCCACCGCCAGCCAGGCCTCGCGCCTTCCGCGCGGGGCCGGTCCATCGACGACGAGAGGAGACCACGTCTCCGTCAGGGCGTCGAAGCGCCAGATGTCGGCGAGGTACTCGACCCCGAACGTCGTCGGCGCGCCGCCGAACATGAGCAGCGGGCCCGACGTGCCGATCTGGGTCAGGATCGAGGAGAACCGCGCGCTGGGGCCGACCGTCTCGAGCTCGGTCCAGGTTCGAGCATCCGCGTCGAAGCGCCAGGTGCGGTCGTACGCGTCGGTTCCGTCCTCGCCGCCCATTCCGCCGAACAGGTAGGTCGCGTCGCGGTCGGCGGAGTACGACATCGCGCACGCGACGACGCCCGGCGGCGTGGTGGTGCTCATGGGGTCGACGAGGGTCCAGGTGTTGGTCGCGAGATCGAGCAGCCAGGTCTCGGGCATCAGCATCCCGACGTCGCGTCCGCCGACGAGGATCACGAGGTCGCGGGCCGGGTCGTAGCTCATGCAGCCGCAGTAGCGCGGGTCGGGATTGCCGGTCGTCTGGAGCCGGCTGAAGACGGGAGCCTCCGCTCGCGCGTCGATGAACCACGTGTCGCCGAAGCTGTCGCCGTCCGCGAACCCGTCGATGCGCGTGCCGCCGAACACGATCGCGGTGCCATCACCCCGATCCGCGGTCATGAAACCCCAGCGGCCCAGGGTCGAGGCCGCCTCGGCGGACAGGCCGATCTCCTCCCAGCGGTAGGTCGGGCCTTCGTCGACGGGGTCGTCGTCCCACACCTGGTCGGGGACCTCGGTCGGCCCTGGCTCGTCGCCGACGCACGCGGCGAGAAGGACGACGAGCCAGGGGAGCGCGCGAACGGCGGTCATGTTCCTACTCCAGCTCCTCGCGGACGCGGCAGTCGAGCCAGGTCTCGGACAGCGGGACGCGGTTCTCGTCGGACCAGAGGTCCACCCGCTCGCGCGAGACGACGTCGGTCAGGTAGATCGTCCGCTGCGTGCCCTCGATCGTCTGCCAGACGACGTGGGTGGAGTCGCACCACCGCGGCGACTGGTTGTACTGGAGCGCCGCCCAGCCCTCGCCCCCGTTCGCGTTCGCCTCGGAGAGCGTGAACGGAAGCTCGGCGCCCTCGAGGTGGCGCACAGTGACGCCGCCCCCGTCCTCGGGGAGGTTGACGAAGACGGCTCGCATGCCGTCCGGGCTGACGTCCAGCGACCGGATTCCCTGTGAGCCGCCCGCGGCCACGACCTCCGCCATCACGGCGCCGTCGCCGATCATGGCGCGGACGAGGGCGTAGTTTCCGTCCATGCCCTTGCCTGCCGCGTAGATCACGCTGCCGTCCATCCCGAACTGGCAGTCGAGCGCGCCGGTCATGAGCTGCATGCCGAGCGCCTCGTTCAGCGAGTCCTGCAGGGCCACGTCCTCGCCGCCCGCGAGCGTGAGCAGGTGAGCCTTCGCCCTGATGCCGCAGCAAGGGCAGGGAGAGTAGTTGACGCCGCACGCCACCACCCTGTTGCCGACCGGGTCGATGTCCACGTTGTCCGGCGTCAAGAGGTCGAGGAGCGGAGTGGCGGAGTTGTCGAGGTCGGGGTCGAGGTCGGTCAGCGCGACCGCGCCCGTGGCGTTGCGCCCGCCCTCGACGAGCGGCATCGCGTCGTAGACCACGGCGCTGCCGTCGCCGGGACCGGGGTTCGCGGGGTCCGCGGGAGGCACGAAACGCACGTTCTGGACGGCAAGCCGCGCCTCCGTCGCCCTGTGCGTCGAGCCGTCGTCCGCCCTGAGCAGCGTGACGAAGTTGGCGGAGATGGGGATGTCGGGATCGGCCGGGTCAGCGACGATCGGGCCGTCGCGGTCGATGAAGCCGATCTCGAAGAAGCGAGCGCTCTCTGCGGTCTCACCCGGAGTCTGATCGGGGACGAGTGGATCGCCGCTCGCGTTCGGATCGAACACCGCGTCGGGGCTCTCGTCCCCTTCGGGCGGCTCGTAGACGTCCTGGTCAGGTGGGGTGGTGGTCGAGCTGGTGTCGACGCACGCGGAGACGATGATCAGCAACCAACCGAATCGTACGAGCCTCATGCCTTCCTCCCGTTGTCTGTTCGTTCCTCGCCGCCCAAGCAGCTCTCGTGCCCGACCGCAATCACGAGCTCCCGCAACTCGACATGACGCGCGCGATCCACACGAAGGCGCTCTCGAGCGGTCCGAAGCGAGGAGGGGTCGAACGCCCCCACGTGTGGGCAAAAAGGGACTGGTGCCCCCGCCGAGTTGGGTATCGCTGACCTCTGACAGTAGTCATCCACCCGTTTTTTCCGGGCGAAATCGAGAGCCGCATGCGCTCGCGGCGGGAGCACGACGGGCACGACGGTTGCTCGAGACCGCGGCGTGGTGGGAAGGATCGACTTGCACGCGCTCGCGCTTCTCGTCGCGCTCGGCGCGCCCGCTTGCACGGCCGAGCTGTCGGGCCCCGTCGAGTCCGGTGAGATGCAGCTGCCTCCGAGCGAGCCCGAGCCGGACTCGGCCGGGCGAACGAGGTTCGAGACGAGCATCCAGCCGCTGCTCGACGATCGCTGCGCCGTCTGCCACGCGGACCCCGCGATGGCGCCGGCGTTCCTCAGCCGTAACCCGGAGGTGTACGACACCGTGATGGCCTGGCCCTCGCTGATCGTCGTCGAGGCGCCAGAGCGCAGCCGTCTCGTCACGAAGGGAGACCACGACGGCCCGGCGTGGGAGCAGGCCCAGGTCGACGCGATCCTCGCGTGGCTCGCGGTCGAGGCCGATCCCTCCGAGGACGTCGTCGTGCCGGATGACGAGGACGATCCGGCACTGGACGATGGCGACGCGATCCCGGACGACCCATTGTGCAGCGATCTCGACGCGTTCGCGTCGATGGCGCGGCCGCCGCTCGACGACAAGTGCGGGAACTGCCACGGCGGAGGCGACGCGGAAGCGGTCCTCGCCCTCGATCTGACGCCTCCACCCGATGCGCGCGCCGTCGTCTGCGCCGAGGTCGCGAGCTTCATCGATCGCGACCGTCCCATGTCGAGCCTCTTGTTCACCGCCGTCGATCCCAACGAGGCACCGGCGCACCCGTTCGACTTCAACGGGAACTGGCCGGACTTCGGCGAGTTCCGGACCGCGCTCCTGCGGTGGATCAACGACGGTGATTGATGCCCGTCGGCTCTGGCCAGCGGCGGCGCTCGCGCTCGCATTCTGCGCGACGGCTGTCGCGGCCGCCGCCGAGCCCGGCGACGGGGCCACGGACGCCGAGGGCGCCGGCTCGGTCGACGCCCGGGCGAATGCGCGCGTGTCGGTCTACCAGGACGACGACGCCACGACGGTGGTCACGAGCGCCGTGCGCGCGCGGGCAGCCTTCGGCGACTCGGTTGCGCTTCGCGCCGGCGCCCTCGTCGACGTCGTGAGCTCCGCGTCGGTCGACGTCGTCGCGGCCGCGACGCGGGCCTTCACGGAGCAGCGCGACGAGTTCCAGGCAGGCGCGGACCTTCGTGGTGGCGACCTGGCGCTGTCCGCGGACTACGCGCGCTCGGACGAGAACGACTACGGCTCGCACCGCCTCTCGATCGGCGGCTCGATGGACCTCGCGAAGAGGTCCACGACTCTCTCGGCCGGCGCCGGTCTCGTCCTGAGCAACGTGGGCCGGGCAGGCGACGACGCCTTCGACGAGACGGCGGACTCGCGAACGCTCACCGTGGCGATCGCGCAGGTCCTGGACGCATCGACGGTCGTCTCGTTCGGCTACGCCGGCCAGATCGACGGCGGCCTCCTCTCGTCGCCTTACCGCTACGTCAGACTGGCCGGTGGGACGACCGTTCCCGAGTCACACCCCAAGAGCCGCTTCCGGCACGCCCTCGTGGTCCGTGCCCGCCGGGCCGCGGGGCAGCGAGTCGCGGTCGGGCTCGACGAGCGACTCTACCTCGATAGCTGGGGAGTCGAAGCCTCGACGACGAACGCGGTCCTCGCGGTGGAGCTGTGGCGAGACTTCGACCTCGAGGTGCGAAACCGCTTTCACGTCCAGTCCGGCGCGTCGTTCTACCGCCGCGCCTACCAGGAGCGGCTGGCCTGGATGACCGCGGATCGCGAGCTCGGCCCGCTCGTGGACGACTTCATCGGCCCCGCCATCGTCTGGCAGAGCGGCCGGCTGGGTCCGTTCGACTCGATCCGGCTCGACCTGCGGGCGGACGCCTTCTACTACCGTTTCTTCGACTCGGACCGCATCGAGAGCAGAGCGGGCACGATGCTGGCGGCGGGTCTGGAGGCGACGCTGTGAGGCGCCTCGCCGTCATCCTCGGCTCGCTCGCCGCGTGCGCCTTGCCGAACCCCGAGGTCGGCGAGGCGGACCTGGACCCGGCGATGTTCCGGTGCCAGGTCGAGCCGGTCCTGGTGGACAGATGCGCCTTCCCGGCATGCCACGGCAACCCCGACCGGGCGTTCAGGGTCTACGCCCCGAACCGCTCGCGCTACGGTCTACCCGGCGACTCGCAGGGAGATCCCCTTACCGAAGAGGAGAGCGCGCTCAACCTGAGCGCGGCCCTCGGCTTCGCCAGCCCCGCGCCCGGCTACTCGGAGCCGCTGCTCGTCGCGAAGCCCCTCGACGAGTCGCTCGGCGGCGCCTGGCACGGCGGGGCGGAGCAATACGACGGCCGGGACGTGTTCAGGGATGCCCGCGACCCCGAGCTCGCGGTGCTGCGCGTGTGGCTTGATGGCGCCACGGAGGACTCGTCGTGCGCGCCCTGATCTGCGTCGCGATGCTGGCGGTGGTCACGGGTGTCCCCGGCGCCGCGCGGGCCTTCCGGGACCAATCGCTCTTCGGCGAAGAGGGCGTCCGAGGTGGCGGCGGGGGCTCGTTCTACACGGGATCGCCGGGCTCGCGCGGCTACGACTGCTCGATCTGCCATGTCGAGGCGCCGGGACGCGCGAGGCTCCGCGTCGCGGTCGATCCGCCGGCGCTCGCCCAGACGGGAAGCTGGGAGGCGGGCACCTCGTACCGCATCACGGTCCGCCTCGAAGGCGCGACGGGCGTGCAGAGCGCCTTCGCGGCCGAGATCGTGGGCACGGACGGCGCACCCAGGGGCGAGCTCGAGCCGTTCGACGCGACCGTCTCCCGCCCGGCGGGCACCGGCGCGGTCTTCGGCAACGGCTCGAGCCAGGCCGCGTGGACGTTCGACTGGATCGCTCCCCCGGCGGGCAGCGGGTCCGTCACCCTCTACCTCGCCGCCGTCGACGGCGACGGAGCCGCGGGCTCGGGCAGCGACCTGTACCGAGACGACGTCGCCGTCGCGAGCCTGGCTCTGTCCGAGGCCGGCAGTTCGGGCCCGAACGTCCGTCCCACGGCGACCTTCGAAGCGAGCGGCTGCCGGACCGCGGGAGGATCCGGGGCCTCGTTCGCCCCCGTCTGGCTCCTCGTGGCGCTCTTGCTTCCCGCGATCAGTTGCAGCCGCAGCCGCCGCCCGCTCCGCCCAGCCCGCCGCTAGCCGCCTCGCGGTGGTCGTGGGTCTGCTGCTCCAGCTCCGCCGCCATGGGATCAGGGTCGAGCTGCATCCTCCTCGAGGCCAGCCGCTCGCGCTCCCACGGCGAGACCGTCGCGCAGCCACCGAGCGTCAGCCCAAGCGCCAACAGCCATGCTGCGGACATCCGACCCAGTCGGGACCCCACGATCTGCGTCCAGCAGCAAGAAGCGAGCCTCCTGGCGCGCCGGCCCTTTCGTGTCGACCAGGGTCTCGAGACCCCCGTGCTCACCTGGCCTGCCGCAGCCACCAGTGCTCGAGCGGAAACGCCAAGTCGAACGGCGGAAGGACCGGCGAATCCGAATCCCGGCCCGTGACTGCGAGGGTCGGCTTCCCCCCGACGGTCTCGAAGCACTCCACAGTTCGAACCGCGGGGTCGACGAGCCAGTTCCACGAGATGCCGGACATGGAGTAGAGCGGCAGCTTCACGATCCGATCGTCGGCTGCGCTCCGTGGCGACAGGACCTCACAACACCAATGGGTGCAGATCCCTCTTTACAATCAACAGGTTAGACAGCCGCGTCGCCGCGGTCGTATTCGTTGACGTTGACGTTGACGTTGACCTTGACGGCGACGACGACTTGGACGTGGGCGTA
>JACPQR010000177.1 GCA_016190375.1 Deltaproteobacteria bacterium
CACCAGCGCTACGAACACGGCATCCGGCTGCTCGAGGGCGTTGTGGCCATGTTGACGAAGATGATCTGATGCCGTCAACGAGGAGTACGCCCACGTCCAAGTCGTCGTCGCCGTCAAGGTCAACGTCAACGTCAACGTCAACGAATACGACCGCGGCGACGCGGCTGTCTAACCTGTTGATTGTAAAGAGGGATCTGCACCCATCGCCGATGAAGCCGCATGGTCCCGAGCGCCTGGCGGGAAGTTTCCCGGCCTTGCGGCGTAGGAGGTACCGTGCCTCTGAGCAACTCGCTCCACTCCGCGGTCAGTCGTTCGATTGTTCTGCTCCTCTGCGTCCTCCTCGTTGCGTGCATGGGAGGGCGGCGCGTCGGGGGAGGAGACGACGACGACTCCGGTGCCGATGGTGACTCGGATACCGATGGCGACTCGGATACCGATGCCGACTCGGACACCGACGCCGACTCGGACACGGACGCCGACTCGGACACGGACGCCGACTCGGACACGGACGTCGATTCGGACACGGACGCCGACTCCGATTCCGACGTCGATGGCGACGCCGACACCGATTCCGACGCCGACACTGATTCCGACGGCGACGTGGACGACCCCTGCGGTGGCGACGAATGCTGCGCGGACGACCCCTGCCCCTTCGGTTTCGATTGCATCGGCGGTTGGTGCGAGCCGGAGGACCCCTGCGACGGCGACGAATGCTGTGCCGAGGTTCCCTGCCCGGACGGCTGGGACTGCGTGGCCGGATCTTGCGAGCCCGAGGATCCGTGTGACGGGGACGAGTGCTGCGCCGAGCGGCCCTGCGACGATGGCCTCTTCTGCAGCGCCGGCTCGTGCATCGAAGGCGACGACGTCGGCTGGGTGGGCATGGCCTGCCAGGACGCGGGGGATTGCCCCGGCGGAGCCGGTACCTACTGCTCGGGCGCTCCCGGCGGCTACTGCTCGAAGCCCTGCGAGTCGGACGCCGACTGCCCCGCCGACGGCTCCTGCGAGTCGGCCAACTGCTGGAAGCGGTGCAGCATCGACGCGGACTGCGGTCGCGCCGCGTACACCTGCCACGGCACCGACGAAGGCTACCGCCACGCGGTCTGCGGCAGCCCCTGAGGCCGCCACCTCCCGGATTCGCGACCACACTCCATGGCTCGACGACCCGGTGGCTGCACCGTAACATCGTGATGATGTCAACGCGTGTGGTCCGCACCCAGATCTACTTGCCGGCCGACCACCACCGCGCACTGCGGCGCGAGGCCCAGGAGGTGGGCCTCAGCCTCACCGCGCTCATTCGCCGGCTCGTGGCCGATCACGTCGGCGGCCTGCGCGGCGTGGAGTCCGTCTCGAAGGATGCCGTCCGCTCCTTCGTCGGCCTCGGCGAGAGCGGTGCGCAGGGCGTCTCGGAGCACCACGACGCCGTTCTCGACGAGGTGTTCCGTGACGGCGCTGTTCGTGGACACGGGCGGTTTCTACGCCGTCGCTGACCGTTCCGATCGTCACCACGCCGAAGCCGCGGCCACATTCACCTCCCGCGCCCGGGCCGGCGACCTCGTCACGTCGGTACGTCTTGGTCGAGACCTGGTGCCTGGTCCGTGCGCGACTCGGCCGCGAGGCAGCCCTGACGTACTGGGACGCGATGCGGCACGGCGTCGTTCGGGTCGTGGGGGTCACCTCGACCGACCTCGCACGCGCCCACGCGATCGTCTGCGAGTGGCCGGACCAGGACTTCAGCCTCGTGGACTGCACGAGCTTCGCCCTCATGGAGCGGCTCCACATCCTCGAGGCCTTCGCGTTCGACGATCACTTCCGCGTCTACCGCACCGGCCCGAAGCGGCGGCAGCCGTGGCTGGTCATTCCCTGACACGGCGCGCCACTGGCCCGCTCGCCTGCGGTCCCCGTTACCCGAGGCCTCGAGCCCGCTCGTCGCCATGCCTGGAGCTCGGGCGGCGGCTCGATCCCGATGACGGCGATGTCCGAGACTCGTCGTTTCATCACTCGGCCAGTACCTGCCATTCGACCGCCTCGTCATCCCTTCCTTCGAGGGTGAAGACGACCGAGCCGTCGTCAATCGCGTGAGCGACCATCGTGCCTCCGACGGTCACCGCGACGGCGCCTTTCGCGAGGCTCGAGGGCAGCGCGATCCGCATCTCCACGGGTGCGGTGGCCGACGCGACGAGCGCGCCGCGCACGGAGTCGGGGCGCCACTCGAGGCGCAGCCTCGGCCAGGCGATCGTGAAGGTCTCGGTCGGAAGGAGCGGCGAGATCTCGATCCCGTCGCGCGTGCCGCGAACGCCCGCGATCGCCTGAAGCGCGCGCAGCGGGCTCGTGTGGATGTGGGCGTTGAAGGCGGGGTAGTCGGTGAGCGCCGTCGCCGGGTGGGCGTCCGCCTCGCCGGCGCGATCGTGGTCGGGGCCGTTGTAGGAGTCGGGGCCGGTCCAGACGCCGTACCAGAGGCCAGGGAACGTCTCGGCGTGGGTGAAGAGCGTGTTGCGCACGAACGAGTCCCAGCCGTCGGCGGGGTCGGCCATCGCGTACGCTTCGGTCAGCCAGGCGTTCGCCACGGGCCAGATGCCCGATAGCTGGGGCTCGTCGATGTCTCCGCCTCCTCCCGGGTCGCCGATGGGGGTGTTGCTCATCGCACCGTACGGCGTCTCGAGGCGGTCACGCACCAGGTCGAGCAGCGAGTCGCGCCTGGCGCCGTCCACGAGCCCGGCGGCGATCGGCAGGACCTGCGGCTCCAGGAAGAAGATCTCCGGCGCCAGCGGGTTCCCGCTGTCCACGAAGCCGCGCAGGTAGTACTCGCCCTGCCACGCCTCGGTCTCGAGCGCCTCGGTCTGCGAGATCACGAGCGCCCGCATCCGGTCCGCGAGCTCGGGATCGCGCGCCTCCACGACGTCCGCGGCGAGGGGAAGGCCGAGGACGACGAAGCCCGCGTTGTACGTGGATGATGAGCCCTCGGGCGTTGCCTCCTCGTCGGTCAGGTTCGTGATCCCGTCGGCGTAGTCGCCCGTTCCCATGGCGACGAGGCCGCGGGCGCCGATCCCGAGCTCTTCGGTCGCGTAGTCCAGTCCGCGCCGGACGTGGTCCAGGACGTCGCCCGTCTCGCCCGCCGCGCGCGGCCAGTAGGGCAGAACGCGGTCGAGGAACGCCTCGTCGCGCGTGATGGCGACGTAGCGCGCGACGCTCGAAGGAACGAGCCAGTAGGCGTCGCTTCGCTGGTCGTAGACGACCGCGTCGTTGAAGGAGCCCACGCCCGTCGTCGCGTAGGGGTAGCGCCAGGGGGTCGCATCCTCCGAGCCGTGCAGGGTGGCCATCGTGTACGCGAGCGTGTCGCCGGCCAGCGCCGGATCGACGAGCCCCAGCGCGTCCGCGAACAGGCACAGGTCGCCCATCGCGCCGTCCACTCCGTGGATGTACTTGTACGAGCCGCCCTGCCCCTCGAGGAGGGTTCCGCGGTACTCGTCGAAGGTCGCGTTCGCGAGGAGGTTGTAGCTCGCCCACGCGATCTCCCGCTGCACGGCGCCCGCGTCCTCGAGCCCCTGCAGCGCCGCCCAGACCAGGCGCTCCCGCCACCGCGCCTGCGTCCGCTCGCGGAGCGTCGCGGCCTTCGACCTCAGCTCCTCGACCGCAGCGTCGGCATCGCCGCCGCCCGGAACCGTTCCGAACGCGAAACGCCGCGTGACCTGGCCGCCAGGAGGCACCTCGATCGGCACGCGCATGGCCAGGAGCGCGGGCTGTCCCCAGCCGTCGAGCTCGAGGGACCGCGCGGTGGCGTCACCGGGCGCCGCCGCGAGCGCCGGAGGCGTGCGGTCGGAGCCCTCCCACAGCTCGGAGTGCGCGAGCCATACCGCGTCGGGCTCGCCGTCCTCGTCGAGCGGCGCCAGCCAGACGGGATCGGGGAAGTAGTCGACGTCGGAGGGATCGAATCGGTCGTCGACGCCGTCCGGCAGCGACGCCGCCTCGGTCCTCGCCTCGGCGATCCGTCGCTCGGGGTCCCAGGACGCGACGGAGCCGAACGAGCGCAAGAGATCCCGCCGGCGGCGCTCGATGTCGTCCGTGATCCCGTCGAAGAGGACGTCGCTCGTGATGATCTCGACCACGAGCTCTCGCAGGTTCGGGTCCCACAGCTCGACCAACCCGGTCCGCAGGACCTCGGCCCCCGGGTTCGTCACCGTGACCTCGGCCACCAGCGCGCGCGCCTCGGAGTCCGGCGCGAAGACGCGACGCACGACCCGCGCCCGACTCAGGGCGGTGTCGGTCTCGACGTAGCCGACACCGAAGCGCCGCGATTCCATGTCCGTGGCCTGGCCTACGGGCAGGTCCTCGAACCGGGTGGACTCGACCCCCGCCTCGTCCGCGAGGTAGCTCCAGCCGCCGCCCACCTGCGGCGGGAATTCAGGCGCTCTGGGATCGCTCCACCGATCGACGAAGTTGACCCAGGTGTGCCCTCGGTCCTGCGTGTACAGCTCGACGGCGCCCGATGCGCGCGCCATCGCGACCAGTCCCCGGCCGTTTCCGATCAGGTGGACGGGATCGCGCTGCGGATCGGGACGCGGCGACCAGTGCTGGCCGGCCGGGTCGCACCGCTCGTCCACCGCGAAGTCGTAGGCGGGAAGCCCGTCACCGTCGATCACCCAGGAGCCCGCGTGACCCGAGCCCAGGACGCACCCCGCGAGCTGGTCCGGCCGATCGACGTCCGGCTCCGGGCAGTCGGACCTGCCCGGTCGTTCGGGTACGACGAACCCTTCGCACTCGGCGGGAGCCGCCGCCTCCGGCCCCGAGTCGACGGGGCCCGAGTCCGCTCCTGCGTCCACCGCGGCATCGGTCTCGTCCGCCGGCTGGTCGTCGTCTCCGCAAGCAGCGGCCAGCGCCACAAGGAAGGGCAGGGAAGGGCGCATGACTGGCTCCTACGCCACCTCGGCGGCCGGCGTCAAACCTGGCAGCGGAGTGGTAGTGGTCGGTACGAGTGGTAGCGGACAGCACCTCGGGGAGCCAGCAACGGGAGCGGCTCTGGCCAGGGGCCGACCCTGACGGTCGGCGAAAAGCCCGCGAATGGTCGGGCTCGTGGCTCGCCACGCGGTGGCACCGGCCTTGCTGCGGCCGCCGCCCGATGCTCACGACCAAGGCCCTCCCCGTCGCCGCCCTCTCGCTCCTCCTCGGCTGTGTAGTCGACACCGGCCCTGCCGACCGGATGCACGCCGGCGTCGAGACTGAGCCCCGATTTGCCCCCGACATGGAAGCGGTCCGCCAGAAGTGGGGCGGGCACGGGCCCGAGATGTCCGCGATCGAGGACGCCTTTCGCGTCCACGTGAAGGTCGGGCCCCAGACAGTCGTGGCCGACACCCACCTGTTCGGGCCTACCGGGACGGTCGTGGCGATCCCTTACCACGACGCCGACGGTACGGGCCGGGACGCGGCCGGCAACGTCATCGCCCGCGGCGACGTCGAGATCGCGCGCTACTTCGAGCCGGGCGAGATCGGCTACGCGATCAAGCACCACCGTCAAGAATACCGAGAGCTGTCCCTCGAGGGCGCGGGCCCCGAGATGAAGGAGAACTTCAAGCTGCAAGACACGCACATCGAGCTCGTCGTCGGCGTGATGCGAGACGGCCAGCCGGGCGTGATCACGCTCAACAACCCCCAGGGCTATCCGGGCGGCGAGGCAGGGCCCGGCCGGTTCGGGAGCGAGACGTACCCGATGATCTTCGTCAGGCCCGAGCTGCCGGCGTATCTGAGCCCGGCGCTGGCCTCGGCCTTCGTCGACAACATCAGGACCATGATGGTCGCCTTCAACGCGGTGTCGAAGTTCCCGGGCGACTACAACGGAGGCGACCCCCTCGCGGCGCGCAACCCCGAGAAGGTCCGCGAGCACGTGCGCAACATGATCCTCGCCGTCGCGGGCGACGCGCAGGAGCAGGCAGACGCGAACGCGTGGTTCGACGACCCCGCGAACATGATCTACTGCGCGGAGCTCGCCCACGTCGCAACCAGCGCGGGCCTGATCGTGCCCCTCAACTCTTGGGGTCTCGCCGAGCTCGGCCTGTCCGCCGCGGTGCGCGAACGCTTCGCGGCGTTCATCGCGACTCACGACCTGCACGACCCCAGCCAGACCTCGCCCTTCGTGGAGAGGAACGCGAACAAGCTGTCCGCGCTCGTCGAGATGACCATGGCTCCCGAGGAGCTGCGCCCCGCGGCGAGCTACGCTCCCGCCGACCTGGCCGCCGCGGAGTCACAGAAACTCGCGTTCGGTCCGATGACGATGTCCGACATCGTCGAGCAGTTCATGGCGACCCACCTGCCGCGGCGCTCTCTGGGAGAGGCGCTCGCGCCGGTCCAGGGCGCGGTGCTGCAGGCCATGAAGCCGGGACTCCTCGAGGCGATGGCGATGGACCAGCTCCCGGCGACGGATCCGAAGCGCGTGGCCGTCGAGGCGCTCTTCGACCGGATCGTGGCGGTCGTGGCGACGCCGCACGAGAGCTACGAGGCCTTCCGTGCCGACATCGCTCCCCTGCTCGCGCAGGCGCGCGCGGTCACCGGGCCGCGCGGGGACTCCGGCGTCGGTCTGTTCGTCCCGCCGAGCCTCCTGCACATCATCGCGCGCGACACCGAGAACCCGCCCACGGGTGACACGGGCTGGCACCTCCGAGGGCTGCTGAAGCTCCGGTACGTAGGCCACGGGATCCCGTTCTCGATGATGCGACCTCTCTCCGGCGCCGCCGATCCCGCGCCGGGGGACGACGTCGTCACGCCAGGCGAGCCCGTCCTTGCGCCCGCCCTCGAGGAGGCGGGAACGCTGGCGCAAGGAGAGTGGAGGACCTGGCAGATCGCGGTGCCCTCGGGGACCGCGTCACTGACCGTCGAGCTGACCACCGAGGGCGACGCGGACCTGTACGTTCGCCGCGGGCAGGCCGCGACCGAGGACGACTGGGATTGCCGCCCCTACGAGGGAGCCGATCGTCCCGAGACCTGCGAGATCGCCTCACCGTCCGCGGACACGTACTTCGTCCTGCTCCACGGGTACAGCGCGAGCCGGTACGCCCTGAAGGCCGTTCTCACGAGCTCTGCCAGCCAGTAGAATCCCCGCGGTGCCCGGAGCGGTACGGCAGCGAGCGCTCTTCTTGATCGCCCTTGGCGCGCTCTGCGCTGCGTGCGGGTCGGCGAACGACCCGGAGCCTGGCCCGTTCGCGCCGAGCCGCGTACTGCCGACCGGGATTGGAGCGCGCGCTCTGGCCGCGCTGGACGGGCCGGCGTCCGAGGTCGCTCTCTTGTTCCAGCTCGACAACCGCGTGGGCCTGATCGACGCCGCCGACGGCGACCTGAACCCCGTGGCCGGAGAGGTCGGCGTCTCGCCGCTGGCGATCGCTGCCCTGGACACGGATGCAGACGGGACGATGGAGCTCGCCACCGCGAATGCCGGCGACTCGACGCTCTCGCTGCTCGGTCGATCCGAAGCCGGCCTGGCGCTGCTCGCGAGCGCGTCGCCGTCGCTCCGGCCCAAGCACGTGTCGGGCGCCGACCTCGACGGCGACGGCCGGGCCGAGGTCGTCGCGACGGTGGGCTTCGACTCGGAGCCCGGCGCGGGGATCGAGGTGTGGCGCCGCGGCGACGCCGGGCTCGAGCTCGCCGGGCCGCGCTGGCCGATCGAGGGCGCGTTCGCGGCCGTGACCGGCGACGTCGATGGCGACGGCGACCTGGACGTGATCGCCGTGATTCCCTCCGCCTCGGAGATCGCATGGGCCGCGAACGACGGCCGGGGCCGGCTCACCGAGGCCGGCCGCATCGAGGTCTGCGAGGCTCCCCGCGCCGCCGCCATGGCCGGCGACCGGATCGCTGTGGCCTGCCAGGGCGGCCTCGGGCTGGTGCGCGGGGAGGCGGTCGAGACGATTCCCATCGATGGGAACCTCTACGACGTCGTCGCAGGCGACTTCGACGCCGACGGGAGCCCCGACGTCGCCGCGGTCGACATGACGAACGACGCGGTCCTGGTCTTCCTCGCCGGTAGCGGCCGGGCTTCCCCGATCGAGGTTCCCGTGGGTCTGGACCCCGTCGCTCTCGTGGCGTCCGACCTCGGCGGCGACGGTGACGTCGACCTCATCGTCTCGGCGTTCGCGACCAGGACGGTCGACGTCCTCGAGAACGATCTCGCAAACCACTGAAGGAGCTCGTCATGATGGGCACTCGCTGGATCTTCCTCTCACTCCTCGCGCTCGCGGCCTCTTCGGCGGCGTGCGGCTCGAACCGTCGGGGCGGCGACGACGATGACGACGCGGACGGCGATGCCGACGCGGACGCGGACGCCGACGCCGACGCCGACGGGGACACGGACGCCGACGCGGACAGTGACACGGACGCCGACGCGGATGGCGACGACGTGCCGGACCCGGGCGACGCCCCGGCCGGGGAGTGGACCGATGTCGAGCCGAACGACGAGCCGGGCGAGGCCGTCCCGGTCGGCGTCTTGACAGGGCCCGTCTGGGCGGGCTTCGCCGAGCCGTATACCCAGATCGACTCGGCCGAGGACACCGACTTCTTCGTCTTCCGCACGGGCGACGACGCCTCGCTCGCCGACGTCTACATCCTGCTCTGCGGCACCCCCAACACGCTCGACCTCTACCTGAACGAGGTCGTCGATGGGCGAATGGGCCCCGAGGTAGTCTCCGATGTCGGCCCCGACGAGGGTTGCGTGACCGCCGTGGGCTCCGGCCAGGGTTCCGATCTCCTCGACCCCGTGACGGCCTACGTCCTCGAGGTCCGCGCCCAGCCGGACGCCGACGACGCGGACTTCCCGGCGCTCTACAGCGCCTGATGACGCTCCCGTCGCCCCGTGCGGGCGACACCATCGCGGACCCCGGAGGGGAATCGACAGGAAGACGGAGGCGGGAAGGAAAACCCTCGATCCGGTCTTCCTTCCTTCCCGCCTTCCTGTTCAACCTCCGGAGGAACCCGGCGCGCGCCCTCGACGACCCCTCGCTCTGTTATCCTCGAACCAGTGTGTCGGCTGCTCGAAGCTCGCTGGCTGGCCGCGGTCGCCATCTCGAGCGTGGCAGCGTGCGGTCTCTTGGCTCCGTTCGACGAGCCCGCGCCCGGAATCGACGCTGGCACGGCGGGCGACGTCGATGCGGGCCGCGCCGACGCGGCCGGCGCGGAGGCCGGGCTCGACGCGGCGCTCGCCGAGGCCGGAGTCGATGCGGCCCTCGACGCCGGAGCCGTCCCCGACGCGGCGCCGGCTTGCGCCGAGGTCGTCGGCGGTCTGGCCCGCGGCGAGCTTTCGGCCGAGGTCGGCGTGCTCGCCGTCGAGCGCGGCCGGGTCGTCCTCGGCGAGCCTACGTTCGGTCTGGCCGTCGTGGACGTCACGGATCCCGCCGCGCCGCTCCTCGAGCGCGAGATCGCGACGGGCCTCGAGGAGGCGGGAGAGGAGCTCCGCGACATCGCCCTGGACGGAGACCTCGCCCTGGTCACCCAGCTCGGCGCCGGCCTGGCCGTCGTGGACCTGGCGGCAGGCTCGTACGACCTTGCCCAGCCGGTCCCGGCCGACGAAGCGAGCGCGCGCGGGGTCGCGCTCCGGGGCGAGCTCGCCGTCGTCGCCTGGGGCGACGCCGGCCTCGTGTATTTCGATCCGGACCCGGACGGTCCCGTGATGGCACCACGGATCCTGAACCTGGGCTGCGGGGCCGTCGAGGTTGCCCTCGGCCCCGACCACGCCTACCTCGGCTGCCTCGCGGACCTGCGGGTCGTCAGCCTGCCGCCGGACGACCTGGAGGAGGTCGGCCGCGTCGCGGTCGGCGAGCCGGAGGACGACGCTCGCGACGTGGCCCTCGGCCCCGACGGCGCGCACGCGTACGTCGCCGTCGATCCCATCGGGCTCGTCGTCGTGTCCGTCGCGGATCCCACGGGTCCCGAGGTCGTGGGCGTCGGGGCCACCACGTCCGTGCCCGGCCCGAAGCACCTGGCCCTCTGGGGCGACCACGCCGTCGTCGCGTCCGTGACCGTCCTCGAGATCTACGATGTGTCCGTCCCCGAGGCCCCGGTGCTCGCGGCCACGTACGAGCCCGATCCTCCGGCAACCGCCTCGTCCGTGGCCGTCGCGGGCGACCTGGCCTACGTCGCCGCGAGCGAGGGTGGGCTCGAGATCCTCGACCTCGGCTGCCTGCTGCGCTGAGGTCTATTTCGCATAAGATACATTATGTCAACTCGACGTCCCGTCCGAGGGCGGCCGTGTCGCCGATGACGAAGATGGCGTCCACTTCGCCCCCGTCGAACGGCGGGTCGGACGGGTGCGCGTTGATCACGAGCGAGCGGTCCCGGAGCTCCACGCCGAGCGGCACCAGCCGATGGCGCGCGAGGCGCCGGAGCAGGTCGCGGAAGCTGACCGGCCGCGAAGGCCAGCGCCGGGCGACCCGGAGCCGGACGAACTCCTGGCCGCGCTCGGAGAGCAGCTCGTCGTAGACGCTCGGGATGCCCGGCACGAAGGCGCTGTGGACCATGAAGTAGTTCTTGAGGACCTGGGTCGAGACGAGCGTCGTGCGCATGCCCTGGCGGCACCGGTTCTTCAGGCGCTCGAGACGCGGCAGGACGAGGGCGCCCTTGGCCGGCGAGCTGACCTCGATGAGGACGTGCACGCAGTCCGAGGTGGGAAGCTCCTGGCTCTCGATTCGCGAGGAGAGCTGGAGCACTCGCATCGACGTCCTCGCGTCGGGATCGGTCGCGAGCGGGTCGGAGAGGACGACCACGGCGTCGTATGGCCCGCCTTCCCGCACGACCGGGTGCGCGACGATCGCCCTGACGTCCAGCTCCTCGAAGAAGACGCAGCGCGCGGAGCCGGCGTTGTCGGTCACCAGGTCGAAGACCCCTTCGGCGCTCTTCGAGCAGCCGAGCGCATGGATCCGCCCGACGCGCCGGCTCCTGGGCCCGCGCTCCTCGGACCCGTCCATGGCG
Organism: Deltaproteobacteria bacterium; assembly: GCA_016190375.1. GTDB lineage: Bacteria > Myxococcota_A > Polyangia > JACPQR01 > JACPQR01 > JACPQR01. The sequence goes on from JACPQR010000177.1 coordinate 10,939, forward strand.
ACGACGACGCGGGTCCCGCGGACGAAGATGGCGAGCTCGCCCAGCATCGACGCAAGGGCGTCGTTCTCCCCGATCACGAGGACCCGATGGAGCCCTCCGTCATCCAGCCCGAGCGGCATGTCCTCGACGGGCCCGACGGCCGCGGCGGCCTCGGGGACCCAGCCGGACGAGAGGTCGACGGAGGCACGCTGCAGCTCGGCGTACGTCGGCGACAGACCCACGAGCCCCCTGAGCGCCTTGATCGGGACCCTGCCCGCGCAGGCGCCGAGCTTGACCGCCCGGGGATCGAACGACGCGGCGTGCGGGTTCAGGTGGAGCACCAGCTTCTCGGCGGAGACGCTGTGGTTCTTCGAGCCCAGCATCGCGCCCAAGAGGACGACGTGGTGCCGGTCGTAGGCGCCCAGGAGCAGGTCCTCCCAGCGAATCGCGGGCCCGCCCCACGCCGGTGGCAGATCCGCGAGCGCCTCGAACTCCCACGAGAGGTTCATCACGTGCGTGTAGATCTCGCTGCCCTCCGCCGTCAGCAGCTCGCCGTAGAGCCGGTCCACGCCGGGAACGACGAGGTGCTGGCAGAGGAACAGCCCGATGAGGCGAGAGATCTCGAGCGGGTAGGTCCGCTCGCCGCCGCAGCTCGCGGTGACGCGGGCGACCTCCCCCACCCCGCGCAGCTCCACGTACAGGCGCGCCCTCGAGTTGAGCTCGCGCACGGCCATCACGGACGAGACGGCCACCGCGTCGGCGTCCTCGCCGTCGACGGGGTGCGCGAGCACGATCACCCGCTTCGCGGTCGAGACGTCGACCCGCGCGAGCGCTGCGGGATCGGCGGGGTCGCCCTGCCGGTACATCACCGTCCTCAGCTCCGAGTCGTAGATGTACTGCGGGGGCTCCTCCTCGCGTCCGAGGAGCGCGATCCGCGACTCGGGCCCGCGGACCCGCCGCGAGAAGAGCCCCTTGAGCCCGCGGGGCACCGCCTGGGCGATCCAGCGGTTCTTCGCGTACAGGCGCGCCAGCTCGCGCACCATGGGCTCGGCAGCGTGCACCGGCCCCACGATCACGGAGTGGTTGCGCAGCCCCGTCGGCTTCTGGCGCTCGGCGGCGACGAGCTGCTCGAGGACCGATGCGCCGATCCCGATGACGAACGCGAGGATGAACAGCCCGCCGGCCGTGAGGAGCAGCGAGATGACGATCACGAGGGGGTGCTCGTGAAGGCTCCGCACGAGGTTGTCTCCGCTCTCGAGCTGGCGGAAGCACCACCAGACGACGTCCACGAGCTCGCTCGCCGAGATCCTCCCATCGCCGTTCTGGTCGCTGGAGCTCCTCCCGTCGCCGTTCCAGTCCGTCCGCGCGTCCAGGTTGACGAGCACGACGGCCGACAGGAGCGCGAGGATGCTCACCACGAACGTGACGAGCAGGAAGTGCCTCAGGCGCTCCCTCCGCGTCACGATCCCCCACACGTCGCGGGCGATCTGCGCTCCGTACCGGAGCAAGAGCACGAGGCGGATCAGCCGGAGCAGCCGCAGAGGATGCGTCAGGCTGACGTTGGCCAGGAACGGGAATGGCAGGAAGGTCAGGATCGCCACGAGGTCCAGGACGAGGAGCAGGCGCCCTCCCCAGGGCGAGCCTCCCTCGCGCCTGAGGACCCGGCGGTGGACCGCGACGCGGACCACGAGCTCGGTGCCGAAGATCACCAGGAGGACTGGCCCGAAGGCGTTCTCGATGAGGTCCAGCGGCAGCACCGAGAGCACGATCAGGATCGACAGAACGACCTTCGTCGCCCGCCGCTCGAGGACGTGCTCGAGCTCTCGCGTGAGCTTTCCTCGCCGCTCGATCAATGCCAGATCCCCACCGAGACCGCGAGCTGGAGGTATCGCGGCGCCACGTCGATCACGCCCGAGGCCCTCACGCCGAAGCGAGCGAACACGTCCCAGAGCGTCGTGTAGAACAGCCTCAAGTCGAGCCCGAAGGTACCGTGCGGGCGCGATCCCTGATCATCGAAACGCGAGGGCTCCAGGTAGCTACCCCCCCGGAGCCGCAGCCGGTCCGGCCACACCTCGCCCTCCAGGCCCAGGCGCGGAGTCACGCTCAGGGTATTGCCGCTTCGCCGTTCCACCTGCTGCACGAAGGACTCTATCCCGACGCCGCCCTCGACGGGGCCGGTCAGCGCCAGGTCGGCGGAGAGGAGCAGGTACCGCCGCGGGGCACGGCGCAGCGCGCGCTTTCGGGCGCGCTCCAGCCTCGCCTCCTCGCGGTCGATCTCACGTTCCTCGGCCTCGCGCGTCCTGGTCTCCTCGGCCGTGATGCGACCTGCCTCCTGCCAGTAGAGCGCAGGCGGGGCCTGGGCCAGCCGGAGCTCCGCGGCGAGCCGGCGCTGGGCGCGGCGCCGATCCACGGTCTTCCTCAGCTCGTCGCGAACGCCGTTCGGGTTGACCCAGCGGGGGTTGTAGGGCTTGGGGCCCAGCATCCAGGAGAAACCAGACTGGACCTCCCAGGGGACCACGACCTGGCAGGGCAGGAAGAACCCGCCCGCTTCGCGGTCCTCGGAGCAGTCCCTGCCCTGCTCCCTCACGTCGGTGCGCCCGACGACCGAAAAACGGAACGGCTCGCCGTCGGGACGGACCAGGAGTCCCACCTCGAGCCCGACTCCCCTCACCTGCGCGAGGCTCGCATCTTCCGCCCCTCCTTCGAGGGAGAGAGACGCGACGCGGGCTCCTGTGCCGACGACGAGCTGCCCATGCAGGAGCGCGTATGCGGCGTCGAGGTGGGCGGTGACGAGGAGCGCATCCGCCACCGACGCCGCGCCGGTCTCGTCCCTGGTCTCGACCTGGTAGTTCTGGATCGCGCCCTCGGCTCCGAGCCCGAGGTAGCCGAACTGCAAGGCGCCTCCGAGGAGCCCCACGCTGAAGGACCGGTAGTCCGTGCTGGTCTCGCCGTCGTTGTCGAAGTCGGTGCCGGCGACCCCCGTGGGCAACAGAAAACCCGCGTCGAGGTCGTAGTCCCACCAGGACAGCGAGTACGGATAGCGGTTCGCGACGGCCGCTGGGTTCCACAAGAGCCCCTCGACCCCTTCCGCGATGCTGGAGAACGCACCCGAGAGGCCCACGGCGCGCGACGAGCCGAGCACGGGCCCCACGAAGACGTCGATCGCGTAGGCGGACGAGGCGATCGGATCCCCATCGGCCGCGCCGGCGACGCCGGGCAGGAGCGCGAGAATGATGGATAGCACGAGGTGGAGGACTCCTAGGCTCTGCCGGGAAGGCAGCCTGCGTTCGAGGCCTTCGGGCGTCGCGTCAGAGCCCGAGCCGGAGAACAGGCGACAGGCCACCGGCAACCGGCAACTGGCGACCGGCGGCCGAGAGCGCAGGCGGCGGAGGCTCGGGAGCCGGCGGGAGCTCCGGATCCGGGCGGTTGCCCGCCGCCCGTTGCCTGTTGCCTGTTGCCTGTTGGCCCTGGTCACTTTGCCCGGAGGAGAAAGCGCGTCAGAGGTCCAGCGTCGATCTTGGAGGTCGCGAGGAGCGCGTCGAGGAGCGACCGCCCGAGCTTGGCCAGCTCGAGGAGCTGTCGAATCCGGAGGGCCTGCTCCGCCATGACCACCGTTCGCTTCCGGTCGTGCGCGCCGGCGCGGCGCCGGGACTCCTCGAGGAGATCGAACGCCTCCTGGAAGCCCTCGATGGCGACGACGATCTCGGTCCGCTCGCGCTCGCTCAGCACGCGCGAGACCATCCGCCAGAGGTTGACCTCCGCCACGTAGTGAGCCTTTCGCTCGCCTTGCAGCCAGATGCGCCGGACCACACCCCAGCGCCCGAGGTCGGTGACGGTCATGCTCACGGCGCCCGCCGACAGGTCCAGCTTGTCCCGGATGTCGCGGGCGCTCAGGGGATCCGGCGACAGGTAGAGCAGCGCCCAGACCCTTCCCATGTTGCGCCCGAAGCCCCAGAACTCGATGAGCCGACCCACCGTCTCGGTCAGCACCTTCTCGGCGGGGGACATGCGAGACACGGGAGGCTCGCGAGGCATCGGGGCCGAACGATAGATCAACGAAACGTCTATGTGGTGATCAGTCGCCTCCGGCGCTCGCCACGCAGGGAACCCAGGGCCGGCAGGCCGAGTAACGATAGACGAGGTCGTGCCCCTCCTCGCGGATTCGCTCCTGGGAGGGCGATGGCATCCCTGCCGGGAACGTGACGACCGAGTACCCGACGACCCGGCCGTCGCGGCGGCGCAGCGCCACCGTGACGCCCTCGCTGCCGGTGCCCTCGGGATAGGGCGCGACCGCGCCCGGGAACCTGACGAGGCCCAGCCGGTATCCGTCGAGCGAGCGGCCGAGCGCCACCAGAGGCGGGAAACCCTCCTTGAGCGCGACGACGGACGCTCCGGCGGGCACCTGAGACCACTCGACGTCGAGCGGGGTCGCTCCGACGTATCGCTCGTCGACGAAGATGCGAAAACCCTCCGGGCTGGATCGAAGCTGCCAGACCTCCAGCGACCCGGGCATCTGGCCCGCGCTGCCGAGCGGATTCCAGGGCGCGTCTCGGAAGACCCAGAGCGCGGCGATCGCCCCGCCGAGCAAGAGGACGACGGCCGCGATCACCAGGAGGGCCACGGGGCGCTCCTTGTAGACCGGCATCGTCACGGTCGATGCGTCGTGCGAGATCCTCCTCCCGTGCGGCCTCGAGACCTCCGCCGGCGCGCGCCGCGGGCCGGCCCCCTCCGGGAGCGCTCCGAGCCCCAGCAGCGTCTCCGGCTCGGTGCCCACGGGCACGATCGGGGCGTCGCGCGAGCCACGTGCGGAGGCACGGCTCGCCCCCTCCATCATCAACGTCGGTGCGGCTCCCTCGCCACCGTCCTGTTCCGGCTCCATTTCGGAGCCCTCTTCGTCATCGCCGACAGGCGGGCCGTGATCGGGCCCCTGGACGGAGTAGACCCGGTTCTCTGCGGCGGTCGGCGTCTCGTCCTTTCGTCGTTTCGAGATCTCCTGCTCTATTCGCTCGCGCACGGCGTCGGGGAGAGCGGTCTCGACGATCGTCGCCTCTTCCTCCCCCATCTGCGCCTTGCGCGGAAAGTACTTCTCGAGGAGCGACCCGAGAGCGCGCTCCCGCGGCGGAGCGCGAAGGTGCGAGAGGTACTCGTCGAGCTCGTCGGCGAGCTCGCCCGCGGTGGGCGTTCGGTCCTCGACGAGGGGCTCGAGAGCCCTGGCTGCGATCTCGGACAGCTCGGGCGGGACGGAGGGGAGCACCTCGATGACTGCCGGCGGCCTGACCTTCGCCGCCCGCCGCTTCTGGGCGTCCTGGTCCGACTGGGGATACAACGGCCGCATCGCCAGGAGCTCCCAGAGGACGACTCCGGTCGAGAAGATGTCGGAGCGCGCGTCGATCGGCTCCCCACGCGCCTGCTCCGGAGACATGTAGCTGGTCTTCCCGAGAACCGTCCCCGTGAGCGTCTTCCACGGGTTGTTCGTCGATTGCGCGATCCCGAAGTCCGAGATCTTCACCTCGCCTTGGTAGGACAAGAGGATGTTCGCGGCCGACACGTCTCGGTGGATCAGGCCCAGGGGCTCTGCATCGGGCCCGAACTGGACGTGCGCGTGCTCGAGCCCTCGAGCGACCCTGGCCACGACGAACGCGGCGAGGTCGAAGGGGAAGCGGTCCTTGACGGAGAGGAGCTTGCGGAGCATCTGCAGGAGCGAGACGCCCTCGACGTGCTCCATGACGAGATAGGGGCGAGGGTACTGGGCGAAGTCGTAGACGCGGACGATGTTCGGGTGCTCGAGGATGCCCGAGAGCCGGGCCTCTGCCTCGAAGCGCTTCGTGGACTCCTCCTCGTCGTCGTCATCGACCGCCTTGACGATCTTGATCGCGAAGCGCTTGACGAACCCGCCGGGGCCCCGGCGCTCCGCGAGAAAGACCTCGGCCATGCCCCCAGAACCGAGCGACGAGACCACCCGGTAAGGACCGATCTTCTCCAACTCGCGGGTCAGGATATCACTTTGTGTTACGCTTCGCGCCCATGGAAACTGCGACGAAGCCCTCGGTCGACATCGGTCCGTGGGTCTCCGAGGGCTGGAAGATGTTCACGGCCCACTGGGGAACGTGGGTCAAGATGTCGCTCATCATGATGCTGCCGGTGCTCTTCCCGATGGTCGGCTACATCATCGGGTACATCGGCTTCATCCAGGCGATGATGCCCCGCCCGACCGCGTACGGAGTCTACGCGGGGCCTCCCGAATTCCCCGCGTGGGTCTTCGTCGTCTGGGGCCTGAGCGCCCTCGGAGCGATCATCGGCGCGCTGATCACGAGCTACTTCCAGATCGGGATGTGGAAGGCCGCCCTCAAGCAGGCCCGCGGCGGCACGCCCGAGATGAGCGACATGAAGGGCAACGGCCATCTGTACGGCCGGATCTTTCTGGCCAACCTCGCGATCGGGTTCTTGACGTTCCTCGGCCTCCTCGCCTGCTACATCGGCGCCTTCGTCGTGATGGGCTGGTACCTGTATGCGATCCCGCTGATCATCGACCGCGACCTCTCCATCGGGGAGGCCATGAGGCAGAGCAAGGCCGCGACCAGCCAGAACCTCTTGATGTTCATCCTGTACGCGTTCCTGGTCGGGCTGATCTCTCAGGTCGGTGCCTACGCATGCCTCGTCGGCCTCTTCGTCACGATGCCCCTCAAGTTCACGATCGACGCCGTCGCCTACCGGCAGACCTTCGACGGCGTTCGCGCGGGCGCCGCCCCGGCGTTCGCGACCGCTCCTTCAGGACCGATCACCTACTAGACCGAGAGGAACAGTCAATGACGGCAATTGCTCCCCACGGCGGCGTGCTCGTCGACCGCGTCCTTCGCGGCGATGCCCTCGCGGCCGTCCGCGATCGCGCCGAGGGTCTCGTCCGGATCGAGGTCGACGACCGCGTACAGAGCGACATCGAGATGATCGCCGTCGGCGCCTTCAGTCCGCTGAAGGGCTTCGTCGGCTCGCGCGACTGGAAGACGATCGTCGAGGACCTGCGCCTCGAGGACGGCACCGTCTGGTCGATCCCCGTCACCCTCTCGGTCTCGGCCGAGAAGGCCGCCGGCATCCGCGAGGGCACCGACGTCGCGCTCGTCGACGCTGCGGGCAAGACGCTCGCGCTCCTCTCGGTCGCGGAGAAGTACCGCCCGGACAAGGAGCGCGAGGCTCGGGAGGTCTACCGGACCACCGAGACCGCGCATCCTGGAGTCAAGGCGCTCCTCGAGTCCGGCGAGGTCAACCTCGCGGGTGAGATCCAGCTCGTCGACAGGCCCGACACGGTCCAGTTCCCCGCCTATCACCGGGACCCCGCGCAGGTCCGGGCGATCTTCGCGGACCGCGGCTGGAAGCGAATCGTCGCCTTCCAGACCAGAAACCCGGTCCACCGCGCGCACGAGTACCTGCAGAAGTGCGCGATGGAGATGGTCGACGGGCTGCTCCTGCATCCCCTGGTGGGCAAGACCAAGTCCGACGACACGCCCGCCGGGGTCCGGATGCGCTGCTACGAGGTGCTGCTCGATGGCTACTATCCCAAGGACCGGGTCGTCTTGTCGGTCTACCCGGCCGCCATGCGGTACGGAGGCCCTCGCGAGGCGATCTTCCACGCGATCGCGCGAAAGAACTACGGGTGCACCCACTTCATCGTGGGGCGCGACCACGCCGGCGTGGGCAGCTATTACGGCACCTACGACGCCCACGCGATCTTCGACCGCTTCGCGCCGGGCGAGCTCGGCATCCAGCCGGTCTTCTTCGACAACGCCTTCTACTGCCGGAGCTGCAGCTCGATGGCGTCGCTCAAGACCTGCCCCCACGACCCTTCGCACCACGTGAGCCTCTCCGGCACGAAGGTCCGCGAGATGCTCTCGCGCGGCGAGCCGCCGCCCGCGGAGTTCTCGAGGCCCGAGGTCGCCCGCGTCCTGATCGACTCGCTGAAGCGCTGACGGTCACCGCATCGACGCGATCTCAGCGAGCCGCGCATCCCGCTCTCGGGTGTCGCCCTGCAGAGGAACGTCCAGGCCCTCCGCCCGAGTGAGCCAGCGCACGACGTCGAGCGCGGTCAGGAGGCCCATCACCATGCCCGTCTCGCTCGTGACCGGTATCTGGCCCACGCTGCCCGACGCAAGGAGCGCCGCGGCGTGAAGCAGGGGCGTGCTCGACGGAATGGCGATGCCCGCAGGCTGCATCACCTCCGACGCGATCGCCCGCGCCAGCCTGGTCGAGTGGAACCCGGCTTCCAGATTCGCCGGTCCCTCGTCGGTCTCGACGTCGTCCCAGTACTCCCGGAGCAGATCGGCCATCGAGACGATGCCGATCAATCGACCGGCGCCGTCGACCACCGGAGCAGCCATGATGTCGTTCTCGATGAAGATCGACGCGACGGTCTCCACGCTGAAATCGGCCCCCAGCTCGAGGGGGAACCCCCACGACATCACCTCGCTGACGGGGGTCCGTGCCGCGATCCTCCGCACGTCCCGCGCCTCCGGGATTGGCTCGTCGGCTCTCGCCTTTCGTGTCTCGAATCTCCCGCTGTCCGGCCTGGTGAGCCTCGACCGGCGCGTGCGGTCCAACGAGGGCTCCTGGAACATGTCGAACCTCCTTTCCTTTCCTAGTCCCCACCCCCCAGATCGACGTAGAGATCGGTGAGCTCGCCCCGGCACATCGACTCGCGGCACTCGTCGCAGAAGACGACGCACTCCTCGTCGTCTTCCGGCCCCCCGCACCAGCTCTGGCGGCAGGCCGCGCAGGTGGCGATCGCGCTCGGGTCGGCGCCGCGTCGGCCGCGCTCGATCTCGGACGTGTTCGAGATACCGCGCCCGGCCAGGGCGCCTTCGTTGCACGTCCCCAAGCCCGCGAGGGCCGTGCCCGTGTGTTCGAGCGTGGTCGGGATTGGGAAGCCTTCCTGGTCATGCGCCAGCATCGGTACCCTCCCGCGCCAGCTCGAACGCCCGCCAGTCGGATCGAGAGAGGTAGAGCTCCGGGGCCGGATCTCGATCGCGGACCGCCAGCACCGCGCGATCGCGACCCCGTGCCTTGGCCGTCGCGAGCGCGTCGTCGGCGGCCGCCAGGACCGCCCGGATCTGGCTGGGGCGCGGCGCCACGAGGCTCGCGACACCGATCGACACCGAAGCGGTCGGAAGCGCGTGTCGCTTCTCGAGCGAGGACATGAGCAGCGTCGAGCGGATCCGGTCGGCGAGCTTGAGCGCGCTCGTCCCGTCGGTATCGGGCGCGATCACGACGAACTCGTCGCCGCCGAAGCGCGCTGCGAAATCCGTGCACCTGCACGTGAGGCGCAGGGACTCGGCGACGGCGCAGAGCGCAGCATCACCACCGAGATGCCCGTCGCGGGCGTTGATCTCGCGCAGCCCGTCGAGATCGATGAACAGGACCGCCATCGAGGTCCGGCTCCGGGCGGCCCGCGCCGCCTCTTGCTGCATGCGTTCCTCGAGGTGCCTGCGATTCGCCAACCCCGTGAGAGCGTCCGTGCGCGACAGCTCGATGAGCTCTTCTTCCCGGGCGCGGCCGATCCACGGCAAGAGGACCGAGAGCCCGACGAGACACGCAACGAGGTACAGATATGTCGGTCCCTGCGAGGCGAGCTCCGCCACGATCCAGTCGGGAGTGGGACCGTCCGAGGTGGCCGATCCCCTCAGGAACACCAGCCCCAGCGGCGCGCCGACCGAGAAGGCGGTGGCGATTCCACCCCAGCCGAGCCGCGTCGCGCTACCACTCCGGCGGTTTTTTTCTCGGATTTCGGAATCTTCGCCCCATGACATCTGTCATCCTCCCTTCGGGGCGGGGCACCGAGCAACGGTCGTGCCGTGAGCTTGAAATCGAGAAACGCGCATGACCCGCACGTGAGGGATCGGGAGCCCGGGTAATAATCCGCATCAGGGAGAGTTTTTCCGCAACACTGACTCGTCAGCCGGCTCCCGGCGACGGGACCGGGTCGAGCGGGAGCCGGATCTCGATCGCCGTTCCGCCCGACGGAGGGAAGCGAGCGGTGATCTCGCCCCCATGGAGGTTCGCGGCTCGCCACGCGATGGGCAGGCCCAGGCCGCTGCCGTGGTGCTTGGTGGTGAAGAAGGGCTCGAAGATCTTCGAGCGGAGCTCCACGGGGACGCCCGGTCCTTCGTCCGAGACGGTGACGTGGCACTCGCGATCGACCTCGACCGCGACCTTGACCAGCCCTCCCGCTGGACTGGCCTGGGCGGCGTTGAGAAGGACGTTCAAGAAGAGCTGGCGCAGGAGGACCGGATCCGCGACGAGATTGGCGGCCGGGCCCACGAGGTCGATTCGAAGGCTCCCGAAGCTCGGGTCGCGTTCCACGAGACGCCAGACCTCCTCGATGAGCGGACGGATGCCAAGGGGCTCGCAGGTCGGCCGGCTCGGCCGCGCGAAGAGCAGCATCTCGTCCACGAGGCGCTCGAGCCCCTCGAGGCGGGTGAGGACCTCACGCGCCACGGATCGACCCTCGTCCGACTCCGGGAGTCGCTCCCCCAGAAGCTCGACCGCCCCGCGAATCCCCGCAAGGGGGTTTCGCACCTCGTGCGCGACCATGGCGGTCATCTCACCCAGGCGCGCCAGCGCGGCGCGCTGCAGGAACTCTGCACGCGCGCGCCGCCTCTCGGTGACGTCGGTGCCCCAGCCGACGACGTGGGTCTCTCCGATCCCGGTCCAGCGCCAGCGCACGACCCGCTCCTCGCCTTCTCTCGTGACGATCCGGCTCTCGAGCCGGACGCTCCTCGCCTCGCCGGCCACGGCCTTCCGCAAGGCCTCCCTGCTCTCGGCTCGATTCGGCTCCGGCACGAGCTCGTCCAGAAAACCACGCCCGCGGAGCGATTCCAGGTCCCGCCCGATCAGCTCGCACGCCGCGGTGTTTGCGTGCTCGATCGTCTGGTCGGGCCGGAGGAGCACGATCATTCCGTCGGCGATCTCCGAGCATCGACCGACCAGCTCGACACCCGCCGCGGCCGAACCCCGGCGCTCTCGACGCGCCGACAGGACGACGAGGAGCGTGGCCGGGACCAGGTATCCGAGATGGCCGACGACCGTACCAGAGAGGATGAGGTCGGTGACCACGGCCCCCGAGAGAAGGAGAGCCACGAGGACGAGCTCGGGCCGTGCGATGCGGCTGTCTTCCGAGGTCCCGCCGGGCGACATCGCACCCCAGATAGCGCCACCGGGCTCCATGTCCAGCGGGTGAGCTCCGAATGTGTGCAGCTTGTGTGTGGCGCCCGAACGAGCGGCGCGGTAGCGTCGTAGACGATGACGGCCCAGGCGAGCGAGGCTCCGGCCAGGGCGACGATCCTCGTCGTGGACGACGAGAACCTCGTCCGCTGGTCCCTGCGCAAGCGGCTCGAGGCAACGGGCTACCAGGTGCTCGAGGCCGAGGACGGCGCCACGGCCCTGGCGCAGTTTCGCGAGAACCCGGATCTGGTGTTGCTCGATTTCAGGCTGCCGGACGTGGACGGCCTGACGCTGATGCGGCAGATGCGCGCCGGGGACCCGGACCCGATCTTCATCCTCATGACCGCGTACTCGACCGTCGCGAGCGCCGTCGAGGTCATGAAGGAGGGCGCCTACCATTACGTGGACAAGCCGTTCCGCCTGGACGAGATGCTGCCGATCGTGGAGAAGGCGCTGGAGACGACCCGCCTGAGGCGGGAGGTCCGCCGGCTCCGCGCGAGCCAGTCGGCGCCCTTCGCCCTCGACCGGATCGTCGGTCAATCACCGCTCATGCAGGACCTGAGGGAGCTCTTGCGGAAGATCGCCCAGAGCCCGGCCTCGACCGTCCTCTTCATCGGCGAGAGCGGCACGGGCAAGGACCTCGCGGCGAAGTCGATCCACTACAACAGCGCCCGGTCAGGCGGACCCTTCATGAACATCACCTGCTCCGCGCTCTCGGAGAGCCTCCTCGAGTCCGAGCTGTTCGGGCACGAGGCCGGAGCGTTCACCGACGCGAAGCAGCGCAAGAAGGGCCTCCTCGAGCTGGCGCACGGTGGCACGGTGTTCCTCGACGAGGTCGGCGAGATGTCGCCGGGGCTTCAGGCGAAGCTCCTGCGCTTCCTGGAGGACCGGACCTTCAAGCGGGTGGGCGGAACGACGGACATCCGGCCGGACGTGAGGGTGATCGCCGCGACTCACAGGGACCTCGAAGAGGCCGTCGCGAGCCGCCAGTTCCGGTCGGATCTGTACTACCGCCTCATGGTGGTGCCCTTGCGCATGCCGCCGCTGCGCGAGCGACCCGGCGACGTCGAGATCCTGGCCAAGTACTACATCGACGGCTTCAACAGGGAGTTCGGAGGAGCCGTCCGTGGCCTGTCGGACGAGGCGCTGCGCCTCCTCGAGACCCATTACTGGCCCGGGAACGTGCGCGAGCTGCGCAACGCCTGCGAGCGCGCGGTCCTGCTCAACAGCCGCGGCATCCTGCCGGCGGAGGCGTTCGGATCGCTCCTGCCTCAGCCGCGCGGGGAACATGCGTTCCGCTTGCCCCCGGGCGGGCTCGTCTTCGAGGAGCTCGAGAAGGACCTCTTGGTGCAGGCGCTCGAGCGGACCGGTGGCAACCAGTCGCGCGCGGCGGTGCTGCTCGGCATGAATCGCGATCAGATCCGCTACCGGATCGAGAAGTTCAACCTCGGCGGGATGGGGATCCGCCGGCGGACCCCGCGACCCGGGCCGAAGCCCGGCGCCTGAGAGGACGACCTCCTCGAGCCGACCGATGCGACCCGGTGACGTCATCGCGGAGCGGTTCGAGGTCGAGCGCCTCGCGGGCGAGGGCGGAATGGGCGCGGTCTACCGCGCGCTGGATCTCCTCTCGGGAGGGGCAGTCGCGGTCAAGATGCTGCACCGGCAGGGCGCCGAGGAGGTCCGTCGCTTCGCGCGCGAGGCCGTGCTCCTCGCCGAGATCCCGCATCCGGGCGTCGTGCGATACGTGGCCCACGGCATCTCGTCGGCGGGCGACCTCTGGCTGGCGATGGAGTGGCTCTACTGCGCAACCTCCCGCACCGAGCCCGACGACTGCTGCGGCAGTCCCGGGTGCTCCCGCTGGACCCAACAGCAGTATGACTGTCGCGGCGGCAACTGCTTCTTCCTCGGATGCGTCGCGGACGCCGAGTGCGTCGGAGCGGCGAGCTTCGTGTGCCGCCAGCTCGACTCGGGTTACGGAGTGTGCGCAGAGCCATGCACCGACGAGCAGGACTGCGAGGGAGGTGCATGCGCCGTCGACGACGACGCGCAGACCCGGGACCTCGCGAACGGTGACGAGACGTTCTGCCAGGAGGAGGACGACTGCCAAGTGGTCGGTTGCGCCGACGAGCCGGGCACGGTCTGCGACGAGCTGACTGGCGACTGCGTGTGCACGCCCGGTTCCTGCAACGAGGGATGGGAGTGCATCACCTGGGACTGCGAACGCGTGACGATCGAGGAGCTCAGCCTGCCGAACGAGATCGGAGCGCCATGCGAGGACGACCGTGACTGCCCGCCCGAGGGAAGGTGCTGCGTCTCACCGGAGGAGTGCGAGGATACCGTCGACGTGGACTACTGCCGCTGCATCCCGCGCTGATCAGCGCTCTGGGCCGCCGCCTGCGTCGAGGCCGCAGCCAAAGATACCCTCCGCGTCGCAGGCGCAGATCTGGTCGCGCTCGTCCGCCGTCACGCAGGCTCCGCCCTGGTCGCAGCAGGCGGCGATCGCGAGGCACTCGTAGCCATCATTGCAGCGGTCTCCGGCGAATCCGCCGCAGGATCCGCGATCTCCCATCATCTGACTCTCGGGCGCACAAACGCCGGGGCCGCCTTCCAGGTTGAAGCCGCCGTAGCACGACAGCCCCTCGCCGCAGATGAGGTTCTCGCATGGACCGCCGAGCCCTCCGGCCGCGCAATCCGCGTCGCCGTCGCCGTCGCCGTCACCGTCACCGTCGCCGTCACCGTCACCGTCGCCGTCAGCGTCGCCGTCGCCATCGCCATCCGAGTCCGAGTCCGAGTCCGAATCCGAGTCCGAATCCGAGTCCGAATCCGAGTCCGTGTCCGAGTCCGAATCCGAGTCCGAATCCGAGTCCGAATCCGAGTCCGTGTCCGAATCCGAGTCCGAATCCGTGTCCGAATCCGTGTCCGAGTCGGAGTCCGTGTCCGAGTCCGCGTCGGCGTCGCCGCCGCTGTCGTCGTCGTCATCGCCGCAGCCCGCGACCCAAATGCCCAGGACACCGGAGAGACAGAGCGCCAGCAAGGACGGAAGTCGGTTGCTCATGAGGTCCGAGGATATCCGAGAGTCCCCGCAGTGGCGAATCGTGGTCACCCGTCGTATAGAACGTCCTCATGGACGGGGCGCTCGAGAGGCTGCGGGGCATCCTCCGACAGATGGGCTCGGTGCTGGTCGCCTTCTCCGGGGGCGCCGATTCGGCGTTTCTCCTCAAGGTCGCGCACGACGTGCTGGGCGAGCGCGCCGTCGCGCTCACCGCTCTGTCCCCTTCGCTCGCCCCGGCCGAGAAGGACGATGCGATCGCGATCGCGAAGCAGATCGGCGCCGAGCACCTCCTCGTCGAGTCGCAGGAGCTGGAGGACCCGGGCTACGTCGCGAACCCATCGAACCGCTGCTACTACTGCAAGACCGAGCTCTTCCGGGTGGCCGAGCCAGAGAGGCTCCGGCTCGACCTGGCGTTCGTGGCCATCGGCACGAATCTGGACGATCTCGGCGACCATCGTCCCGGGCTGGACGCCGCTCGCGAGGCCGGGATCCGTTCGCCGCTCGTCGAAGCGGGCATGTCCAAGGCCGATGTCCGCCGGCTCTCGCTCGAGCTCGGCCTGTCCACCTGGGACAAGCCCGCCGCCGCCTGCCTCGCCTCCCGGATTCCCTACGGCACCGCCGTGACGCCCGAGCGCCTGCGACAGGTCGGGCAGCTCGAGGCGGAGCTGAGGTCTCTCGGGTTCCACGAGGTTCGAGCCCGCCACCACGGCGAGGTGGCCCGAATCGAGGTCGCCCCCGCCGCGCTCGGCAGGGCGCTCGAGAGCCGCGCGACGATCGTCGCCGCGGCGAAGCGGGCCGGCTTCGCCTTCGTCGCCCTGGACCTCGAGGGCTACCGGACGGGAAGCCTCAACGAGCTGCTCCCGCTCCGGACCCTCCGGAAGCCGCCGGCCGATCCAGCCTCGCGATGATCCGCTCTGCTGGCGGCAAACGTCATTTCGAAGAGGAACCGCCCGGGTTAGACTCCGACCGTCAAGGAGCCCGCTTGCCATGCTGCGCCCGTGTGTCCTCGCTTGCTCGTTCTTGTGCTGGTCCTGCGGCTCGGACGAGACCGAGCCTGGAGCGGATGCCGCCGCCGAAGCGGACGCCGGGGGCGACGCGGCGTCGGATGCCGGCGGTGACGCTGGCTCCGAGATCCCGCGCTGCGAGCCGCGCGGCGAGGTCGAGCGCGGCGATGACGGGCTCGCGGATCTCGCGCCCGCTCCCGGGCTCGCGCGCGCGGGTCGGATCGGACGGCAGGAGGACCTGGTGCCCGGACCGAAGCGGCGCGGCCGGGTCGGCGACTTCCTGATCGCGAACGAGCGCGTCGCGTTCGTGATCGAGGACGGGCGCGCCTCGGACGGCTACGACCCGTTCGGCGGCGAGATCGCCGACGCTTCGCCGGTCGGCGCGGACGGGCAGCTCCTGCCGAGCCTCTGGGGCGACGTGCTCTGGGGGATGGGGCCGCGGATCATCGAGCCCGACTCGGTCGGGGTCGTCGCGGACGGGACGGACGGCGGGCCTGCGATCGTCCGCGTCGTCGGGCCGTTCGCGGACGTCCCGTTCATCAAGGACCTGGCCGCCACGTTCATCCCGCTGTACCTCGACCTGGACGGGGCGCTCGACTTCGTCCTTGCGCCGGGCTCGGACACGCTGGAGATGCGGCTGCATCTGTGGAACCGGGCCGCGCGGCGCGAGTACGTCGACCTCGGGATCCATCTGTTCCTGATGGGAGACGGGATCGAGCCGTGGGTCCCGGGCGCCGGGTTCGACGCGAACGAGCTGCCTGATAGGTTCCCGGCGCTGGCGTTCGCCGGCCCGTCGGCCGACGTGGCCTACGGAGTGCGTCCGGCCGGCGGTTTCGAGTACATCTTCGAGGTCTCGACCGCGACGGTGCTTCGCGGCGCGCCGTTCTTCCTCGAGGCCTGCGCCGAGCTCGACGTCGGCGTGACCGACGTGTCCGTCGGCCGCTCGATCGACGACGTCGAGCGCGCCCGCCGGCTGCTCGAGGGCGCCGGCGCCGACTTTGCGATCCGCGGCACCGTCGTGGACCCGTCGGGCGACCCCGTCGACGGCGCGCGCGTGCACCTGACGAGCGCGGACGGCACGACGCACGTGACGACGGCGAAGACGGAGGCCGGCGGCACGTTCGCGCTGCACGCGCTGCCCGGCACGTACGCGCTGTGGGCGTTCGGCAGCGGGCCCGGCGCCCCTCCGCTCGACGTCGAGGTGAGCGACGCCGACGTCGAGCTGCCCGACCCTGTCGCTCTCGGCGAGCTCGGGATCCTCGAGGTGCGGATCACGGACGCCGTGGGCGCGCCCTTGCCGGGCAAGGTGATCCTGCGCCGGGAGGGCCTGGCCCGGCCGGATCCGATGTTCGGCGAGGAGCCGATGCCGGGGGACTTCGTCGGCCTCTCGTTCGCCGCGCACGGGACGGCGACGTTCCACCTGGACCCCGGGCGCTACGAGGTCACCGCCGGGCGGGGCTTCGAGTACGAGGTCGCCACCCTCGAGGTCGAGGTCGATGCCGGCGAGACGACCACGGTCACGCAGGCGCTCGACCGAGTCATCGACACGGCAGACTGGATGTCCGCCGATTTCCACCTGCACTCGTTCTGGAGCCCCGACTCGAGCGACCCGCTCGCCCTCAAGGTCCGGGCGTCCGCGGCCGAAGGCCTCGAGATCCCGGTCTCGACGGAGCACGAGTGGATCGCAGACTTCCACCCCACGGTGGTCGAGGAGGGGCTCGAAGCGGTCGTGCACGGGATGAGCGGTGAAGAGATCACGACGTTCTCGTACGGGCACTTCCAGGCCTACCCCGCCACGCCGCGCCCCGAGGCCCCCAACAACGGCGCGTTCGAGTGGGTCGACCGCACCGCGGCCGAGATCGCCGCGCAGGTCCGGCAGGACCCGGCGAGTCCGGTCTTCCAGGTCAACCACCCGCGATCCGCGTCGATCCAGGGCTACTTCACCGCGGTGGGCTTCGACGCCGCGACCGGCGCCGTCGACGACGTCGCGAACTGGATGACCGACTTCGATGCCGTCGAGGTCGTCAACGGGTCGAGCTTCGAGGCCAACCTCGACGGCACCGTGCAGGACTGGTTCCGCCTCGTCGAGATGGGCGTCCGACCCACGGCGACGGGCAACAGCGACTCGCACGGCGCGACCACGAGCGAGGTCGGCTACCCGCGCACGTACGTGCTGCTCGGCGTGGACGATCCGCGGCTAGTCACTCCCACCGCGGTCGCGGACGCGATCCGGAGCGGCCGCGCCGTGGTGTCCGGAGGCGCCTTCCTGACCGTCACCGACGCGGACGGCCGGCAGGCCGTGGGCGAGACGCTCGCGGCGAATCCCGGCGAGCCGACGCCGCTGCATGTGACGGTGCAGGCGCCGAGCTGGGTCGAGCTGTCACGCTTGCGCGTCTACGTGAGCGGCGTCGAGGCTCAGGTCCTCGACCTGTCGGGCGAGGAGCCGGTGCGCTTCGACGAAGACGTCGAGGTGGTGACCGATCTCGACGGCTGGGTCGTCTTCGCCGCGGCCGGCGACGCCCCGCTCGGGCCGATCGCGGACCGCCGCGTGCCGTTCGGCTTCACGAACCCGGTGTACCTCGACGTGCCCTGACGTTGACGGCGAGAGGACGGGAAGCCTCAGCGAGCTGCTCCCGCTCCGGATCCCGCGGAAGCCGGCCGTCGATCCAGCCTCGCGATGATCCGATCGCGCCGCTCCATCACTCCATCGATCTGGGCCTGTCCGTAGCCGACGGCCTCGAGCTCTGTGGCGACGGCGGAACGAGACAGGGCCCGCAGCGCCGCGACGAAGCGCTCCGATGGGGCGGCCGCACGATCGAGCACCGCGTCCATGCGCGACCTGCGCTCCGGCCCGATCGGGCCGAACGCCGCCGCATTGTCGATGAGCACCAGTTCCTTGCCGGTTGCGTCCTGAAAGACGTTTCCGCCGCTCCAGCGATCCCAGTTCCCAGCCAGCTCGTCGAAGAAGATCATCTCCGAAAGCTCGCGGGCGAGCGGATGTGCCGGGACGTCGGCAGGGCGGATGTCGAGCGGTCGAATGCCGTCGACCCAGAGGATGGCTGCTCCCCGAACGGCGCCGGTCCCGGTCTGCCGCAGCTCACGGCCGAGGCGCTCGCGGAATTCGACGTCGTCGCCCGCGGCGGCGACCAGCACGGCACCCTGGACGCTGCGCTCGCAGGACGGTGGCACCCTTCCGTAGGCGAGGAGCTCGCTCAGCCGGTACGCGGCCAGCTCGGCTCGGAAGCGGCTGAAGCCCGCAAGCTGGTCAGGCTTGAACGCCGCCCTTCCGCCGCCTGCGAGCCTGATCTTGAAGGTGATGCTCGAACCTCCGCGGTTCCGTGACACGGTGCCGACGGCCCCTGAGCAGAGCCACGCCGGCACCGGCCAGCGGCCGGTGCCCGCAACGGGGTCGCGGCCCGCTACGCCAGGCGGGATGTCGTTCGGCGCTCGCTCCAGGGTCGTCGCGGGCCCTGGCGGCGTGGCCCCGACAGGCGCGGGCACGGCCGCGGCCGGCGGCGGGATCGGAGTCCACGCCGGCGTACCTGATCGGCCGTCGCCGCCGTCGCAGCTCCAGCTTGCGAGGACGAGGGCGCCCGCGAGGTAGGCGGTCCACCTCTGCCTCTGCGCGGCCGGGTTTGTCGCGCGGCCCCGGGTATCGAGGCCACGCAACGCCAGAGGCCACCGGAAGGCGGAGACCCGGCGTCGCCGTGGACGTCGACCTTGACTTTGACGTCGACCTTGACGGCGACTTGTACGTGGACCTGGACCGTCCCCTGTTGACGCAGGCCGGGTCGGGTCGGCGCGAATCGGCCACGTCCACGTCGTCGTCCACGTCAAGGTCCACGACCACGTCGACGTCGACGCCGACGTGCGGCGGCGCCCCGGAACGTGCAACGCACCCAGCACGGCCCGGCAGTGTAGCCCGCCGCCTCGCGGCTGTGTTACCGTGGCGCTCGTGGAGCCGGCCCAGCAGAGGGCGCTGCTCTCGGTCGCCCGGCGCGCACTCGCGGCGCACCTCGGTCGCGGCTGGGGGGCACCCGACCCGTACGAGACCCATCCGGAGCTGACGCGACCGTCGGGCGCGTTCGTCTCGCTGCACCGCGGACACGACCTCCGCGGCTGCATCGGGACCTTCGAGTCCGGCCGGCCGCTGGTCGAGACGGTTCGCTCCATGGCGGTGTCTGCTGCGACCCGCGATCCGCGCTTCCCGCCCGTCGGCGCCGACGAGCTCGACGACCTCACGATCGAGATCTCCGTGCTCGGAGCCACGCGACCCGCGCAGCCGTCGGAGGTGGAGGTTGGACGCCATGGCCTGTGCGTGAGCCGCGATCGTTTTCGAGGCGTCCTCCTGCCCCAGGTCGCCCGAGAGAACCGGTGGACCGCGCAGGAGTTCCTCATGCACACCTGCCGCAAGGCGGGCCTGTGGGAACACGCGTGGCAGGATCCGCAGACCGTGGTCGAGGTCTTCGAGGCGGAGGTCTTCTCGGAGTAGGCGCTCTCAGCGGCTCCCGCCGTCGGCGCCTGCGTCCGTCGCGGGAGCGCATGCCCAGACTCCCTCGCCCGGCCCCGCATCACTGGCGACGGAGAGGCTGAACCGCTCGCAGGCGAAGCCGTCCGGGCAGGAGCCCGCACCGTCGCACTCCACCGTGCAGATCTTCTCGCCGCCCGTGTCGACGCACAGCCCGGTCGAACACTCCGTGGCGCTCGCGCACGCCCCCCCGATCGAGTCTTCCGAATCGGAGCGGCAGCTTCCCAGAAGTAGAATCGGAACGAGGACGAAGAGCTTCGCTCTCAGGGCTCCGAACCCTCGTTCGGGACCGCAACCGCCGTCTTCTCGCGGATGCGCGCCGCCTTGCCTTTCAGGTCGCGCAGGTAGTAGAGGCGCGAGCGGCGCACGTGACCGTGCGAGCCGACCTCGAGCTTCTCGATGCGTGGCGAATGGAGCAAGAAGACGCGCTCCACCCCGACGCCGTAGGAGACCTTCCGGACGGTGAACGTCGATCGGGCGCCGGCACGCTGGCGGCGGATCACGACACCGTGGAAGACCTGGACGCGCTCCTTGTCGCCCTCGCGGATCTGGTAGTGAACGCGCACCGCATCACCGATTCGAAACTCCGGGGTCTTGTCCCTGAGCTGGGTCTTCTCGATGCTGGCCATCTTCGGCGACATGCGAGCCATGTTTCCTTCCCCTGGTTCGGGCGACAGTTCGCGGAGGGGCCATCTTCAAGCACCTTTTCCGACGGAAGTCAAACGGAGAGAAGACGATCGAGGACCACGGCCGCCGCAGCCCGGACCGACAGGTGGTTGTAGTCCGACGCTCCGCGGATGGGGGGCAACAGGTCGTCCGCTCGCCGGATCACCTCGTCCGCCAGCCCCCAGCCCGTGCCAAGGAGGATCAGCCACGGGCGGTGGTCCTCCCGGAGCGCACGGCGGGCGTCCTCGAAGGAAAGAGTCGCACGCGGCATGGCGCGCGCGGCGGTCGCGACGAGGTGCGGGGCGTCGCCGCAGTCGCCCCGAATGTCCTCGATCGCGGCGTCGAGGTTCGGCGCGATCGCGACGATCGACAGGGCGTCGCCACGCTCCGGAATCCGCGCCGCGCTGGCACCCGTCCTCCAGTGGGCGACGATCCGCTCGACGAGCTGGCGCTGCGCCTGGATGGGCGTCACGACGAAGTAGCGACGAACGCCATACGTCCGCCCCGCCCTCGCGAGATCGTGGATGTCGAGGTTCGTGACGGCGGTGGTCACGACCTCACCGGACCGATCGAGGACGGGGTAGTGAACCAGCGCCAGGTAGATCATCGCGCCTGGTCCCCCTTCGGGGACTTCGCGGCGTCGTCCCCCTTCGGGGACTTCGCGGCGTCGTCGCTCTCGGCGAGCAGCGCCCGATCCTCGTCCGTCAGCGCCACGCTTTCGAACAGGTCGGGCCGCAGCCGCCGCGTCAGCTCGAGCGAGCTCCTCCGCCGCCAGCGACGGATCCGCTCGTGATCGCCCGAGAGGAGCACGTCGGGGACGCGAGCCCCGCGGAAGGCCGAGGGCCTCGAGTACTGCGGAAACTCCAGGAGGGCCTCGGCGCCGAACGACTCCTCGACCGCGGAGGCCTCGTTGCCGAGGACTTCCGGAACCAGGCGGCAGACGGCCTCGACGATCGCCATGGCCGCGACCTCGCCCCCCGCCAGGACGAAGTCGCCGAGCGACACCTCCTCGTCCACGTACCCGCG
Organism: Deltaproteobacteria bacterium; assembly: GCA_016190375.1. Taxonomy (GTDB): domain Bacteria; phylum Myxococcota_A; class Polyangia; order JACPQR01; family JACPQR01; genus JACPQR01. Next base: position 32,402 of record JACPQR010000177.1, read on the forward strand.
CACCCGCTCGTCGACGCCCTCGTAGCGGCCGCAGACCAGTGCCAGCTCGTTTCCGACGGCCCAGCGGCGCGCGTCACCCTGCGAGAAGGGCTTGCCACGGGGGCTCAGAAGGACCCGCGGACGGGCTTCGCCCGGCAACGACTCGAGAGCGCGGACGATCGGCTCGACGAGCATCACCATGCCGGCTCCGCCCCCGTAGGGCGCGTCGTCGGTGGTCCTGTGCCGTGACTTCGTGAAGTCCCTGACCTGCACGAGACGCACCTCGACGCGGCCAGCCTTGATTGCCTTTCCGAGGAGGCTCGCGTCGAGGAAGGAATCGAAGATCTCGGGGAAGACCGTGAGGACGTGGAATCGCAAAGCGGCGGAACCCTAGCACGGTCGGGATTTCGCCCAAAACTCCTCCCAGCCGGGGAGCTCCTCGAGGCCCTGGAGGCGGATCGTCCGACCCTGGAGGTCCACGCTCCCGACGAAGGCCTCTGCGAACGGCACCTCGAGACGCCGGTCACCGGAACCGATCACCACCGTGGCGTGCGCAGCGGTCTCGACCACCTCGACGACCTGGCCGATCTCGACCCCGTCGGGACCGATCGCTCGAAGGCCAGTCAGGTCGTGGAAGTAGAACTCGCCCTCCTCGGTCTCCGGAAGGTCCTCGCGCATGACCTCGACGATCGCGCCTCGAAGCGCGTCGGCCGAAACGCGATCGTCGCAGCCGGCGAGCCGGAGCAAGATCGCGTCCCGCTCCCTTCGAGCGCCACGTACGCTCCGGAGCTCGCCCGACAGCCGCACGCGCCGAGCGGACAGCAGGACCTGGCTCTGCAGGTTGAACAGACGGATGCGCAGCTCGCCTGCCAGTCCGTGCGGGCGCGCCACGACGCCGACTCCCAGCCAGCGCGCGCCGTCAGCCGACGATCTCGAGGTGCGAATGTTTCCCCAGCTTCGTGGACGAGGCGGCCAGGAGCAGCCGCAGGGCGCGCGCCATCCGGCCCTGCCTCCCGATCACCTTGCCGAGGTCGTTCCGCGCGACCCTGAGCTCGATGACGGTGGTCTGATCCTGTTCGGACGATGTGACCGAGACGGCGCCGGGCTCGTCCACGAGGGCCCGGGCGACGTGAAGAACGAGCTCCTCGAGCTGTCGTTCCATGCTAGCTGGTCGGTGCGACCTGGCGCGCGGCGTGGCGCTTCGCGATCTGCTGCACGGTCTCGCTCGGTCGGGCGCCCTTGCCCAGCCAGTACTCGAGCCGTGCCGTATCGAGCTCGATGGCCTCCGGAGTGCGCCGGGGGTCGTAGGTCCCGAGCCTCTCGATGAACCTGCCGTCGCGCTTCTTGCGCTGGTCGGCGACGACGATGCGGTAGTAGGGCGCCTTGGAGGTGCCCAGGCGTGAAAGACGAACCGTGACTGCCATGATCGATGATTCTCCGCTCTGCTCCCTGACCAGGGAGCCGGGAGCGTATAGCACAGGAGATCTTGGAAGTGGAAGGCCCCCTTCCTGTATGATTCGTCGCGATGGGTTCGAAGCTCCTGGCCGCCATCGGGCTCGCCGCGATGCTCTGGCCCGGCGAGGCCGGAGCGCAGACGAGCTCCCCGCTGATCCGTCGAATCGAGCAGCTCTATCTCGACTCGTCCTACGACGAGGTCCTCCGCGAGAGCCAGGCGGCGCTCCGGAACCCCAGGCTCGCCCCCGAGGAGCGGCAGGAGATCCTCAAGTACATGGGAACCGTGTACTTCGCTCAGGACAACACCTCCGAGGCTCGCAGCGCCTTCGTGAGGATCCTCCGCAATGATCCGGCGTACCGTCTGCCGGCGGACTGGCCGCCGCGCATCGTCGAGTTCTTCGAGCGGCTGAGAGGTGAGCTGCTCCCACCGCCGAGGATCCGTCACGAGCCGCCGCTCGGCTTCCGTCTCGGCCAGCCGATCGTGGTGCCCGCGCAGATCCTGTTTCTCGCCGACAACCACCGGCCGCGCCTGCACTACCGGATCCGGGGCGGCCGCGGCTACTCGGTCGTCGACATGGATCGCGAGGAGAACGACCTGTACAGCGGGGTCGTCCCTGCCAGCCTGGAGCTGAGCCCCGATCACGACACCATCGTCGAGTACTTCATCACCGTCGAGGACGGCGGCAGGGTGGTCGCCAGCGCGGGCTCGCAGGCCGAGCCCCTGGGCTTCCCCGTCGGCCGGATCGCCAGGACCAACGGCCGGAACGGCCCACACCCGCCGCCGGCAAAGACTCCATGGATGCTCATCGGACTCGGCGCCGCCGTGGCGGTCGGTCTCGGCGTGGGTGCCTACTTCATCGTCTCGTCCTCCGCGACGGAGGAGACCGGCGCGGTGGACATCTCCTGGACCGCCCCGGACTAGGAATCGGAGAGCCGCGGGTCCGGTTTCAGCGTGATCTGGACCTCGGTGGTCTGGCCGGAGTCGACCGCCACGTTCGCCGTGCAGCCGAGGAACAGGCGGGCGCCGTCGCCGTCATATGCCTCCACGATGATGACGCGCGTCCCCGCCGTGATTCCGTCGAAGCGCTGGTTGCCTTCCTCTTCCAGCTCTCCCACGCCGAAGAAGCTGATCCCCGCGAGCTGCTCGTCGCTGTAGGCATCGAAGGGATCGAACTCGCCTGACTCGTAGGTCTCGCAGCGGAGGTTTGGAAGCCCGGCGTCGAACGCGAACAGGCCGAGCAGGCGCACGGCCTCGTGGCTCGACTCGCCCTCCAGCGCGAGGGAGACGCCGAGAGCATCGTCCGGCTCGCCCACGCAGCCGAACAGTAAGCTAGTTGCGCCAATCGCGAGCAAGGACGCCCGCGCCATTCGGGGGTACGGTGACAATTTGGGTCTCCGAGCGATTGAGGGTCGGGTTCTCTATCCGGACCGAATACCGGCCCGCGAAGACGGGTCGAGGGGGAATCGGCGTCTGACCCAGGGGCCGGCCGTTGACGGTGACGTTCGCCCACGGCAGGACGTTCACCTTGAGCGTCCCCCTTGGGATCGCGATGGTCGTCGAGAACGGCTGCCCGTCAGCGACACGGATCGAGGTCGTGTAGTTGATCTGGTTCGCGGAGTCGGTCAGGCGCAGCACGTGGCTTCCCGGGGACACGCGGGTGGAGATCGGCGACTGGCCGAGCGTCCGGCTGTCGAGCACCACCTTCGTGGGTGGCTCCGTCCTGAGCGAGAAGGCCACGAGCTTGACGCCGACTGGGGGGTGGGCGCCGCCGTCCCGCGCCGCGACGCCACCGTCACGACTCTCGGTCGCGAAGCGGAAGTCCAGTGTCTCGAACTGGCCATCGGTGGAGAGCCGCACCGTCCGCGACTGTGGGGGCGAATCGCCCGAGATGACGACGACGCTGTGCGGCTCGCCCACGGTCACCTCGGTGATGATTGTGGGTGTCGGCTCCGGCCGATCCTGGCCGTCGAAGACGACCCTGGCGCCGGCAGGGACCGAGGTGACCTGCAGCGCGCCGTAGAGGATCGACGCCGGCGTCGGGACCGGCGGGACGACCCCGGGGACAGGGACTGTCGGCCAGGGGTTCTGGGGAGTGGTGACCCGGGTGTCCGCTCCATCGGCGCGCGTGGCCGGGACGAGCCAGAGCACGACCCCGGCGGTCACGAGCGCCACGAGGACGCTCGCGATGCCGATAGAGAGCGCGGGCCGCTGGCCGACCATGACCGAGAGCGACGAGCGCGAGCCCGAGACCTCCTGCGCGGCACTGAAGCTCCCGACTCCGCTCGCGTTCGAGGCGCCCGAGCCCGGGCTCGAGCCGGTCAGGAGCTCCTTCGACGGTGTGCCGACGCTCGGCGGCTCGTCTAGCGAATCCAGCAGGTCGACGTCGACCTCCTCGGGACCCGAATGGTCCTCGTCGTCGCCCGTCAGGGGAACCGCTCCTCCCTGGACCTCGGGCAAGCGCGTGGGATCGGGCTCGTCGCGCGTCAGCTCGCGGACGTAGTTTCCCAGCCGCGCGGCGGTCAGCGGGATTCCGCGCGAGACCATGAACATCTCGATATCCGCCTGCATCTCGCGGCAACTCTGGTACCGCTCGCCCAGCGGACGCGCGAGCGCACGCATGACGATCCGGTCCAGCTCGGGCGGGTAGCCGTGAAGCAGCGTCACGGGATGCGGGATGCCGGCCTCGATCACGGCCCGGAGCGTCTGCATCTCGTTGTCGGTCTTGAACAGACGGCGGCCCGTCGTCATTTCGAACAGCAGGATTCCGAGCGCGAAGATGTCCGAACGACGATCGACCTTCGCGCCCGAGGCCTGCTCGGGGCTCATGTACGAGTACTTGCCCTTGAGGACGCCGGCCCGGGTCTCGACCATCTGGCTCTCGGCCTTGGCTATTCCGAAGTCGAGGACCTTGACCGCTCCGTCCACCGTGACGTGGACGTTCTGGGGCGAGACGTCGCGGTGAACGATGCTGAGCGGGCGGCCGCTCTGGTCGGTCTTCGAGTGAGCGTACTCGAGCCCTTCGCAGATTCCGTGGACGATCTGCAGCGCGAAGGGCAAGGGAATCAGCTCGGCGCGCTTGGCGGCCTTCTTCATGAGGCGCCTGGTGTCGCGCCCCGACAGGTACTCCATCGAGATGAAGTACTGACCGTCGACCGCGCCGATGTCGTAGATCTGGACGATGTTCGGGTGGTTGAGCTGAGCCGCGAGCCGTGCCTCGTCGAGGAACATCCGCACGAAGTCCTCGTTCTCGGAGAGATTCGGCAGGATCCGCTTGATGACGATGAAGCGCTCGAATCCCTGGAAGCTCACCGAACCCTGCTTTGCCAGGAAGATCTCGGCCATTCCGCCCATGGCGAGGCGGTGCACGAGGACGTACTTACCGAACGGTTGCGGCCGGAAACCGGCCATCACCCGGATCTCTGCCGACAGCTCATGGAAAAGCCTTTGGAAAGCCTATTGGTTCCCCCCAGCATGGTCAAGACTGCGGCGCGCCGAAGGTACGTCTCGACCTTCCAAGCCGCCGCGCTAGCATGAGGGCCCGATGCGGACGGCGCTCCTACTCCCGGCGATCTTCGCCGCCTGCACGCCCACCCCACGGCCCGGAGGTGACGGCGCCCGGGGCGGTCCGGACCTGAGGATCCTCTTCACCACCGACCTGTCGGGGACACTCGAGCCTTGCGGGTGCACGAGCCGGCCCCTCGGCGGGATCGATCGAATGGGCGCCGTGGTCTCGGAGAGCCGGCGTTCGGCGGCCGGTACGGTGTTCGTGACCGCCGGAGCCACGTTCTTCAAGGCGGACGGCGAGAGCGCAGCCCAGGACCGCGTCGATGCCGACGCGCTCGCGAGGATCCTCGATCGCCTGGGGCTCGACGCGGTCGCGGCCGGAACGGCGGATCTGGCGGCGGGCCCAGGGGAGCTTGCCCGGATCGTGGCGGCTGGGCGCTTCGCCCTGCTCGCCGCCGGCGCCGCGGCCTCGAGGCAGGCAGGAGAGGTCATCCGCGAAGCCGGCGGCCGGAAGGTCGGGATCTTCGGCATCGCCGACCCGTCGGGGACGTCGGACGAAGCCCTGGGCTCCGCGCGTGCCTCGGTCGAGCGGCTGAGTCGCGGCGGCGCCCAGGTCGTGATCGGGCTCGCGAGCGCGGGACGACGGTCCGCGACGCGGATCGCCCAGTCCGTCCCCGGCATCGACTTCATCGTCGTTGGCGGTGTCATGGCGACATCCGTCCCGCCCCCGCAGAAGGTCGGCGATGCGCACCTTCTGTTCGGCGGCCGCGACGGTCAGGGGATCGGCATCGTCGACCTGACGATCCGCGAGGACGACCCTCGCTTCGTCGATGCCGGGCATCAGGCGACGACCGTGGCGATCGGCCGGCTCGACAGGCGCATCGCGGACCTGGAGACTCGGATCCACTCCTGGGAGCGGGCCCGCGACGCCGGCGTCTCGCCGGTCGAGATCGCGCGGATGAGGGAGCGGCTCGCGGACCTGCGGCGCGAGCGCGATGCCTTGACCCACAGGAGCGTCCCCTCAGGCCGGAGCACGTTCGTGTCTCGCTGGGAGGAGCTCGGTCCCGAGCGGCGAAAGGACCCCGCGGTGACCGCGATGATCGCCCAGCGAGACCGGCGCGTCGCCGAGGTCAATCGCGCCGCGCTCGCGAACGAGCGACCGGTCGCGGCCGCGCCGGGCAGCCCCTCGTACATCGGAGGAGCGCGGTGCGCCGAGTGCCACGAGGATGCGGTGACCTTCTGGAGAGGCACGAAGCACGCACATGCCTTCACGACGCTGGTCGACGGCGGCAAGGAGCTCGACCTTCGCTGCGTCGGGTGCCACGTCACCGGCTACCGCCGTCCCGGGGGCTCCACCGCGCTGTACAACGAGACGCTGCGCGCCGTTCAGTGCGAGGCCTGCCACGGGCCGGGCAGCCTGCACGCCGCGGCCGGCGGGACCGAGGACCATGCGACGCTCGTGCGAGACACGCCCGAGCCCACCTGCGGCGGCTGCCACACCCAGGAGCACTCCGACCACTTCGAGTTCGCGCGATATCGGTCGCAGATCGTGGGCCCGGGTCACGGCCGGTAGCTCCAGGCCGTACGGCTCAAGGAAGCACCTCGAGCCTGACCTGCATCACGCCCGCGCGATCGAGGCCGATCCTTCGCGCGGCGCCGACGGAGAGATCGATGACCCGCTCGCGGCGACCGAAAGGACCCCGGTCGTTGATCCTGACCACCACGCTCCGGCCCGTGCGCAGGCTCGTGACGCGCACTCGCGTGCCGAAGCGCAGTGTCCTGTGAGCCGCGGTGAGGGCTCGAGCGTCGAAGCGCTCTCCGCTCGCCGTCCGGCGTCCGTGGAAGCCGGGGCCGTAGTACGTGGCCAGGCCCTCGAGCTCTTCCTCGCTTTCGTCTCGTTCGGGTGCGGCCGCGCTGTCCTGCTCGGGCCCGGGCGGAGCGGGGTGGGCCCGATGGCCGGCGGCCGTCACCGGCGAACGCGGGCGGGTCGGGCGCCGCGACACGGTCGCGGCGCCGCCGCATGCCCAGACGACCACGCACAGGGCGACTGGCGACGCTCCGACCCCCCTCTTCATCATCTTCCGGTCAGTTGGTCCCCGCGACCTGCACCAGCGGGCGCGGCTCGAAGACCCCTCGCGCCTTCGCGACCGACAGCTCCTTGAGCGCCTCGCGGTAGCCGCGCCTCACTAGCTTGCGCGCACGGAAACGGTTCAGGAACGAGAACGATCCGATGTTCGGCGTGATCTGGATGAACGACACGCGGGGAAACAGGTAATGGTACAGCTCGAGCCCGCGGCGCTCCTTCTCCGAGAGGAGCACGTTGAGGGACTGCTCGAGCACCGCCGGGATCCCCCTGTGCGCGAACGACCGCTCGGTGTTCTCCGGGTAGTGCGGCTTGTAGACGTTCGAGACGATCACGATCTCGGCGCCCTGCCCGACCGCGAGGTCGGCGGAGAGCGTCCTGACGAGCTCCCCGTCCACGTAGTAGCGGCCGTCGATCTGGTAGGGCCGGAAGAGCACCGGCACGCAGCAGGAGGCGGCCACGGCCCGGCTGACCGGGACGTCCTCGATGAATCCGCGGCCGAACACGACGCGGCGGACGGCGTCGATGTCAGTCGCGGTGACGAGGATCGTGCGATCGAGCCTGCGGAAGTCGTTGCAGGGGAGCCTCGAGCGCATGAAGCGTTCGAAGCCGTCGATGCTGAGCAGACCCGAGAGCAGATGACCCGGCCTGAGGAACGTCTCGAGCGGGGGCGGCCTGAGGAAGACGTGCTCGGTCAGCTTCTTCCCTGGGTAGCGGCGCTTCCAGGGAAGCCGGTACGAGTCGAGGATCACGTCGAGCGGAATGCCCTGTCCATACGTCGCCGCGACGATCGCCCCGGCGCTCGTGCCCACGAAGATGTCGGGGACGATTCCCAGCTCCTCGCAGGCTTTCAACACTCCAAGGTGGGCGATACCCTTCGCGGCACCCCCCGAACCGACGAAGGCGATCCGAGGCCGCCTTGCCGTCATCAGGACCAGTGTCGGGCCCGACCGGCGGGCCTGTCAAGGAAACGCTCTCTCAGTTCCTGCCGACGATGCTCTGGTACAGTTCGCGGGCGTCCTTCGAGTAACGGCTGCGCGGGTACCGCCTGAGGAGACTCCGCAGCGTCTCCCGGGCAACCTCGAACTCGGCGAGGGCGATGTGGGCCTGCGCAACCTCCATGAGGAGACGGTCGCCCAGGCTGCGGTTCTCTGGCTGGCCCTGCAGCCGCTGGAGGATGACCATGGCCTCGCGGGCGCGGTCCATGTTGGAGAACGCCTCGGCCTGGGCGATCTGGATCTCCGCAGCGAGCGGTGACCGCTGGTCGAGGTCGATCGCCTCCTTGTAGGCCCGAGCCGCCTCGACCCACCGGTCCGCACGCGCGTGGTCGAGCCCGTCGCGGTAGGCCTGGAGGGCGAGCTCGGATCTGAACGTGTCGATGGCGTCGCGCAGGAATGCGGCCTCGACGCGCGACAGCTCCACGTTCCCGAGCTTCGAGTACATCGCGATCGCCTCGGCACGCTTCTTCTCGCGGACCAACCCGTACAGCGTCTCGGCGCGACCCTCGGCGGCGATCCGCTGGTCGATCTGCGCCCGGAACTGGTCCACCTCCCGCTTCAGCCGCCCGGCGCGCTTCTCGACCGCATCCTTTGCGGCCTTGGCCTCGCGAACGCGGACGTCGTAGGCCATGTGCAGACCCACGAACGCGAGGCCGGCGAACAGGACGTAGGCCGCTGCCGAGTTGAAGCTGAAGGCCCGTTCGTACCCTGCCTGCCGCTTCGCGATGCTCTTGATGTCGGCGGACAGCGCGTTGGTCAGGTTGTTGGTCTTGATGACGAGCCCGCGCGACTCGATGATCTCCTTCTTGATCTCGCGGATCTCCTCGTCGACGTCGTGCATCTCGCCCAGGCGTTTGTGGCCTCGCGAGTTAGCATCTTTCGGCGCGATTTCAAAGGGTCGCGTAGAGCCCCTCGAGGTAGGCCCTCTCGCGGTTGGACCGGGCCAGCTCGATCGCCCGCCGGCAGGCGATCCGAGCGGGCTCGCGCTGGCCGGTCAGAGCGAGCGCTCGCGCCCGGACCTCGAGCAGGGCCGCGTGCTCCGGAGCTCCGGCCGCCGTGGCGCGCTCGAGCAGGCGCAGAGCGCCGGCCCCGTCGCCGCGGACCAGCGCCTGCGAGGCGAGGTAAGCCCAGGCCTCGGCCCGCGAGGGCTCGAGCCTCCGCGCCGCTTCGAGGGCCCGGATCCCCTCTCCGACCGCCCCGTCTCCCAGCCGGGCGATCCCGAGGGCGACGAGCGTGGCGTAGTCGCCCGGAGCCTCGCCGTCGAGGGCACGGCGCGCCGCGCGGTAGTCGCCCAGCGTCGCACGGGCGAGGGCGAGGCTTCGCCTCATCTCTGCGTCCGCCGGGTCCATCTCGAGCGCCTTCGTGCACGCGATCTCCGCCGAGCGCGCGTCGCCGGCGGCGAGCGCAGCGCGGCCGAGCAGTCGCTGGACGTCGATCCGATCACCCCACCGCGTGGCCGCTTTCTCCAGCGCTTCCTGGGCGCGCTCCGGCTGACCGCGCTCGAGGTAAAGCGGCGCGGCGGCGAAGAGGGCCTCCGGGGCGTCCGGCTCCGCGACCAGGGCCTGCTCCAGCGCCTCCAGTCCTCGCTCCCGATCGCCCGCCGCCATCCGGCACGTGCCGATCCCCGTCCACGCGAGCGCGCGCGGCTCGGGGTCGACTCGCTCGGCCGTGGCCCGCTCGAAGGCACGGACGGCAGCCACGCAATCGCCCCTCGATTGCAGCGCGGCTCCGATCGCCACCCACGCCAGCGCGTCATCCGGCTCCAGCTCGACGAGGCGGCGGTATGCCCGGAGCGAGCCCTCGAGGTCCCGAGCGCCGAGCCTTGCCTCGGCCAGGGCGCGCCAGACCCGCGGGCTCGAGGAGGCCTTCTGGGCGGCGCGTTCGAGCGCCTCGAGCTCCTTCGCCGGCCCGTCGGCGATGCCCACGGCGTGGGCGCGGCCCAAGAGAGCCGCGACATCGGCCGGCTCGCGGCCGAGGAGCCTCTCGTAGATCCGGATCGCCTCCCTGGGGCGCTCGTCCCCGAGCTCGAGCGCCGCGAGCTCCCGGCTGGCCACCGGGTCCGCGGGCCGGAGACGCTGGGCCTTCTCGTAGAAGGGCCTGGCCGCATCGAGGTCGCGGGCCGCGCCGTGGAGCCGGGCCGCCGCCAGGTGCGCCTCGTAGCTTCGCGGAGCGAGCGCCAGGGCCTTCGAGAGCGCCGCCCACGCCCGCCGCGCGTCCCCTGCCCCGGCACGCGCCGACCCGAGGGCCGTCCAGACTCGGGGATCCTTGGGCGCGACCCTGGCGGCGCGCTCGAGGACGACGACGGCTCCGGCCGCGTCGCCGTCGCGAAGGCGCGCCTTGCCTTCCGCGAGGAGAGTCGGTGCGTGCCTGGCGCTGCCGGGCCCCGTGCGATCCACGGCGAGCGCCCCGAGGATCACGATCGCGAGGACCGTCGCGACCGTGGCAATCCTGGCGCGCCGCCGTCCTCGGGACTTCCCTTGCCCGCGCGGACGCTCTGGTGTTATAGGCTCGCCCACTCGCTGGAGGGACCATGTACGAGACCTCGGACATCCGCAAGGGCCTCAAGGTCACGATGGATGGCAAGCCCTTCATCGTGGTCGACTTCCAGCATGTCAAGCCCGGCAAGGGTCGCGCCTTCACCCGCACGAAGCTCAAGAACCTGATCTCGGGGGCCGTGCTCGAGAGGACCTTCTTCACGGGAGACAAGCTCGAGTCGGCGGAGCTCGAGGAGCACACGATGCAGTACCTGTACCCCGAGGGCGACAAGTTCGTCTTCATGAACACCGAGAACTACGAGCAGGTCACCCTGGATGGGGAGCAGGTCGGAGACGCGAAGGACTTCCTCTTGGACAACCTCGAGGTCCAGGTCCTCTTCTACGAGGGCCGGCCCATCTCCATCACGCTGCCGACGTTCGTCGAGATGCAGATCACGCATTGCGAGCCGGGCATTCGAGGCGACACCGCCAGCGGCACGACGAAGCCGGCCACGCTCTCCACCGGCAGGGCGATCCAGGTGCCTCTCTTCGTGGAAGATGGAGAGTGGGTCCGGATCGACACGCGCAACGGGGACTACGTGGAGCGCGTCAAGAGGTAGTGCCGGCATCGCCCCAGATCCTCGAGCTGCGGTCGCGCCTGCTCGGCGCGCTCCGAGCCTTCTTCGCCGCCCGCGGCTTCGTCGAGATCGATCCCCCCGTGCTCGTCCGGGCCCCCGCGCCGGAGCCGCACATCGACGCCGTCCCCGTCCGAGGAGGCTGGCTCCGGACGAGCCCCGAGCTGCACATGAAGCGCCTGCTGGCGCGCGGGCTGCCCAGGATCTACTCGATCGGCCCCTGCTTCCGAGCGGGAGAGCGAACGGCGCGCCACCGAGAGGAGTTCTGCCTCCTGGAGTGGTACCGCGCGGACGCCGACTACCGCGACCTGATGCTCGACGTCGAGCTCCTCTTGCGCCAGGCAGCGCAGGCTGCGATCGGCGGCGAGGTGTTCCGATATCAGGGCCGCGGAGTGGACCTCGGCATCGTGGAGCGCCGAACCGTGCGCGAGGCGCTGGCCACGGAGGCGGGCATCGCGGACCCCGACTCGCTCGACGACGACCGCTGGTCGGTCGCGATCGGTACGCAGGTCGAGCCGAAGCTGGGCCGCGGCCGCCTCACCATCCTCGCGGACTACCCGATCTCGCAGGGAGGACTCGCGCGCCGCCATCCCGACGATCCGCACACGGTCGAGCGCTTCGAGGCCTACGTGGAAGGGATCGAGCTCGCGAACGGATGGTCGGAGCTGACCGACCCGGCCGAGCAGCGCGCCCGCTTCGAGCGCGACCGCGCCCGCCGCGCCGTGATGGGCAAGGACGACTACCCGCTCGACGAGGAGTTCCTGACCGAGCTGTCGAAAGTCGGCCGCGCCGCGGGCATCGCCCTGGGCGTCGACCGGCTGGTGATGCTGCTCGCGGACCGCGCCGAGATGGGCGACGTGCTGGCGTTCGACGAGAGAGACTAGCGCTTCGCCTCGTCCCAGAGCGCGTCGAGCTCCTCGAGCGTGCACTCCTCGAGGGTCTTCCCGCGGGCCTCGACGGCCTCCTCGATGTAGCCGAAGCGATCCTTGAACTTCCGGGTCGTCGCTCGAAGCGCGTCCTCGGGATTGACGCCCAGCTTGCGTGCGACGTTGACAACCGTGAACAGGACGTCGCCGATCTCGTCCTCGATGGCGGGGCGGTCGTCCGCCTCGATCGCCCGGTCGAGCTCGCCGACCTCCTCGTCCAGCTTGCGGCGGGCGTCGCGCGCGTCGGGCCAGTCGAAGCCGACCTGGGCCGCCTTCTCGGTCACGCGCGTCGCGGCGAGCAGCGCCGGGAGGCTCGCGGGCACACCGGCGAGCACACCCCGGGCGCTCCCCCTCTCCTCGGCCTTGAGCTTCTCCCAGTTGTCCTTCACCTGCTCCGGGGTCTCGGCGACCACCTCGCCGAAGACGTGAGGATGGCGGCGCTCGAGCTTCTCGCAGATGGCCGCGATCACGTCGTCCGGGCCGAACCAGCCCTTCGATCGCGCGATCTCGGACTGGAACACGACCTGAAGCAGCACGTCGCCGAGCTCCTCGCAGAGCGCTTCGTGGTCGTCCTCGTCGATCGCCTCGCAGACCTCGTAGGACTCCTCGATCAGATAGGCCTTCAGCGTCGCGAGCGTTTGCGCGCGGTCCCAGGGGCAGCCGTCGGGGGCCAGCAGCCGCTGCATCAGCCGCACGAGGAGCGGCAAGCTCTCCCCTGTTCTCGGGTCCGGGCGCATGGGGCTCGTATCATAGCCCACAAAGCGATACGCTCCCCGCACACGAATGCCATACACCGCTGGTCAAGAGATCGACGCGTTCTGCACGAGGTGCAAGATCGACAACGTCCACGTCATCATCGCCGTCTGGGAGGGCGCGGTGAAGAAGGTCCAGTGCCGATCCTGCAATCACTCCCACCTGTATCGCCGCCCGCACGCGGGCCGCGACGACGCCCCGCGAGCCTCGCGCCCCCCCGCCCGCCGCTCGCGCCCGCCCGAGCCGACCCCGAGGGACAAGTGGATGCAGGCTCTGTCGGGACGGGACCTGAAGGCTGCCCGCCCCTACTCGATGGCCTCGACCTTCGAAGCCGGCGATCTCATCCAGCACTCGTCCTTCGGTGCGGGCCTCATCTCGCGGCTCGTCGCGCCGAACAAGATCGAGGTCGTCTTCGAAGAAGGCACGAAGGTCCTGATCCATGGGGACACGCACCCCCCTTCCAACCACGCGTAATTCCAGGCGTTACGGACACAACCGCGCGATCTGTTCCGCGGCGGCCGCCGCCGTCCTTCTTGCTCCCGCCTTCGCCGTCGCCGACGGCGAGCTGGCCTTCCGCCCCGGCCCCGACGGGGTCCTGTCGACCTGGCTGGCCGCGGGCCCCTTTCCCGCGCGCGGGACGAAGACCACGCCGGCCAGCTCCCTGGGCCGTCTCGGTGCAGCGACGCCGGAACGAGGCGCGGCCGCCCAGACTCCGGATGGGACCCGGACGTGGATCGCGTTCGGCTCGCGCGGAGCCTGGACGAACCTGAAGGACCTCCCCGGCGGCGGCGAGGTCGCGTGGCTCTCGTGCGTCCTCGAGACCGAGCGGCCGACCCGAGGGGTTCTCTCGCTCGCGGTCAATCGCGGATCGACCGTCTGGCTCGGCGACACGATCCTGTACCGCCGCACGGACGGCGGGTTGATCCGCCAGGACTTCGAGTACATCCCGTTCGATCTGCCCGCGGGCCGGACCGTGCTCAGGATGCGCGTCCCGAGGACCGCGCCGCGGAACTGGGGCGCTTTCGTTCGCTTGCTCGGCGCCGATCTCGCTCCGGCGCCGGAGATCACCGTGCGCCTGCCGGGCGTGGGCCTCGACGATTCGCTCGCGGCCTTCGCCGACGTGACGCTTCGCCGCGAGCCCACCTCGCGCGGCTTCGACCTCGTCGCCTCGGCCTCGTTCGCGGGCGGCGGACCCGTGGCGACGGGTGTCCGCCTCGCCGTGGAAGTGGCGGGGACCGAGGCGGACGCGACGTTCGACGCGCCCGGCTCGGGCCGGGTGCTGCTCCACTGGGACCCGCCGCGCGACATGGTGACGAGCGCGCGCCTGACGCTTGGCGCGAGGAGCAGCCAGCTCCCGGTGGTCTATCGTGCTCGCCGGCACGAGGCCCTGCGCCTCGTGGCCGGGGCGCTCGCGCGAGCGGGCACCACCATCCCGCGGACCAGCCTCGACAGCGTCCTGTACAACGCCCAGCGCCTGACCGACCTCGTCGCCTCGGGCGACCTCGACCACACCCACCTCGACGACGTTGCTTCCGATCTCGTGCGGCTCGCCGAGGCCCTCGGCCGCGGTGAAGACCCCTACGCGACGGCGCGCGGCCCGCTGCGGCGGGCCTACCGGAGCTCGCTCGATGGCACGCTCCAGGACTACTCGCTGTACGTCCCGCCCAGCTATCGCACGGACCGCCGCTGGCCGCTCGTGATCACGCTTCACGGAATGCACGGCACCTCCCACCGCCAACTCCGTTACGTGTTCGGATTCGATCTCGACGACGGCGAGTCCAAGGAGCACGCGGAGCGGCACTTCCCCGCTCTGCCGAACCCCAACATGCTCGTCATGTCCGTCTTCGGTCGCGGCGACGCGAGCTACAAGAGCGCGGGCGAGGTCGATGTGATGGACGCCATCTCGCAGGTCGGCGCGAGCTACCGCGTCGATCCCGACCGGATCTACGTCACCGGGCCCTCGATGGGAGGAATCGGCTCGGGCGGGATCCCGCTCAGGAACCCTGGCGTCTTCGCGGCGGCAAGCCCGCTGTGCGGGTACCACTCGTACCGCGTCTACAAGCAGGTCATCGGCCGGCCCCGACAGCCCTACGAGGAGTTCCTCCTCGGCAACTTCTCGAACGCCGACTGGGCCGAGAACGGCGAGCACCTGCCCATGCGGGTCGTCCACGGCACGCGCGATCGCCCGGTGTCGTCCGAGGTGCTCGTAAAGCGCTACGAGGCGCTGCGCTACCGCGTGCGCTACGACCTGCTCGAGGCCGGACACAACGTCTGGGGCGCCACCTACGAGCGCGGCGGGATCTTCGACTGGTTCCGCCCGCTCGTGCGCGACGGGCTGGCGCGGCACGTGCTCCTCAAGAGCTCGAGGCTGCGGCACAGGACGAACAGGTGGGTCACGATCGACGATGCGCGCGACTACGGCGCCTGGGTAGAGCTCGAGGCCACGGCGCGCGAGGGGAACCGCATCGAGGTCCGCACGGCCAACGTGGACGCCTTCACCCTCACGCCGCGGCCGCCGCTCGTCGACCTCTCCGGGCCAGTCCTGGTCTCGATCGACGGCGCTCCGGCCGCCCCAGTCGCGCCGGGGCGACCGCTGTCCTTCGTGCGCTCCGGTGCCGCCTTCGTCCCTGGTCGCGGCCCTGGTCCCGGGCGCAAGCGGCCCGGTCTCGCCGGCCCCATCCACGACATGCAGTACGAACCGGTGACCTTCGTCTACGGAACGCGCGATCCGGCGCAGACCGCGATCAACCGGCACATCGCGGAGAAGCTCAGGGAGGTCCGCGACAACGCCACGGCCATCTACCCGGTCGTTGCCGACACGGACCTCGACCCGCGCGACGTCGCGACCCGCTCGCTCGCGCTGATCGGGAACCCCTCCTCGAACTCGGTCCTCGCCCGCATCCAGGATCGACTGCCGATCCGCTGGGACGGCGGGGCAATCGTCGTCGGATCTCGGAGGCACGAGGGGCCGGCGATAGGCACGATGTTCGTCTACCCGAACCCGGAGAACCCGGAGCGCTACGTCCTCGTGGTCGGCGGGACGGACGCGATGGGGACGGCGTACTCGGATCACCTTCCCGAGCTCGTCCCCGACTGGGTGGTCTTCGACCGCGGAGTCCTGCCGGCGCAAGGCGAGGTCCTCATTGCCGACGGCTCGCTGCGGGATGCGGGCTTCTTCGACGACGAGTGGCGCCTCAGCGACGCGGCGCGCTGGACGCGCCCGACCTCGAGCGCCGGCGCCGCCTCGGTAGGGGCCGAGGAGGAGACCGAGAGCGAGGCGGAGACCGAGTGACCCGGGAAACGGTGGTATAGATTCCTCCCGATGGCAGACACGCGCATTCCGTTCCGGCAGGCGATGAAGGGGCTGCTCGTCTTCGACGGCGCGATGGGGTCGCTCCTGTACGAGCGCGGCGTCTTCGTCACACAGAACTTCGAGCAGCTCAACGTCGCACGCCCGGAGATCGTGCGGAAGATCCACGACGACTACGTGACGGCGGGGGCGGACGTCATCGAGACCAACACCTTCGGGGCGAACGCGTTCCGGCTCGACCGGCACGGCCTGGGCGGCGAGGTTCGGTCCTACAACCTCGCGGGCGCGCGGCTCGCGCGCGAGTCGGCGGGGACCGCCGCGTACGTCGCGGGCTCCGTGGGGCCGACGGGTCTCGTTCCCGGCGTGGCGGCGGAAGCCGAGCTGCGGCGTGCGCGCGAGACGTTCGAGGAGCAGGCCGCGGCGCTCGTCGAGGGCGGCGCGGACGTCCTCGTCCTCGAGACGTTCCGGCACCTCGACGAGATCCGGATCGCGATCGAGGCCGCCCTGTCTGCGGCGCCTGGGACCCCGATCCTCGCATCCATGACCTTCGACACCACGGAGACCGTCGGCGACGGCTCGGGCCCCGAGCACGTCGCGAAGTGCCTCAGGGACTGGGGCGTCGACGCGGTCGGGGTCAACTGCGGCGATGGTCCGCAGCTCTCCCTCGCCGTCGCCGAACGGATGCGCGTCGCCGGGCTTCCCTTGAGCGTCATGCCGAACGCGGGGCTCCCGAGGAACATCGACGGGCGGCTCCTGTACATGGCGACGCCCGAGTACTTCGACGTCTTCGCGCGGCGCACCGTCCAGGCCGGCGCGAAGATGATAGGCGGGTGCTGCGGAACCACGCCGGAGCACGTCAGATGGATGGCCAAGTCCGCGCGAATGCTCGGTGGTCACTCGATCGAGGTGACGCCGGCGAGCCCGCCGACGACGGATGAGGTCTGGATCGGCGCACAGCCGACTCCCCTGGAGGAGCGAAGCGCTTTCGCGGCCAAGGTCGCCCGGGGCCGCTTCGTGGTCTCGGTCGAGGTGAACCCCGCCCCCGGTCTCGATCCGACCAAGGCGCTCGAAGGGGCGAAGATGCTCGTCGACGCGGGCGTCGACATCGTCAACGTGGCCGACGGTCCGCGCGCAACGGCGCGCATGTCGAACCTCGCCTTCGCGACGCTCCTCGTGAACCGCTACGGGATCGAGCCGCTCCTGCACATCTGCGGTCGCGACCGGAACCTTCTGGGTCAGATGGCCCACCTGCTCGGCGCCCACGCCGTGGGCCTGAGGAACCTCGTCGTCATCACGGGTGATCCGCCCAAGATCGGCGACTACCCGGAGGCCACCGCGGTCTACGACCTCGACTCGATCGGGCTGCTCCAGATGGCGAGCAACATGAACCGCGGCGTCGATCCCGCCGGAAGGCCCCT
This sequence comes from Deltaproteobacteria bacterium, assembly GCA_016190375.1. GTDB lineage: Bacteria > Myxococcota_A > Polyangia > JACPQR01 > JACPQR01 > JACPQR01. The sequence goes on from JACPQR010000177.1 coordinate 49,938, forward strand.
GCCCGGCGGCAAGACCTCGTTCTGCCTCGCCACGGGGCTCGAGCCCGGCGCGGCGGATCTCGACAGGGAGATCCGAAGGCTGGAGCAGAAACGCGCCGCGGGCGCGGACCTGATCATGACGCAGCCCGTCTTCCACCAGGACCTGCTCGAGAAGGTGCTGGGCCGCATCGCGCACCTCGGGATGCCGGTCATGGTCGGCGTCCTTCCGCTCGTCAGCTACAAGAACGCCGAGTTCCTGCACAACGAGGTGCCCGGGATGCAGATCCCGGAGGAGATCCGCGACCGCATGCGCAAGGCGGCCGGCGGCGCCGAGGCCCGCAAGGAAGGAGTCCGGATCGCTCGCGAGATGCTGTTCGCGGTCCGCGAGCGGGTCCAGGGGGCCTACCTCATGCCGCCGCTCGGCCGCTACGAGCTCGCGCTCGAGGTCCTCGACGGCCTGGCGAAGTGACCGCTACATCCGACGCAACACTGTTGCGCCGGACGTAACGGTGCGCCGGCCCGAGCGAGCGGAATCGCCGTTCAATCACACGGCACGTCCGCTGCACCCGCCCGCCGCATGGACCAGATCCACGGTGGTCACTCGAGCGCGATACGGCGCCTGTCCCCACGGTGCCTCGAGGTCGTCGAGCTGGCGGCCCGTGGGCTGGGCAACAAGCAGATCGCCTGGGAGCTCGGCGTCGAGGTGGCGACGGTCGCGACCCACCTGGCGCGCTCGCGGGCCAAGCTCGGACTGCCGACACGTCTGCGGCTGATCCAGGAGCTCGCCGCGGTCCGGGACCGGCCGCCGCTGCACCCGACTCGCCCGCTGTCATCGGTCGAGATCGAGGTGGCGATCGCGGCGCTCGAGGGGAAGTCGACGATTCAGATTGCGCGAGAGCGCGGCCGGGCCTACCGGACCGTCGCAAACCAGCTCGCGTCCGTGTATCGGAAGCTCGGCATCGGATCACGGCTGGAGCTGGCCGCGCGCTGGCCGGTCGAGCGCGGTCCCGTTCGCGTCGCGGCGTGATCTTGTACCAGACGCGGCTCTTCCAGCCGCACCGTCACGCACCACCAGCTTGCATACTCCGGCGCTGCCTCTAGGTTCTCCAAGTAGCGGAGGAGGAAAGCAAAATGGGCATCCTGTGGGCTCTCGTCATAGGTCTCGTGGTCGGAGCGATAGCCAAGCTGATCATGCCCGGCAGGGATCCTGGCGGCATCATCATCACCATGCTGATCGGCATCGCGGGCTCCCTTGTAGCGGGGCTGCTCGGCCGAGCCGCCGGCTGGTACGCGCGCCCGGGCGAAGGACCGGGGATTCTCGCGTCCATCCTGGGCGCGGTCATCCTGCTCGCGATCTACAGGGCAATCGTTGGAAGAAGGAGGATACGTACGAGCTGACCATGCCCGGCCGTTCGTCGTGTAGGCTGCGCGGACGGGCCTCGCACTCGGCATCCTCGCCAACGTCCTCGGCGGCAGCACGTACTACCTCATCAAGGAGGCCCTCGGGGCCTGGCCGCCGGCGCTCCTCATCCTCGCGCGTACGCTGCTCGCGGTGCCGCTGTTCCTCGCGGTGATGCCGCGCGGCTGGGCGGGGCGCGCCACGCGCGCGGACTGGCTCAGGATGCTCGCGATCGGGCTCGTGGGCCTGGCGGCCCCGCACCTTGTAGGGACCTACGGCCTCGTGGAGACGGACTCGCTGAACGGCGCCATCCTGATCGGGATGGAGCCCGTGTCGATCACGGTCCTTTCCTGGTTCCTCCTGGGCGAGCGGCTCGTGGGGCGGCAGGTCCTGGCGATCGTCGGCGCGCTCGTCGGCGCCCTCCTCGTCGTGTCGGGAGGAGACCTCGCACGGGCCGCCTCGCTCTCGGGCTCGGTGCGCGGCAACGTCCTGCTCGCCTTTCACGGCGTCCTCTGGGCGGTCTATACCGTCGCCGCGAAGCCCACGCTGGTCCGCGTCCCGCCGAGGGCATTGGCGGCCGTGACGACGCTGGTGTCACTCCTGGCGGTCGGCCCGGCCGGCGCCATGGAGCTCGACGAGCTCGACCCGTCGCGCGCGTTCCGTCCCTGGCCACTCGCGATCATCGTGATCCTCGCGGTGGCCATCAGCTTCGGCGCCACGGTGGCGTGGAACGCCGCGCTGAAGCGGATCAAGGCCGTGCAGATGGCGGCGCTCATCTTCCTGCAGCCGCTCACCGGCGCCGTCCTCGGGGCCGTTCGCGGCGAGCGCCTGGGCCTCGCCGCCTTCGTCGGCGCCGCACTGATACTCGCAGGGGTATTCGGCACGCGCTCGGGCGGCGGCGAGCCGCAGGGCTGACGCACCGTCCGTGGTGTAGGATGCGGCCATCGCACGCACGATCAAGCTCACGATCGAGTACGACGGGACCGACTTCCATGGCTGGCAGGCCCAGCCTGGGCTGAGGACGGTGCAGGGCGAGCTCGAGGCCGCGCTTCGACGGATCACGCGAGAGGAGCGCTGCACCCGCGCCGCGGGCCGCACCGACGCCGGCGTGCACGCGGTCGGGCAGGTCGTCAGCTTCGAGACCGAGCGGGACGTCCCGCTCCTTGGTTTGCACAAGGGCCTCTGCTCGCTGACGCCGCCCGATCTCTCGATCCTGCGCGCCGAGGAGGCGCCGCCAGGGTTCGACGCGCGCCGCTCGGCGCTCGGCAAGCACTACCTCTACCGCTTTCTGGACGCGATCTGCCCATCCGCGACGCGTCATCGCTTCACGCACTGGGTCGCGCGGCCGCTCGACGCCGACGCCATGGCCCGGGCGGCGACGCACCTCGTCGGCAGGCACGACTTCCACGCGTTCCAGGCATCGGACGACCCTCGCCAGGACAGCGTGCGGACGGTCAGTCGCGTCGAGGTGACGCGCCGGGGTGACGAGGTCGTCTGCAGCGTCTACGGAGACGGGTTTCTCAAGAACATGGTCCGGATCATGATGGGCACCTTGATGCTCGTGGGGCTCGGCAAGAAGACGCCCGACTGGGTCGCGGAGGTCCGGGACATCGCCGACCGCAAGCTCGCGGGACCGACGGCGCCCGCACGCGGGCTGTGCCTCGTCGAGGTCTTCTACCCGGACCCCGCGCCGTGAGCGAGGGGCGTGCGGCGCGCATCCGCACGGCGGTGCGCGTGTTCCTGCTCGCGCTCGTCGCACACTCGGTCGCGCTCCTGATCGTCGCGCCGCTCGTGGTGCGCTGGGTTGCGCCGCTCGGAGTGCTCTTGCCGGGCCGTGGCCCGCGCGCGGCCGCCGTGAGCTTCCTGCTCGACGTGCCGATCCTCGTTTGCGTGGCCCCGGCAGCGTGGCTCCTGTCCCGGCTGGTCCGGGGACGACCGGCCCGGCTAGCGCTCGGCCTGGTCCTGTCGCTCTACGTGCTCGACGCCCTCACGGCGCTCTTCGTCACCGCGAACCTCGATCGCTGGATGGACCTCTGGTCGGTAGCGGCGCGCCTGGCCGGAGGCGTCCTGGCGTTCCTCCTCGCCGTGCGCGTCACGCGGCGAGCTGCGGCGGTCCCTTCATCCCCCGGATGACCTCCCGGGTGCGCGCCGCGAGCTCGACCTTGTGGTCGAGGCCTAGGTCCGCCGTCGGGATGGGCTCTCCGAAACGAACCTCGATCGTTCCCGCGTGCGGCAAGAGCGTGTGCTTGGGCAGGATCTCGCGGCTTCCGCGGATCGCGATCGGGACGACCGGCACCCCCGCCCTGATGGCGAGGAGGAACCCGCCCTTCTTGAACTCCAGGAGCTGCCCGTCGGTGCTCCTGGTCCCCTCGGGGAAGACGACGATCGACTTCCCGTTTCGCACCGCGGCTGCGCCGTCCTCGAGGCTGCGGCGAGCCGAGGCCGTGCTCCTCCTCTCGATGAAGACGAAGCCCGCCATCCACATCGACCACCCGAGGATCGGCATTCGCTTGAGCTCCGCCTTCGCCAGCATCCGGACGTCGCACGGGATCGCGGCGAAGAGCGCCATGATGTCGAAGATCGACTCGTGGGACGACATGAAGACGTGGGGCTTGTTCCAGTCGATCGGGCCGCCACGGTCCGCGACCAGCCGGATGCCGCAACCCCACAAGATCATCCGCGACCAGATCCGCGCATAGACGAGGTACAGCCTGCCGGAGGGGCTGAGCGGCCAGGTGAGGATCCCGAGGCTGGCCCAGAAGATGGTCAGGCCGATGCACCAGGCCCACTTGCAGGTCCCGATCGCCCGTTCCACGATGGCTGACGCCCGCCCCAAAACGGGCGCATCATAGGAATGGTGTCCCTGCTCTTCAAGACGGCTCTGGCTGTGGCGCTCGCACCCGCCCTGGCGGCGGCCGATGGCCCCGCGCTCGGCGTCGCCTGGGAACGCGGGACGCCGGAGGTCGTACGCCTGAGGGCCGAGAACGCCGCGCGGAGCGTCCGAGGCGTGGCCGTCCTGGGGGGCTTCGAGGTGCGCAGCGGCTCGGCCGCTTCGCTCGCCGTCTCGGCCAGGAGCCGTCGAGCGGACCTGCTCCTGGTGGTCGAGGCCTCGGGGATCCGCATCTTCGACGTCGAACGCCGGACCTTCGCGGGGGTGCGGATCGCGAGCGGCTCGTCCGTCACCGAGATCCGGCGCTTCGTCCAGAGCGGCTCGAGGCGCTGGCTCGCCGCTCGTCCGGCTGGGGCGAGACGGACCTGGCTGGCCTACCTCGTCGCGGGCGCCGCGGCGGCGGCTTTCGTCGCGGTCGTGGCCTTGCGCGTGGCCGACGACGACGAGCCCGAGGCAGGCCTGACGCTGAGGTTCGTCTCGCCATGAGAGCGGCGCTGGCGATCCTGCTCGCCTCGATGATGGGTCTCGAGTCGCCAGCGCTGGCCGACCCGCCGGCGGGCTTCGCCGAGCGGACCGTCGACGGTGTGCGCCTCGTCTACCGCCCGAGGCATGCCTCCGAGGCCCTCCAGGTCGCCGGCATGACGAAGGATCTCGCCCGCCGGATCACGGCCGATCTCGGGATCGGAGGCCTGGGTCCCATCGAGGTCCGGATCGCCCAGAGCCCGGACGATCTCCGGCGCCTCGCACCGCGCGATGCGCCTCCTCCCGGCGGCGCGATCGGAGTGGCGTATCCGGCGCGCCGGCTGGTGGTGATCTCCCTGAGCGCGGGCGCCGCCACGCTGCCGATCTCGCTCGAGGCGCTGTACGCGCACGAGCTGTCGCACCTCGCGCTCGCCGATGCCGTCGGCCATCGCCCCGTCCCGCGCTGGTTCGCCGAGGGCATGGCGATCCGACACTCGGGCGAGCTCTCCTGGGAACGCCTCCGCGCGCTCTGGGGCGCGACGATCGGCGGGAGCTTGATCCCTCTGGCCGACCTCGACCGCCGGTTCCCCACCGGCGAGCACTCCGCTTCGCTCGCCTACGCCGAGGCGGGCGACTTCGTCCGCTTCCTGGGCGACGACGACCGGCCCGCCGCCCTTGCCGAGCTCTGCGCTCGCATCCGCGCGGGCGTGCCCTTCTACGACGCGCTCGAGGCCAACTACGCCACGAGCCGCTGGGAGCTCGAGCGGCAGTTCTTCGCGAGCCTGCGCAAGCGCTTCAGCGTGATCCCGGCGATCACCGGAGTCGGCGCCGTCTGGTCGTTCGTGGCGCTGCTCCTGGTGCTGGCCTGGCGCCGCAAGAAGCGACAGGCGAGGGTCGTCCTTGCGCGCTGGGAGGTCGAGGAGCGGACGACTGACGAGCGCGAGGCTGCGGCCGAAGCGGCTGCGAAGGAGCCAACCGAGGCGCCGTCGCCGACGCCGGGCGAGGACGGCGGCTCGGCCCTCGCGCGCGTCTACCACGACGGCGACTACCACACCCTGCACTGAGCGCGGGTGGGCTGCGCCCCCCCGCGGGCCCCCCGCTTCGACGCGATGTGCGTTCACTCACTCCGCCGGAGTGAATCCGGCTCCGTTCGCTGCTGCGGCGACAGTGCGAAGCG
>JACPQR010000174.1 GCA_016190375.1 Deltaproteobacteria bacterium
CGGTGACGGTGACGGCGACGGCGACGGCGACGGCGACGGCGACGGCGACGGCGACGGCGACGGCGACGGCGACGGCGACGGCGACGGCGACGGCGACGGCGACGGCGATGCGGACTGCGAGGTGCCGGGAGACTGCCCGGAGACCGGACAGTTCTGCCTCGTGAGGACCTGCGTCGACGGCGCCTGCGGGACCGCCGCCCGCGACTGCAGCGACGGCGTCGACTGCACGGACGACTCGTGCCTCGGAAACGACTGCGTCAACTCCACCAACTCGGCCAACTGCCCAGACCCGCCGGACACCTTCTGCGACGCCGAGGACGGCTGCGGCCTCCCTCCCGACTGCTTCGACGACGATGACTGCCCGGGTGCCGACGCCTTCTGCGCGCCCGAGACGTGCGTCCTCGGATCCTGCGTGCAGGGAGCGAGCCCCTGCGTTGCCGAAGACGACGCGACATGCACGATCGTCGCCTGCGACGAGAACGGCGACGGGTGCCTCGAGCCCGCGATCGACGACCTCTGCGACGACGACGACGCCTGCACGGCGGACGTCTGCGATCCCGACGATCCGGGCGCGGAGGCCGGCACGGGCTGCGTCAACGAGGGCATCGATTGTGACGACTCGATCGACTGCACGGACGACGGCTGCGACCCGGACACGGGCTGCCTGAACACGCCGGTCGACGCGGACTGCAACGACAGCCTCGTCTGCACTGGCCCAGACACGTGCGAGCCAGGAACCGGCTGTGCCCATCCCGGGGTGTCCTGCGGCGACGACGCCTACACGTGCACCGTAGCCTCGTGCGTGGAGCCGACGGGCTGCCGGCAGACGCCGACCCACATCCTGTGCGACGACGACGACGAGTGCACGGCCGACTCCTGCGATCCGCTGGACGCCGGCGCCGATCCCTTGACGGGCTGCGTGAACGAGGACATCGACTGCACCGACGCGGTCGCGTGCACGAACGACGGGTGCAACCCGGTCACGGGCTGCGTGAACACGCCGGTCGACGCGAGCTGCGCGGACGCGTACGCCTGCACGACGGACACGTGCGACGCGATCGCGGGCTGCTCGAACACTCCCGTCAACGCGGCCTGCTCGGACGGCGTCGCCTGCACGACCGATACCTGCAACCCGGCCAGCGGCTGCGTCAACACACCCGTCAACGCGGCCTGCAACGACAGCCTCGCCTGCACCGGTCCCGACACGTGCATCCTCGGAACGGGCTGCTCACGGCCCGCCGTCACGTGCTCCGACGACGCATTCACCTGCACCGTCGCGGAGTGCGTCGAGCCGGGCGGCTGCCGGCAGACCGAGGAGGACGCGCTCTGCAACGACTCGAACCCCAACACGACCGACGTGTGCGACCCCGCGACGGGCGACCCCGTGACCGGCTGCACCCACACCCTGACCTGCAACTCGCTGTGCAACGGCGCCGCCGCGACCGACTGTGGGCCGGTGGCGTGCGGGTACATGTTACTGGCCGCCTGCCTCGACGACTGCGGGACGGCGACGCCATGGGACGAGGCGACGATGGACTGCGTCGATGCCGTCAGCCTCTCGAACACCTGCGCCAACTTTGCCGCGCTCTGCAGTCTGGTCGACTCCGATCCACCCGACGACATTGGGAGCTGCCCCCCGTAGCGCGCTGCCAGTCGACTCGTTGTCACCACCCGAGCAACTCCGGCTCCAGGCGGCTCCTGTCCAAGCTGGGGTTCCGGCGCACCCACGATGAGCTCCATCCCCCCACGGGCCTTCTTCACCCCTCCTACTTGCTGACGGTCGAGGATCACCGCTCTGGAGCGCGCGGGTGACGCGAACGCGGCGCCCGGAGGTGCCGCCCCGATGCCGCAACGCTGGTGCCTCCAGGCCCGATCACTCGCCGGATCGCCGAGGATGCACAGCGCATCCCCCTGGCCCGCGGATTGCTCGCCTCCGCCAGCAAGGAGAATCCCAGGATGGAACGTAGGCCCAGGGGGCGCGACGAGCCGACCGTTCGTGTTGCCGTGCTCGTCGCTCGCGAGCCGGAAGAGCAGGACGAGATCCCGTTGATCCGCGTGCACGTGCGATCCGCGCGCGCCGTGGAGAGGGCCGCGTTCCCCGCGGCGGCCGGCGGCGAGATTCCAGGGAAACGGCCGTAGCTTCGCTCGATCGAGCCGCCCGCAGTCCGCCTACGTCTCGGTGAGGACCGCGAGGGACGCCGCCAGCGACTCGTTCTTCGACGCAAGACAGCGAACTCGATCACCGAAGCGTTCGCGCAGTCCCTGGAGCACCTCGTCGAGCCACGAAGGGGCCACGACGAGAACTCCATCGAAATCCAGCTCGATCGGTTCCTCCGGCCCGACCTCCGGCAGGTAGGCGAGCATCGCCGCGGCCGCCTCGCGACCGGCGGGCCTCGAGACGAGCAGGTCACCATACTTCCGGATCTCGATCCTCATCGCTGCGGCCTCCACGCCACGACGACGACGACACCGGCTTGCTGGATGCCCGCGAGCCGCGCCCGGGCCTCGGCGAGCGGCGCACAGAGCGCGCCAAACTCCTGAGAGGCGCCGCCGGACTGGCAGACGAGCCCGCGCGTCGCGCGTCCATTGATGACCGAGCGAACGAACTTCAGGCCGTTTCCGCGCCGCTCCGGCGTGCGTCCAGAGAGTGTTCGGGCGAAAGCCGCCTCGATCGCTTCGTGTGGCGTGGCGAGCGCCGGGTCTGCACGCCGCAGAGTCGCCAGGATCCCGACGCCCCGGTCCGCGATCCAGAAGAGGGGTGGGACGTGGTCCGGATCGCCGCCGAACCAGCAACCGGGAACGTCCTTCCACTGACCGAGGTTGTGGTCGAAGCTGTTGTTGCCGACTTCGCCGATGACGGCGACGAGCAGGGCCGCTTCCTGATCGGGCCAGCCCCCGTGCAGCAGTTGCCGCAGGAGCGTGTCGAGGCGTGCCTGGAAAACGTCGCGCGAGGCGCAAACGTCCGGCTCGCCCGCCGGCGCGTCGAGCGACGCGTACCATTGCAGGCAGCTCGCCAGTCGTGGAGGCATCGCCAATGAAGCATAGCAGCCGCGGAGGCGCCGCAGGCCCCGGCTGGCTCCAATCACGGTTGGGGGTGCCGGGCCGACCTTCGCTCCGTCCCTCGGCGGTGGTCACGCCTTCATTGACTGTAGCTCCGGCAATCAAATACCCTCTAGACCTCACTTTTCCCTTGTGCCGGAGGAGATCGATGGACAGGAGCCGAAGGTTCTTCGGATGCGCGCTGGCCCTGGCGCTCGTTGCCTGGCAACCGCTGGCGGGGGCGCAGCCGCGGCGACGGCCCGCGAGGCCGCAGCCCGCCGCCGAGCCGGTGCAGGACGATGCCACGCAGCGCGCGCGGGAGGCGTACGACCGCGGCCGGACCCAGTTCGCGGCGCAGCAGTACCGCGAGGCGCTCGCGGCCTTCCAGGCGGCGTATGACGCGAAGCCCCACCCGACGGTCCTCATCTCGATCGCCGAGTGCCAGGAGAGGCTCGAGGACTTCCGCGCGGCCGTGGCGACGCTGGAGCGCTACCTGGCCGACTCGCCCGAGGCGCGCGACCGGCAACAGGTTCAGGAGCGGATCGCGGCCCACCGGACTCGGCCCGCGAAGATCAACGTCACCTCGGAGCCCGCTGGCGCCGCCATCGGCGTCGACGGCAGCGCCTCCGGCCAGGTCACTCCGGCGACGATCGAGATCGCGCCCGGCGCTCATACGATCTCGCTGACGCTCGAGGGCTACGAGAACGCAACGCAGGAGATCACGGTGGAGTTCGCCGAGCGCAGGGATCTGCCGTTGACCCTGCAGACGCCGGTTCCCGAAGAGCCGGAGCTGCCCCCCGAGCCGGCTCCGGTCGAGGAGGCTCGCACCGGAGGCGAGACCGCGCCCGTGTGGGTCGCCGCGGGTGTGGCGGGCGTCGGCCTGGTCGCCGGAGCGGTGCTGGGCTTCCTGGCCCTGTCGGACAGGAGCGACTTCGACGACAAGCCCACCGTGGAGACGGCCGATCGCGGCGAGCGCTTCGCGCTGTTCGCGGACATCGCTTTCGGCGTTGGGATCGCCGCGGCCGTGACGACCGCGGTCTTGTACTTCACCCGGTCCGAGTCGGCCGAGTCGAGCGAGGGCGAGGACGAGACGGAGCTCGAGGCGCTGCGCCTCAGGCTCACGCCCCTCGCGGCGCGAAACGGTGCCGGCGTTCAGGCTCACTTGAGGTTCTAGGGGAGGCCCTAAATGAACAGGACGATCACGCTGCTTGTGCTTCCGCTCGCGCTCGCGCTCCTCGCGGGCTGCCAGGCCATCGCGAGCTTCGACCGCTCCAAGATACCCGCCACCGACGGCGACGCCGACGCGGATGGCGACGGTGACGGTGATGGCGACGGTGACGGTGATGGCGACGGCGACGGCGACGGCGATGGAGACGGCGACGGCGACGGCGACGGCGACGGCGACGGCGACGGCGACGGCGATGGAGACGGCGACGGCGACGGCGACGGCGACTCCGACTGCGACACCGCCGAGCAATGCCCCACGCCCGCCGACGGGTGTCTCGAGGCCACCTGCAACGGCGGCGTATGCGGCGAGCAGGCGCGCGATTGCGCCGACGAGGTGGACTGCACCGACGACGGCTGCGCCGACGGCGACTGCACGCACACGCCGAATGCGGCCTCGTGCACCGAGGAGCCGAACACGTACTGCGATCCTGTCGGTGACTGCGTGCCGCCGCCGGAGTGCGAGGAGGACGACGACTGCACGGGCGTGGCGCTCTTCTGCGCTGCCGAGACCTGTCCGGACGCCGAATGCGTGCAGGCGGAGGACCCCTGCACGGACTTCAACGACGACGACGCGACCTGCAGCGCCGCGAGCTGCGACGAGGTCGACGACGAGTGCGACGAGACCCCGGACAACGCCGCCTGCGAGACGGACGACAGCGTCTGCACGATCGACACCTGCGAGCCGGGCGCCGACGGTGCCGACGACGTCACCGGCTGCGTCCAGAACGATCTCGATTGCGACGACGACGCGACCTGCACCGCGGACGACTGCGACGACGAAAACGGCTGCACGAATCAGGAGAACGACGCGGCCTGCAACGACGCGGTCGCCTGCACCGCGGACTCGTGCGAGCCCGGCAGCGGAGCCGCCGACGGCGTGACCGGATGCGTGCACGATCCGATTCACAGCGACTGCAATGACGACGTCCCCTGCACCAACGATCGGTGCGACGAAGAGACGGACTGCGAGAACGAGCCCAACCACGGCTCGTGCACGGACAACCTCGACTGCACCGGCGCCGGCTCCTGCGACCCGGAGGACGGCGGCGCCGACGGGAACGGCTGCGTCTTCGCCGACGTCGTCTGCGACGACACCTTCAGTTGCACGACCAACGCGTGCGTCGAGCCCGGCGGCTGCGAGTACACGCCGGTCGACGCGAACTGCGACGACTCGGACGCCGACACGCTGGACGTCTGCGATCCGCCCGGTCAGGGCGCCGACGGGTGCGTCAACGCCACGTGCGCAGATCTGTGCGCGGGAGCCACGGCCGAGGACTGCTCCCCAACCGCTTGCGCCTACTATGCCGATCAGGCGGCGTGTGTCGCCGACTGCGAAACTGACGGCACTCCGTGGACCCTCCAGGAGATGGCGTGCATCTACGACGTGAGCTCGCACGGGAACGACATGTGCGCTCACTTCGACTCGGAACCGAGCTGTCCCGACCTGCCCGCCCGGGGCGGAAGCCCACCCGACGATTGCATCGCCGACTGACCCGCGGCTGAACCAGCCTTACCGTCCCGACTTTTGATACCCTCGGCCTTCCCGGAGCGAGGAGGACGCGATGCTGTCCATGCGAGCGCTGCTCGGTGACTGCGAGAAGCTGTACGAGGCAGGCAAGTCCCACAGGGTCATCGAGGCAATGGACGCGTTCGTCGCGGGAGGGGGCGAGCCCAGCGAGGACGTCGGCGTCCGGATCAAGGCGACGGTGCTCAGGGCGCGGGCGCTCAATCGCCTCGAACGGTTCCGCGAGGCGCTGGATGCCGTCGAGGAGGTGATCAAGCGCACGGACGTGCCGGACCTCGAGCTGGGCACGGCGTACGAGCTGCGGTCGCGGCTCGTCGATCGGACCAGGAACGCTCCGGATCAGGCGATCTGGGACGCGAAGAAGGCGGCGACGCTCCTTCAGGCTCCCGAGCTGAAGGCCGCGGCGCTGGCGCAGGCGGCGTGGGCCTACTGCCGCAAGGGGGCGATGTCGCTCGCCGACAAGACGATGAAGCAGGCCTACGAGGCGGCGCCGCAGGACGGGCTCGTCCCCTACTTCGACGGCTACATCAAGCTGCGCGTCGACAAGAGGCTCGAGGCGCGGGACCTCTTCGAGACGGCGATCTCCCGTGGCGGGCGGGGCAAGGACCTCGGGCGCGTGGGGCTCGCGTGGGTCGCGGAGCTCCTCGGCGAGCTCGGCTCCGCCGCGGCGCACCTCGACGCGGTCGAGACGAAGCTCGAGGACGACCTGCGCCTCAGGCGCCGCCGCGCCGAGATCTGGGCGCTCCTCGGGCGCGGGGACGAGGAGGCGCGGCTCCTCCGCGAGATCCTGGCGATCTCCCCCGGGCACGACCTCGCGCGCTGGGACCGATACCGGCTCGCCGAGATCGCCTACGCCGCCGGCAGGGCCGACGAGGCGCTCCGTGGCTACGACGACCTCGCCAGCGAACAGAAGAGCGACGCCGCGAAGTCCGATCGAATCCATTTCTGCGCCGAGCGAATGCGGACGAAGGTCCGGGCCGCCGCGGCGCTGCCCGCAGGGCCGCGGGCGAACCGGATCGCCAAGTTCCCGACCGTCACGCAGAAGCGCAGCCACTGCGGTCCGTGCACGATCGAGCTCGTCCTGCGCTACTTCGGCCTGCAAGCAGACCAGGACTCCATCGCCAAGGCGATCAAGCTCGAGTCCGGCACGCCCACCTACGCGATGCTCGAGTACTTCCGCCAGCAAGGCTTCGTGACGCGGCGCTTCGAGGGCACCCTCGATCGCCTCAAGGCCCTCATCGACGCCGGCATCCCGGTGATCATCGAGGAGGAGTACTCGATGTCGACGCACGTCGCCGTGGTCATCGGCTACGACGACGCGCGCGACATCCTCTTCGTCCAGGATCCGATGACCCATCGCGTGCGCGAGACCTTCACCGAGGGCCTCGAGGAGCTGCAGGGCCTGTTCAACCACGGCGCCATCGTCGGCGTACCGCAGGATCGAGCCGCGATCCTCGATCAGCTCGGGATCGTCGATTGCGACTACCTCGTGCTCACGGAGACGGCCTGGAAGCTCCAGCGGGAGCGCAAGCTCGAGGAGGCCGACAAGGCCGCCGCGGAGGCGCTGGCCATTCGCGGCGACTTCGAGATGGCGTGGATCTTCCAGCTCAGCCGCGCCTTCGACGACCTGTACGCGGGCGCCAAGGACGCGAGCGACAAGGTCCGCGACATCACGAACCGCGCGCGCGAGAAGTTCCCGGACGACGAGTGGCCCTGGCAGTACGTCGCCCGCTTCCATTTCCACGAGGGTCGCTACGCCGACGCGCTCGAGGCCTACCGGAAGGCGCACGAGAGGGATCCCGCCGACACGTTCAACCTCTGCTTCCTGGGCGACTGCCAGAAGCGGCTCGGCAAGGACCAGGCGGCGTTCGAGACCTGGAACGAGGCGCTCGCGAAGGACCCGGGGCACCCGCGCGTCAACGAGAACCTCGGCGGCCACTACCTCGAGATCGGCCGGCGCTTCGAGGCCGAGCACTTCATCGAGATCGCCGTCGCGATCGGCTGGTCGAACCCTTACAACCACGAGAACCAGGGCGAGCTGCGCCGTCAGGCCGGCGACCTCGAGGGCGCCATCGAGTCGTTCTCGAACGCTCTCCGCCAGGACGCCCGCAGCGTTCGAGCGCTGATCGGCAAGGCGCGGTGCCTGCTAGGGCTGAAGCGCACCGACGAGGCTCTCTCGACCTTCCGTCAGGCCACGCAAGTCGCTCCACGAGATCCGGGGCCGCGGATCGACCTCGCCGACACGTACCTGCGGCTCGGCGACGGCGAGAGCGCGCGGGTCGCGATCGAGCCCGCGTTCGCGACCAATCCCGACATGGCCGCGACGAACGCGATCATGGGCGCGGCGCTCTTCAGGCTGGGCAAGCCCGAGGAGGCCGAGCCCCTCTTGCGCAAGGCGATCAATCTCTCCCCCGACTACTCCTGGGCGCGGACCGAGCTGGGCCTGGGGCTCCTTCGCGCGGGCAAGGCCAAGGAGGCGCTCGCGGTCTTCGAGGAGGCGGAGAAGCGCTACCCGGCCGCCTGGGGCTATTCGCTCGACGTCACCGAGGCGCTCGAGGCGCTCGGGCGGAGGGACGAGGCCCTCGCGAGGGCCTCCCAGGTCGTGGAGCGGACTGCGCAGAAGGAGATACGCGCCCTGAGGCGCCACGGCGAGCTGGCGCTGAGATCCGGGAAGCTCTCCGACGCCATCGCTGTGTGGCAGGGGGCCATCGATCGCTACCCCGGTGACGTCGGACTGCTCGAAGAGCTCGCGTGGTTCCTGGTCGACACGGGCAATCACGCGCTGGCCGAGCCCTTTGCGCGAAGGGGCCTGGAGCTACAGCCCTCGAACGTCAGGCTGAAGGCGCTCCTGGGGTCGGCGTGCTTCCGGGTCGGGGGCAAGGACGAGGAGGCCGAGCGCCTGCTGTCGGAGGCGCTCGCTGGGGACAAGGGATACGAGTGGGCGCGGCGCGAGCTCGCCGGGATGCTGATGGAGAAGAAGCGCGTCACCGAGGCGCTCACGCTCCTCGAGCCCGCTCGCGAGCCGACGACCTACGTGCACTACGTGCGGATGAGGTCGTACGAGGAGCTCCACCGCTGGGCCGACGCCGCGGACGCGGCCGCGAAGGCGAACGAGCTGGCCGGCGGCAGAAGCGCCTACTACCTGGGCAAGCTCGTCAAGCTGCGCTCCTGGGCGAGCCAGCACGGTGCGTCGCTGCAGGCGGCCGAGCGGCTCTCGCTGGTCGATCCCGCGGACTCGTGGGCGACCGGCATGCAGGCCCATGCGCTGCGCAAGCTCGGGCGCCTCGTCGACTGCGAGAAGAAGCTCGTCGACGCGGAGCGGCAGGGGCACGATCGCGAGAGGGTGCTCGGCGAGCGCTACGAGCTGGCCCGCGAGCGCAAGGACTGGGCGCGCGCGCTCGTCCTCGCGGATACGCTGCGGCGGGTCGCGGCGCCGGCCAAGCAGCGGCGTTGGCAGATCTCGTACGGCGAGGCGCTCCTGAACCTCGCTCGGACCGGCGAGGCGCGCGAGCACTTCTCGCGGCTCGAGCTGGATGCGCTGGGCCTCGGGGCCGTCGCGCGCGCCGCGTACTGGGCCGGCGCCTACGACCTGTCGCGCGAGTATGCTCAGAAGTCGCAGGCCACCGGCGAGAGCGTGCTCGACGGCCTCTACTACGACGCTCTCGGTCGAGAGCAACGTGGCGACTTCGAGGGCGCCGTCCAGGTCAGCAAGGTCATCACCGAGAAGTTCCCGGACGAGCACCTCGGCTTCGAGAACCTGTGCGCGCTCCACACCCTCGCCGGCCGTCTGACCCAGGCCGAGCCGCTCGCCGATCGAGCAATCGAGCTGGCGCCCTGGTGCCCCAACGCCTGGGGCGCCCGCGGCACCTTGCGCTTCCTCGCCGGCCGCCGCGCCCAGGCCCGCGCCGACATCGCCGAGGCCGAGCGGATCGACCCGAGCCGTGACGGCGCCGACCACGAGAAGGCCATCCTCGCCTACCTCGACGGGGACGTGTTCTCCGCGAAGGAGCTCCTCCTGTCGCACGAGGCCGGGCAGGGCTCGAAGTTCCCTGCCGAGCGGCTCAGGGTCGAGCGGATCCGCGCCGCGATGGTGCGCGTCCGCGATCCCAGCCTCGTCCCGCACGCGGTCGTGGCGCGGGCGGGCGGTGAGTGACGCGAAGACCTCCGGCACCAACGGAAGCCACGCGATCGAACGCGCGGACCACACGATCGAATAGAATGGCGTGATGCGCTACCGGCTCCGGTATCTCGATCGCCAGATCGACCTGCCGCGCGGGGAGTTCGCCATCGGGCGCGGCTCGACCTGTCAGCTCCGCTTCGACGACCCGGTGGTCTCGCGCCGGCACGTCCTGATCCGGGTCGAGGGCGACACCGCGACGATCGAGGATCCGGGGAGCAGGAACGGCGTCATCCTCAACGGCGCCGTCGTTCGCGTGCCCACCCCCCTGAAGGACGGCGACCGGATACGGGTGGGCTCGGTCGAGCTCATGGTCCTGACCGTGTCGGACCGAGCACACGAGACATACGACATGCTCGAGCAGGTCCCGGCCGTGCGGGTGCAAGAGGAGGACACCGGATCGCTGCTGTCCGACAAGTCGAGCCCGACGGCGCCGTCGTCGCTGCTCCTCGAGGTGGCGGACAAGTCCATGGCGATTGGCCGCGTGGACGACGCGGAGTGGATCCTGGGCAAGTTCGTGGACGACATCGGCATCCGCCTGCAGGCGGGACAGAAGGTCGCGCCGGAGACGATCGAGAGGACGGCGCGGGGCGCGCTGAAGCTCGCGGCCGCAACGCGGAGCACCGACTGGATCGACTGGATCTTCGACGTCTACCGGATCTCGGCGAGGATCCTGCCGGGATCGTTGATCGACGAGCTGCACCCGGTCTTGCGGGAGCTCCGTTACCCCGCCTCGCCCGCGCTCCACAGCTACGTCGAGACCCTGAAGATCTCGGCAGGCGGATTCGGAAAGGCAGAGCGCTTCCTCATCCAGAGAGTCGAGGGCCTACTCGAGGTCGCGTCCGCGAACTAACCCCGGTCGAGCGCGGAGCATTCGCCCTCGGCGCACGTCCACCCGTCAGGGCAAGTCCTTCCGCACTCGCCGCAGTTCGCGGGATCGGTCGCGAAGTTCACGCACTCGACGGCGTCTTCGGCAACGGCACAGCACGCCCTCTCGGCCCAGCAGTCGAGCGGACATTCCCACGCCGAGCAGAATCCCCCGACGCAGACCACGTCGGGGTCGCACTCGTGGAAGCACTCGCCGCAATGGGAGGAGCTCGTCCGCAGATCGACGCAGTCGTCTCCGCAGGCCACGAACTGCCCTCCGGGACCATCCTCGCAGGACGAGCACTCGCCTTCGACACACCGGGCGCCGTCGCCGCAGACGTTGCCGCATTCGCCGCAGTTCGCGGGGTCGCTCAGGAGGTCGGTGCACTGCGCCTGACCGAGCGTCTTGCAGCAGGCGGCGGCGTCGGAATCGGGGCAGCCCTCGTTCCAGGGACACGTGATCTCCTCGCACTCCCAGTCCACGCACTCCATGCCCGGCCAGCAGTTGTTACCGCACTCGCCGCAGTTGGAATCGTCGGAGGACAGATCCGCGCAGTAGCCCTCGCCTTCCGGATCGTACTCACAGCACTCCATCCCCTCGCGGCACTCGTCGCGGCACCAGTCGGTGTCGCCATCGCCGTCGGTGTCGGTGTCCGTGTCGGAATCGGTGTCGGTGTCCGAATCGCCGTCGGAATCGGTGTCGGTGTCCGAGTCGCCGTCGGCGTCGCCGTCCGCATCCCGGGGCACGCAGCCCACGTCCTCGCGGCAGCGCTGTCCCTGGGCGCAATCGTCGTCCGTCCGGCAGATCCCCGCGCCCTCCTCGCCGCATCCACAGACCCAGGAGGCGAAGACGGCGAGCCGGCAGAGCGCGTTGGCCGAGCGAGCCACCAGCGGGCGATCATATCAGCTCCCCCGAGTCACGTCGTCTCAGCGACCGATCGTGAACCGGGCCTCCCCCGACGTCCCGACCAGGAGGGCGTCCTTCGTTCGATCGAACGCGAAGCAACCGCAGCCAGCCGAGACGTCGGCCGGCGTGGCCGCTTCGACGAGCCCTTCGCCCTCGGCGGCTGCGGTCGAGGCGCCGGGCAGGCGCAGCTCGAACAGGAGCGACTCGACGCCGCCTGGCGAGGAGCTCGAGACGACCATTTCGCCGCCCTCGGACGAGATGCTCACGCTCGGCGAGTCGGTGACCGAGGCCCCCGCTGCGTCTCCGAACGCGAGCACGCGGCGGACATCTGCTCGGTCCCGCGCGTCCACGATGCCCTCGGCCTCGGCGTCGGCCAGCGTGTCGACGTCCGGCGAGCCGAGGACCAGGATGCCCCCGGCCCTCAGGTACGCGGGCACCTCGTCGAGCGGCGTGTCGCGGACCATGACCGTGGGACCTTCGACGACCTCTGAGTTGAACAGATCGAGCCAGCGTCCGGCCGGCAGGTACACCGAGCGAGCGGTGCCGCCCTCCACGAGCGGCGCGACGAGGACGTCCGGGCCGAGCATGTACTGGTCGCCCCGGTCGAGCGCGTCAGGATCGTCCGGGAAGGCGAGCGCCATCGACCTGACGACGGGCGTACCTTGCCGGCTCGCCGCGGTGACGAGGGCGTGGAGCGTCGGGAACAGGTCCACGTGCCAGCGCGCGAAGGCGCGATACGCGTCGACGGCCTCCTCGTCGTAGTTCCACGGGGCGTGGCTCGGGCCGCCGCCGCCGAGCTGGAGCAGCGGCGAGAAGGCGGTGTGCCCGGCCCAGCGCAGGAGCGTCTCCTTGTCCGGCGTGCCCTCGCGGTATCCGCCCGTGTCGGAGCCGAACACCGGAAAGCCGCTCGCCGCGAGCGACTGCATCCCCGCCACCGCCGCTGGCAGCCCTCCGACGTCGCCCGCCACGTGGCGGGCGAAGTTCGCGTCGAGGTCGCCGGGCCAGACGCAGTCCACGTCCGACTGGCCTCCCCAGACGGTCGCGCGGCCGATGACGAAGCCCTCGCCCCGATCGGCGGCGAGCGCCTCCTCGTAGGTGCGGTGGTACAGGTTCGAGTAGACGCCGTGCATCGTGGCCTCGGTCTCGCCGTTCGAGAAGTGGATCTGCGGTCTGAAGCCCAGGACGTCGACGATCACCTCCTCGCCATAGTCGAGCTTGAAGCCGTCGATCCCCATCGACGTCACCCGCCCGATCAGCTCCTGCCAGAAGTCGACCGCGTCCGGGTTCGTGAAGTCGGGGAGCCCCGAGGCGTCGCCGCCTCCCCACGGAAGCACGTAGACGCCCCCCTGCGAGTCGGTCGC
The DNA here is from genome assembly GCA_016190375.1 of Deltaproteobacteria bacterium. Classification (GTDB taxonomy): domain Bacteria; phylum Myxococcota_A; class Polyangia; order JACPQR01; family JACPQR01; genus JACPQR01. The sequence continues at coordinate 13,104 of JACPQR010000174.1, forward strand.
GAACAGGTCCCGGCCGCGCGCCTGGAGGAACAGCTCCTCGGCAGGGTTCTGGGGATCGGCGCCGGACTCGACCGCGTCCAGGTAGGGTGTCGACCACAGGAGCACCCTGAAGCCCTGGTCCTGAAGCGCCGTGATGAGCCCTTCCGGATCGGGGAATCGCTCGGGCTGGAAGGTGAAGTCGTTGTACGAGGTCTGCCAGGGGTTGTCGATCCAGATGACGCTCGTCGGGATGTCCAGCTCGCGGAAGCGCGCGGCGTCCTCGAGCACCTCGTCACCCGATCCGTTCTCGTTGCGCCAGAACTGGGCGCCGAACGCCCAGTCCGGAGGCAGCTTCGGCAGCCCCGTCGTTCGCGTGTACGCGGCGACGACCTCGAGCGGCGGCCCCGCCCACAGGTGGAGGGTCAGGCCCGGCTCGTCGAACGTTCCCGACAGGACCTCGGGGTCCGTGGCGCCGACGTCGAACGCTCCCGCGCGCCGCGACTCGACGAACATCCCCCAGCCGCGAGGCGAGACGACGAACGGCACCGGGACGTGCACCTCGTTGAGGCCGGATTCGCTCGCGGGATCGATGTGGAGCTGCATCGCGCGAACCTCGCCGCGGCTGTCGACGCCCGAGAACTGCTCGCCGAGGCCATGGTAGCGATCCGCCTGGTTCGTCGCGAAGGAGATCCGCGTCAGGACGACGTCCACCGGCGCGACGGGGCGCGCATCGACGCGGAGGTGCCCATCCTCTACGCAGCTCACCTCGACCGCGACCTCGTCGGCGACGTCGGCGCCGACGTGCACGACCGCCGGCCCGTTGCCCTCTGCCGGATCGACCGAGAGAACGTCGCCGGCCGCCGACCAGGCGACGTCGTCGTTTCCCCGAGGATCGAAGAACTCCTCCGGTCGAGGCGCCGCGATCGTCGCGAGCTCCAGGGCCGGCGCCACGGCGGGCGGGTCCAGGACGACGCTGCCGGTTCGCTCCAGCGCAAGGGCGAACGGCCGGTGAGAGATGACCAGCGTCGCATCCCCACACTGCACCCGCGTGGGACCGGCGTCGGGCTCGGGTGCATCCGGCATCCCGGCGTCGACTCCGGGCTCAGGAGAATCGGAGCCGCAGCAGAGGAGCAGGGACGAGGTTAACAAGTTAACGAAACGGAGAAGCGACGGCGACACGCCCACGAACCGCATTCGTGAACTTGTTAACCTCGTCCCCGGGCTTCTAGCAAGTGCTTCCGCCCACCGCGTCGGCGACCACGTTGGCTTCGCGGATGCAGTCGTTGAAGCCGACCCCCCGGTAGGCGTTCCCCGTCAGGTACAGGCCCGGCAGGTGGTGCAGGAATCGGTCGATCTGGGCGAGCCTGTCGCGATGGCCGACGACGTACTGGGGGATTCCCGACGGGTGGCGGTAGATCCTGCGGAAGACGGTGGGTCCGTCCAGGCCGATCGAGGCTCCGAGCTCGCGGCGGACGAGGGCCTCGAGCGCTTCGTCGTCGAGGTCGACCGCTCCCGGATCGAGCGCGCCTCCGATCCGGGCGTCCACCAGGACCTTGCCCTCGGGCGCGCGGTTCGGAAAGACCGTGGACGTCCAGATCATCCCGAGGCATCGCTTGCCCTCGCGGCGGGGGATCAGCACGCCGAAGCCGTCGAGCTTGCCCACGTGTCGGCGCTCGACGCCCAGGAGCACGACGACGATGTTCGCGTACGGGATGCCCCCGACCAGCGATCCGAGCGAGGGATCGAGCGCGCCGACCAGCTTCGCCGTCGCGGGCGCCGGCAGGGCGAGGACCAGCCGGTCGGCCTCGACGGGCTGGGCGCCGTCGACGTGAACCAACCAGCGCGAGCCGTCGCGGCGCTCGATCGCCACGGCGCGTGCACCGGTCCTGATCCGCCCCTCGAGCCTCGCGGCCAGCGTGTCGATCGCCTCCTGCATGCCCGAGACGAAGGAGCAGAGCTCGCCTCCCGGGCCCGCGGGCCCGCCACCGTCGCCGCGCGGCGAGTCCGTGCGCCGTCGCTCCAGACCGAGCGAGACCATGGCGCGCACCAGGCTGCCGTAGCGACGCTCGAGCTCGACGATGCGCGGGAAGGCGCTCCCGACGGACAGGCGGTGAACGTCACCCGCGAAGATGCCCGAGACCATCGGATCGAGGAGCACCTCCACGGCCTCCTCGCCAATGCGACGGCGGCCGAAGTCCGCGACGGTCTCGTCGCCGTGGTCTCGCCGCGCTCTGCGAAGCGGCTCGCTCGCGACACGAAGCCTCCCGGACGGCGAGAGGAGCCGCGAGGTGAAGAACGCGCCAGGCGAGGCGGGAACCGCGTGGAGCTTGCCGCCCTTCATGATGAAGCGGCTCCTGGCAGCGGCTGACGCGGCGACTATGCGGTCGGAGATCTTCAACCGGTCGCAGAGCGCCCGCGTCGCGGGCTCGCGATCGAGGAAGCCGTTCGGCCCGTACTCGCAGAGGTAGCCGTCGACGCGCTCGGTCCTGACCTTGCCGCCGGGGTGCGCGTCCGCCTCGAGCACGATCGTCTCGGCGCCGCGCACCTCGAGCGCGGCCGCGGTCGCGAGCCCCGAGATCCCGCCCCCGACGATTGCGACCCTCACTGGCTCGCTCGCGCCCTGCCGCGTTCGTGGACGATGTCGACCATGGCGATCGCGCTGTCCACGGGCGTGGGCGGCAGGATGCCATGGCCGAGGTTGAAGATGTGACCCGAAGGGCCTGCGCGGCGAAGGACGTCCTCGACGCGCCGTGCGAGATGCTCGCGGGGCAAGAAGAGCGCGCAGGGATCGAGGTTGCCCTGCACGGGAACGCCGGGCCCGAGCCGCGCCCGCGCCACGTCGATCTCGATGCGCCAGTCGACACCGACGACGTCGGCGCCCGTGTCCCGGAGCCGCTCCAGGAGCCCCGCGGTCTCCGTGCCGAAGATGATCACCGGAACCCGCGGCGCCGGCAGCGCCTCGATCACCTGCCGGGTGTAGGGCAGGGCGAAGGTCTCGTAGTCCTCCGGCGCAAGGACTCCCGCCCAGGAGTCGAAGATCTGCACGACCTGCGCGCCCGCCCCGACCTGCGCCGCGAGGTAGCGGCCCATCGACTTCGCGAGCTTGTCGAGCAGGCGGTGCGCCAGCTCGGGCCGCTGAAACATGAGCCGCTTGATCTCGATGAACGACTTCGAGCCTCCGCCCTCGACCAGGTACGAAGCCAGAGTGAAAGGCGCACCCGAGAAACCGATCAACGGAACCTGGTCCGAAAGAGCGGCGCGGATCATCCGGACGGCGTCGAGCACGAATCCCACCGACTCCGGCTCGAGGACCCTGAGCCGGTCGATCGCACTCTCGTCGCGGACGGGCTCGGGAAGCGAGGGTCCCGCGTCGCCCATGATCACGGGCGCGCCCATTGCCTCCACCGGGATCAGGATGTCGCTGAAGAGAATCGCCGCGTCGACGCCGAGCCGGTCGACGGGCTGCAGCGTCACCTCGGTCGCGAGGTCGGGCCGCTTGCACAGCTCCAGGAAACCCACACGCGAGCGGACCGCCTGGTACTCGGGCAGGTACCGCCCGGCCTGGCGCATGATCCAGACGGGAGTCGTGTCGACTGGCAGCCCTCGGCAGGCCCGGAGGAAGCGGTCGGCGCGCGACATCGGCGGGTTCATACCATAACTGGGGTCGCGTGGCCCCGATCGGGAGGCCCGACATGGCAACCCGGGCGGCCACCGAGGGCGAGGTCCGAGAAAATCCGGGGATGGACATGGCCCGGGCGTTGCTGCGGAGTCGTTCATGCGCCTGTGCACGGTGATCTCGCTCCTGGCCTCGGGTTGCTCGGCGGGCTTCGGCGGCAGCGTCCAGCCCGGTCCCGACGCCGACGCCGACGCGGACGCGGACGCGGACGCCGACGCCGATGCGGACGCCGACGGTGACGCCGACCGCCCCGGCTGCGGTGTGTGTCCCGCTCCCGGTGAGTGCCGTGATGGGATGTGCCTCGAGCCCGCCGAGGGCGGCGAGCTGTGCGAGTTCGACGACGAGTGCGAGGACGGCGAGCTCTGCATCGCGGGGCGCTGCACTCCCGACTGTCGGATCGACGCGAGCTGCGGCTGCGCGAACAACGACGCTTGCCGTCACGGCTTCGTCTGCCAGGCGGGCCAGTGCGTTCCGGACGAGGGCGAGGGCGCCTGCATCGCTGACGACGAGTGCCCGGCCGGCGACGCCTGCATCGACGGCGAGTGTGTCCCGCCCGTCGAGTGCGGGGTGGTCGACCCGAACCTCGACGGAACATGGGACGTCGCGAGCGAGCTGCGCCTGCGCGAGGCCCTGCCCGGATGGCTCGACGGGTTCCTGTCGGCCGTATCGGGGCCCTTCCGCTTCCTCGCGGGCCAGTCGGACGACCTCGGCCTCGACATCCCGATCATCGAGGACCTCATCGAGGACGCGGTCCGCGACTGGGCCGAGGACAACATCCCCCCGTGGGCGATGGACCTCATGGCGGCGATCGCCGACCTGAACGACATCCTTTCGACGATGCAGGTCGAGCACCACTGGGACCTCGACGCGACGGCGCTGGACGAGTACCGCGGGCAGGACACGTGGGACTCGATCGCTTTCACGTACCGTGGAGAGGAAGTCCAGGGAAGCCCCGAGGACATCCTCGGGTGGCAAGTGGAGTCGGACCCGTTCGACGCACGAGCCGTCTGCGGCGTCTTCTACGTCGACAGGCACGACGTGGACGCGGCGATCGGCGCGATCATCGCCTGGCTCGTCGACACGGTGGTCTACATTGCCACGGACGGCGAGTACGAGAACCTGGCCGCCGCGCTGTTCCAGTTCGAGGGATGGTTCTGCGAGGGCGCCGCCGGCGCCGCGAACGACCTCTCCGAGCAGCTCGACGGGCCGGACGTCTACGGCATCGTCCAGGCCGCGTGCGATGCGGCGCTCGCCGAGTACATCGACCGCGCGCTCGAGGCCATCAACGACGCCATGCTCGAGATGACGATCCTGCGGCTGCAAGGCCGCGCCGATGTAGTGGATCGCGACACGCTCGACCCGGGGCAGTGGATGGGAACGCTCGGCGGCTCGGACTTCACCGGCGACTTCGTGGCCACCCGGCGGTGATCAGGGCAGACGCTGGATGACGTGGAAGCCGAACTCGGTCTCGACCACCTCCGAGACCTCGTTCGGGGCCAGGGGAAAGACGGCCGCATCGAACGCGGGGACCATGGCACCGCGGCCGAACTCGCCGAGGTCTCCGCCGCGCGCGGCCGAGCCGTCCTCACTCTTCTCGCGCGCTAGGGCCGCGAAGTCGGCTCCGGCCTTCGTGGCCAGGCCTCTGACCTCCTCGGCGAGACGGCGTGCCTCATCCCTGTCGCGGCTCGCGCCCCGGTCGTTTCTGGCGCCCCTGTAGCGGACCAGGATGTGGCGAGCTCGCACCTTCTCCACGGGCAGCCGCTGGAAGAGGTGGAAGCCCCCGGGCGTCTCGGTAGGCTCCGCCGAGGTCTGGCCGACCGTGAGGGCGAAGACGGCACTCGCAATCTCGGGCGGGATCTGGTCGCGCCGAAAGGTCCCGATGAGACCTCCACGTGCCTTCGACGGGTGATCCGACTCGGCGCGCGCGAGGTCCTCGAAGGTCGCGCCGCCCCGAAGCCGACCGATCAGCTCGACGGCGCGCGCTCGCGCCTCCTCCTTCGTGCGCCTCGAGTCCGGCCCAGCCTTCGCCGCGCCAGCGTACTGCACCACGATCTGCGCTGCGCACGCCTCGTCGTCCGGCGTCTCGGCCGGTTGCGGCGCGGGTGCGGGCTCGGCCGCCTTCTCGGGCGGCGCCGGCGCGCCCTCGGTCGGTGCCCCGCGTTCCGAGCATCCCACGACGAGCAAGGTGAACAGGAAGGCGCGCATGCCGCGGAGAGTACACGCTCCCGGTGCGTCATGCCTCCCCGAGCCGGCCGCACGGCGGTCCGGAGCTTGCATCGATGCCCGGACTTCTGCGGAGGTGCAACGCTTGCGGAGCGACCGCGGTTCGGCCGAGATGTGGTTCTGGTCTTCACGGCCCCGGGGTTCGCGCGGTAGCCTTTTCGGGATGTTGGCGAGGTGGGGTCTCCTCGTGCCGCTTCTCCTGGGCGGAGCCTCGTGCGGAGGCGACCCGACCCTGGTGAGTGAGCATGCCTATCCACTGAGTGCCTACTGCACTGCTCAGGTGAACGGAAGCGGCAACGTCGACGTGGAGACCGACTACATTCCCCACGTCGTCCAGTGCGAGAACGGGGCGGCCGACTTCGAGGCGCTCAAGGTTCAGGCAGTCGCTGCGCGCTCGTACCTCTACTACAAGCTCGAGACGTCCGGCGCGATCGGCGACGGCACCGGCGACCAGGTCTACTCGTGCGGCCGAGATCCGACGCCCGATCAAATCGCCGCGGCGCAGGAGACGTCCGGCGTGTTCCTCTCGTACGCGGGCGACATCGTCGCGGCCTTCTACGTCGCGGGCGCGCACGGTAGGCCGCCGGCCTGCTCCGGGGACGGCGACGACCCCACCGGGACGGAGCACTGGGTGACGTACAACGAGGGCCGCTCGGGCGATGACCTCATACAGACCGAGCTCGGCTGGGTCGACCCGGCGAACACGCGCAACCGGGGGTGCATGTCGCAGAACGGGTCGGATTGCCTGGCGGGGGCCGGCCGCGCATGGGACGACATCCTGCGCTTCTACTACGGTGCGGACATCGGCATCGAGCAGGCGACGGGAGACTGTGTGGTGCCGCTGCCGGGAGGCGACGCCGATGCCGACGCCGACGCCGACGCCGACGCCGATGCCGATGCCGATGCGGATGCGGATGCGGATGCAGACGCAGACGCAGATGCAGACGCAGACGCAGATGCAGACGCAGACGCGGACGCAGACGCGGACGCAGACGCGGACGCAGACGCGGACAGCGACCCCGATGCTCGAGATCCAGGTTTCGACCAGACGGACGCGGGCCGCAGGCCGGGCGGACTTCGCCCGGGCTGCAGCTGCAGTGCGCCCGCGCCCGGTGGCCCCGGGCCGGCCAGCGCGTTCTCGCTTGCCCTCGCTATCGCGCTCGTCGCGCGTTGCCGCCGGCGCGAGCGAAGCTCGCCGGGGCGGAAAGATCACTCGCCGAGCTGGTAGAAGACCCTCTTCTGCTCGCCCGCGCCGACCCGGATGCTCCGGCGGAAACGATGCCCATCTGGATCGATGAGCGTCAGCGACACCCTTCCGGCTGCAACCTCCACGTTGGCGACGGGCGTTGTCCCGACGTCGCGGCCCGACACGAGCACGTGCGACCACGGCTCGGTATTGATGAACAGCCTCGCCGTGCCGGCGCCGGGCTCGTCGCGGGGTCCGGTCCCGAACTGCTGAGCGCGCGGTCCGGGCTCGCGACGCTGTGCTTGGTCCCCAGCGATTTGCGCTCGGTGGGGACGCCGCGATTCGCTACCGCCCGGCGAGCGCTTCGTCGCCGCCACGCGCTCCGGGGGCGCAACCTGCTGTGGCGTGTCGGACGGCGGCGTTGCCTCCGGCCGCTGCCCCTGCTCCACGCCGGGCACCGGCGGAACATCGGCAGGCGGCGTTTGGCCCGCGCTCGGCTCGGTCGTGGGCCGCGCGTTCGGCTCGGCGACCATCGGTGGCTCGGGTCGGGCCTGCGTCACATCCGCCTCGACCGGCGCGCTCGTCGCCGCCTGACGCGACGCGGCCCACAAGCCCGCCGCCCCCGCGATCAGGACGACCAGCATCCCTGCGAGGAGCACGGCCGCCCGCGGACGCGAGGGCGAGACCACCTTGCTCGGCTTGACGCCGGGAGCGGTGATCGGCGACGGCGCGCCCAGGGGAGGGCCGAAGATTGGCTTCGCGTGGGGCAGCGCGGCCGGATCGGGAAGGATGACGGTGGAGCCCATGCCCTCCGCGACGACGACGGAAGGCTCGGGAGGTCCGACCGGCTTGACCCGGGTGGCCGCGTCGTCGTCCCGAGCGTGGGGCGTTGGAACGAGCGGGGACGAAGCCACGTCCGTGAGAGCAGCCTGCGCCTCGGCGGCGGAGGGTAGAGGCGCGGGCCGAACGGCGACGCGCGTGGCCGCGTCGTCCGGATCCGTCGCGCCGGTCGCGAGCTTCGACGGCGGCGTTGCCTGGTCGTCGATCGGCGCCTGGGGACCAGGCAGAGGAGCGCCGCGCACGACCGTTTCCTTTGCGTCCTCGTCGGGCGGCCGCCTCGGAGAGATCCGCGGCGCGGTCGCGCGCTCGGCGGGATCCGCCGGCAAGTCATCCGGAAACGACACGATCTCCAGATCGGCCGTCCTCAGTGGCACGGTGCTCGTGAACGTGTTCGAGATACCGCGCCCGGCCAGGGCGCCTTCCTCACACGTCCCCAAGCCGGCGAGGGCCGCGCTAGAGGGCTCGAGCGTCGTCGGCCTTGGGAAAGTGACCGCCCCGGGCGGCACCGGAGGTCCCGCGGCCGCGAAGATCTCGGGCGCGGGGTCGGGAGGAACTCGAGGCAAGGGCGTCGTTACCGCCGGGACCGCGGGACCGCTCGCAACCGGAGGCGGCGCCGACTTCATCACCCTGTCGGCGACCGGAGATCGCGGTGGATCCGTCGCCGGCTTCGGGGCGGCGGGTCGCCCAGCCGTGGGGCGTGGCGGGTCGCGCGTCGGTTGCGGCAGTGCCTTTGGCGAGAGCGGCGACGGCGCGGCCGAGAACGCCGGCATGTCGGGCTCCGTCGGGTCCGGCAGGGCCGCGATCTTGGCCGCCAGGAGCCGGACCTGACCCGGCGAGTCGAGCCGCGGCTCCGGCTCCGTCTTCTCGACGTCGTCGGTGTATGCCCTGGCGTTCGGGTCCGCGAGGGTCTTCTCCTCCTCGTCCTCCGGGGGAGCAGGGCCGCGGCCGGTCGGGCCGTCGGGCGCGCGTGGCCCCGGGGTCTTTCGCTCGGCGAGCCGCGCGGCGGCCGCCTCGAGCGCTGAGCCCCTGGCCGGCGTCGCCTCTGGATCGGCAAAGACGGGTCTCGGAGCCGTCGTCTTTTCGAAGTCGTCCTCCGGCTCCGCGGCGCCCAGCCTCGTGGTGGGTCTCCTGCCGGGCCGCTCCGGCGGCAACGGAGTCCTGTGTGGCGCAGCCGTCGGTCTGACCGGCGGAGGAGGCGCATCTGCAGTCCCTCCCAGGGGCACGGTCTCTCGATCGCGCGGGGGCGAGGCGTCCTCTTCGGCTCGAGGTGGCTCGGTCGCGGCCCGCGACGACAGCACGATGAACGCCTGCGGCATCGTGTCACGCCCCTCGGGGTGCGCCGTCACGTCCGGAATCGATACCCGTCCGGCGTCCTGGCGTCGGACCGAGGTGATGTCGTATGGATCGGATTCCCGCGCCGCCAGCGCGCCTTCGCCCCGGGGCTGCTTGCGGGACCCGGGATGCGCGAGGACGTCCCTCACGTACTCGCCCACGAGCATGGGGCTCGCGACGAGGCCGTTCTGGGTGAGGAAGCGCTCGAGCACGAGCAGCATGGTCTCGGCCGATGCGTAGCGCTGGTCCGGGTCCTTGTGGATCGCGCGCATCACGATCGCTTCCAGAGCCTCGGGAACCCATGGAGCCCGCGCGCGAAGCGAATCGACCTCCGAGGTGCACACCGCGCGAATCAGCTCGGCGACCGTCTTGTGCCGGAAGAGCGGCTCGCCCGAGAGCATCTCGTACAGGCAGACCCCGAGCGCGTACAGGTCGACGCGCTGGGTGACGACGCCGTCGAACTGCTCCGGCGCCATGTACGCGAACTTCCCTTTGAGCGTGGTCGAGTGCGTCTCCGGGTTGCGGTGGATCGCCTTCGCGATCCCGAAGTCGACGAGCTTCACCGAGCCGTCCCGCGCGACGAGGATGTTGGGAGGGGACACGTCGCGGTGCACCAGCCCCAGGGGGTTTTGCTCATCGTCCGTCAGGGCGTGGGCGTACGCGAGCCCGGCCGCCACCCCGCACGTGATGCGAACCGCGATCGCCTTGGGCACGGGCTTTTGCGACTGCTGCAGGATGGTCTGCAAGCTCGGGCCGTCGACGTACTCGAGCGCGATGTAGTACGTGTCCCCCTCGCGACCGAAGTCGTACATGTGGACGATGTTGGGGTGGGTCAGGCGGATCGCCAGCCTCGCCTCCTCCGTGAACATCGCCACGAACTCGCGATCCTCGGAGAGGTGAGGGAGGATCCGCTTGATCACGAGGTTGCGCTCGATTCCGGTCCTGGAGGGCTGCCGGGCGAGGAAGACCTCGGCCATCCCGCCCTGCGCCAACCGCTGCAGGAGCGTATAGGGCCCGAAGCTCCGGGGCAGCTTGGGGGCCAGCATCGCGGGTTGCATTATAATCGCCACGAATGCTTACGGCGAATCGGCGGCGCTCCCGTCTCCCCCTTCTCTGGGCAGCGGCCCTGCTCCTCTGGTCAGGCCCCGGGTGGGCTGATGATCCGCTGCCCGACGTGGCGCAGATGGTGCGGGAGCTCAGGTACGAGGCGGCGCTCGAGCGGACCGAGGAGCTTCGGCAAGCCCCCTCGACCAGCCCGGCGCTGCGCCTGCGCGCGACCGAGCTCGCGGCTCTCGCCCATCTCGGCCTCGGCGCCGACGGCCGTGCTCGCGAGGCGTTCATGCTGCTCCTCACGCTCGATCCGGGATACGCGCTGACCGATCAGCGGCCGTCGCCCAGGATCGTCGAGGTCTTCCAGAGCGTCCGTCAGTCGCTCGGATCCGCCGAGCCGCGAACCGGCCTGGTCGTTGCCGTCGCCGCGCCCCCGCTCGACGGATCGCCGGCCGCCGCCACGGCGCGGCCGGAGGGTGAGCACGCCATCGTTCGAGTCGTCTTCCATGCGGTTGTCGACGGCCGACCGGCAGACGTGGAAGCCGGACGCGAGGGCCCTGGGTGGCGCGCCGAGATTCCGGTTGCGGATCGCGCCACGGCGTTGCGCCTCGAGGTCGTGGCGCGCGGCTTCGCGCCATCAGGGCGGCTCGCCGCGGTCTCCCCAGTGGCCCGCGTTTCCGCCAGGTCGGACTTCGGCGACGAAGAGACGGACCACGCCGAGTCGGGCGGCTCCGACGGACCGATAACCGAGACTCCACATGGTGACGACGAAGGCGGCGTCGCCGGAAGATGGTGGTTCTGGACCGCGGTCGGCGCCGTGGTGATAGGCGGTGCGGCGACGGCGATAGTGCTCACGACCGGCGGGACCGACCCGGCCCGAAGCGGCGACCTGGGGGACGTCACGCTTCGGTGAGGCACCGGGGTCCGGGGTCCCCGGCAGGCGCGTTTTCGGCGTCACCCGGCGGTTCCGGGGGTGTTCATTCGCGTGCATTCGCCCCGGGGACGGTCGGCGCCGGCCCCGCGGGAGCGTGGCACGGCCATGGCACTCGAACGAGCGATCCCGGTACCGGAGAGGACAGGATGCCCCATCGCCTGCTCGCATTGGTGGTCGCGCTCTCGGCTGTCGCGCTGGGTGGGTGCCCGAACGATGTGGGGTTTGGTGGGGCCCTTCCCGGCGAGCCGGGTGAGGATCCGAACCCCGACGAGGATCCGATCGATGACCCGGCGCTCAGCGATCCGTACTACTGCTGCGATCCCGACGAGCCTCGGTGCGTTTGCCCGGGCTTCTGGCATTGCACCGATGGGGTCGCCGGCAAGGTATGCCACCAGTCCAACCCGCAGCTCCCGGACGATGGCGGCGACGGCCCGTGGCTCTGCGCGTACGAAGACGATCTGATCGTCTGTTCGGGCGCCGCCGAGGATCATCCTGACGCCGGAGACGAAGACGCCTGGACCTGCACCGAGAACGCGGGCGAAGGCTCGATCGAGTGCAGCCGCGAGGCTGGTCGTGACGACTATCCCGACGAGGAGAGCGAGAGCGGGTGGGACTGCAGCTTCTCGGACGGAAACGAGATGCGCGCCTGCCGTGAGGCAGGCGAGGACAGCCCGGATCAGGGCGAGTGGGAATGCGTGACTGCGGCCGATGGGCGAACGCGGTGCCGCAACGAGAACCCCGAGACCCCCGACGATGGCGAGTGGGATTGCGTCCAGGTCGACGGCCGCGACGTCTGCGAGGGCGATCACTTCCCCGAGGACGGCGCCGGAGTCGGCTGGGATTGCCAGTCGGTGGGCGAGCTCGTGCGCTGCCAGGACGGCGAGGGGCAGCACCCCGACGCGGGCGGCATCGGGGGGTGGGACTGCGCGTGGGGCGAGAACGGGGGTCTCACCTGTCTGGACAACCCGGGCGGCGGCGACGACGTCGGCGGCGAGGGCGAGGGAGAGGGCGAGAACCCCGACGAGGGCGACGACAACCCCGGCGGCGAGGGCGAAGGGGAAGGCGAGGGCGAGGGCGAGGACGAAGGCGATCTGGACTGCAACTGCGTGGCGGGCGCGACTCGCTACTGCGACGAGCCCGAGTACTGCCTGTGGGGAGCGCAGGTCTGCGTCGAGCGAGGCGGCGTTCGTGACTGGGGCGACTGTGTGGAGACCAACATCCCGGCGGGCTGCGAGCCCGGAGGCGCATTCGCTCAGGACTTCGACTGGCACTACGAGGACGGCTTCTGGGACAACTGGATGACGCGCGCCAACGACTGGGACGGCGACGGCGTGATCAGGTACGCGCCGGACTGGTGGTTCAACCCGGCGGGCGAGGACTGCGCGATCCGACGCGGCGAGTGCGCCCAGGACATGTGGGACCTGGACCAGGACGGCGACAACCAGGAGAGCATCGGCGACTGCGCCGACATCCAAGCCTGCGTCTGACGATCGGGGACATCAAGATCGGGGACACGCACCCTACCAGTAAGTACATGAGACCACAAGTCTTTCAGACACAACCGCGCGTTTTGCCGGCCGCGCCACCAGCTCCAGCCCATCGCCCGACAGATCGCGCGGTTGCTCCTAAAAACGACGCTGTTTCGCGTGGTTGGAGAGCGGGTGCGTGTCCCCGCTCTGGCGGGTGCGTGTCCCCGCTCTGGCGGTTCGTGTCCCCGTTCTGGCGGCGTTGCTGTCCCCGCTCCGGCGAGCGTCATGGAACCGTCCAGAGCGACGGAAGACCGACTGCCGGACTGGTCCCCTCGCCGAAAGATTGAGGGAAAACTCGATCCCGCTGATGGCACGAGGCGTGCTGCTTCGACCGGGTGATGCGCGGTGTTTTTCCCATCGCCCTTCTCCTCGCGTTTCCCGCCTCTGCCCTGGCCCAGGAGCACATCACGCTGGACGAAGTCCTTCCTGCGCTCGCCGGGACCGAGCTCGGTAGGATCGAGCTCGGTCCGGCCCCGCCCCCAGGCAGCTCGAGGACGGTCCGTGGCAGCGAGGTGAGGGCAGCCCTGCGCGCCCAGGGTCGCGACGCTCGAGGTCTCGCGATCCCCTCGGCCACGCGTGTCCGCAGGGACGTTCGCCGGATTGCCAGGTCCGAGCTCGAAGCGCTGGTCCGGCCGCGGCTGGACGAGGCCATCGCCCCGTGTCGCGCGGGCGAGGTCGAGCTCCCCGATTCGGTGAGCCTCGCCACCGGCGAGGTGAGCGTGGCGATCGAGGCCTCGGCTCCCTCGCGGAGCGGCCGCGTCGCCGCGGCGGTGGTGCTCGCCTCCGGCGGACGCGAGACCCGTCTGACGGTCTCGGCCGCGGCGAGCTGTCCGCCGCCGATCGTGAGCCCGGGTGCCCGGGTCTCGATAATCGCCCGGTTCGGGAACGTCACCGCGTCGGCACCGGGAGTCGCCATGCAGCCCGGGCGGGTCGGCGACGTCATCCGGGTCACCAACCGTTCGACTCGCGCCTCCCTGATGGCCCGCATCGAGAGCGGCGACACCGTGAGGGTCGTCCAATGAAACGAATGCTCGCATTGGGGGCGATGGGGTTGGTCTTCGCGGCCTGCGGCCCTTCGCACATCCGTCCCTTCACGCCCCGGACTCGCAACTACCGGCCCGGCCACTACGACAGCGGCACGCGGCCCGTCTCCCAGGGGTCACTGTGGCAGGAGAATGGCAGGGCGCTCTTCGCCGACTTCCGCGCCACGCGCGTCGGCGACCTCGTCACGATCCGGATCGACGAGACGCCGCAGGCTTCGGGCGACGCGTCGACGCAGACGGACCGCGAGAGCTCGATGACCGCGGGAGCGACGAGCCTGCTCGGGATCACCACGGCCCTGCAGCGCGCCTACCCGGCGCTCGACCCGACCCAGCTCATCAACCTCGCCACCCAGTCGCAGTTCGACGCCACCGGCGAGACGGGGCGCTCGAGCCGCGTCAGGGCGTCGATCGCGGTGCGCGTCAAGCGGCACCTTCCGAACGGCGATCTCTACGTCGAGGGCACGAAGGTGCTCCTCGTCAACGAGGAGGAGCTTCACATCTACATATCGGGGGTCATCCGGCCCGAGGACATCGAGCAGGACAACTCGGTCCGGTCGAGCCTGATCGCGGACGCCGAGGTCGAATTCACCGGCCGCGGCATCCTGACCGACAACCAGCAGCAGGGGTGGCTCAGCCGACTCCTGTCGAGCATCAACCCGTTCTGACATGAAGAGAACCGCAATTGCCGTAGTCCTCCTGCTTGCCGCCATGCCGGCCGGCGCCGCGCGGATCGAGGAGCTTTGCGACGTCCGTGGCGTCCGCCCCAACCAGCTCATCGGCTACGGGCTCGTCGTCGGGCTCGCCGGGACCGGCGATACCGGTCAAGCTCGTTTCACCGTGCAGAGCACAGCCGCAATGCTGCGCCGGCTCGGTGCGACGATCGACCCGGCCTCCATCCAGACCAAGAACGCCGCCGCCGTGATGGTCACTGCCACGTTGCCGGCCATGTCGAACCCGGGGACGCGGATCGACGTCACGGTCTCGTCGATGGGCAACGCGCGGAGCCTCGCGGGCGGCACGCTCCTGCAGGTGCCGCTGTATGGCGCGGACCGGCGGGTCTACGCGGTCGCGCAGGGCCCGCTCCTCATCGGAGGCTTCTCGGCCCGCGGCAGCAGCGGGTCGTCGGTCACGCAGAATCACATGACCGTCGGCCGCGTGCCCGAAGGGGCGATCGTCGAGCGCCGCGTGGCCCAGCAGGCGGAGCCGGAGGGCGAGCTCGTCCTGCAGCTGCGCAGCCCCTCCTTCGTCACGGCGCAGCGGATCGTCGAGGCGATCGACGCGGCGATCGGCGAGCACAGCGCCACGGCGGTCGACGTCTCGACCGTGCGTGTCCGAGCTCCGGAGGCGTTCAGGCGCAACCGCGTGGGGCTCGTCGCGTCGCTCCAGGTGCTCGAGGTCGAGCCCGACGCTCCGGCCAGGGTCGTGATCGACGAGCGGACCGGGACCGTGGTCCTGGGCTCGGGTGTCCGGATCTCGGAGGTCGCGATCGCCCAGGGTGGCCTGACCGTCCAGATCGCCGAGCAGCCCGCGGTCTCCCAGCCGGCGCCGTTCGGGCGCGGCGACACGACCGTCGTTCCCCAGACGGACATCAACGCCCAGGCGGCGGCGGGATCGGTCCATCACGTCGCGACCACCGCGAGCCTCGCCGACGTGGTCGCCGCGCTGAACGCGCTCGGCGCGAAGCCGCGCGACATGGTCGCCATCTTCCAGGCCCTCCGCAGCGCAGGGGCCTTGAGGGCAGAAGTCGAAGTTCAATGACGTTTCCGGTCGCCACCGCCTCCCTCGCGGGTCATCCGCACGAAACGCAGGCCGCCGAGCGCCAGCGGCAAGTCGCGCAGGCGGCGACCCAGTTCGAGGGGATCCTGATCCGCCAGCTCGTCTCGGTGCTCCGCAAGACGGCGCCGGAGGGAGGGCTCCTCGGGGGCGACGGCTCCAGCGGCCAGATGTACCTCCAGATGTTCGACGAGGCGCTCGCCGACAACCTGGCCGAGGCCGGAGGGCTCGGGATGCGAGGGACCCTCGAGCGGGCATTTGGCGGTGAGTCGCCCGCGGGCGAGACCGTCCACTCGACCTCAGGATCCACCGGGAATCTGTCGATTGGACTTCCGGTGGAAGCGTCAAGTGGCGAGCAGCTTCGCGGGGCGACGGGCCTCTTGCAGCAGGCAGCCGGGGCGATGATCATCCCCGAGGTCTCGCAGCACTGGAGCCGTTCGGGGACGCTCGGACCCGAGGACCTCGCCTCGCCGATCGCGACGCCTTCGGGCGAAGGGGTCGCGCACTTCAACGTCCGCGACGCCCTGGGCTTTCAGGGCTACTACAAGTGCAACCTCTTCGCCTTCGAGCTCGCGCGACGGGCCGGCTACTCGGTGCCGGTCGTGGGGCGCGAGCGGGGTTGGGGCTTCCCCGGCGCCGACACGGTGGCGCGGGACGCCGGCGACGACCAGCAGGTCCGTGGCGGCTGGGCCCGGGTTGCGACGGGAGAGAACGCCGCCAGTCTGGACGCCTCGATTGCCCGAGGGGAACGCGCGTTCATGCTCTCCGCGAGCTCCCCTGGCGAGCGGCCCGGGCACATGGCCGTCGTCGAGAGGGTCCGGTCGATCCAGTACGGCGAGGACGGGCGGGTCCGCCGGATCGTGTTCGATGGGTGGGAAGCCAAGCCCTCGGGTGCGCGCCATCTCACCCAGCGAACCTGGAACCTGATCGGCAACGAGGGAGGATCGCAGCCCCACAACGGCTTCGATCTCATCGAGATCCTTGAGCTTCGCCGCCCACGTCCCGGGACGCCGGCCGAGACGCCGGTCTCCAGACCGGGCGGCCCCTCCCTTCGTGACACTCGAGACGCGGTTGTCGATTTTTCGGCATCTCGTCGGGGGGGTGCCCCCCCCGAGCCCCCCGACTCGCTACGGCCGAGTGTATCGGCCTCCGCTCGTTCCCCACTTGTCGATTTTTCCTCAAGCTCCGACGGGTACCGACCGATACCTAGTTCGGAGGAACGTCGATGAAGGTTCAAGGTCCCAATGGGTCTGGTCCCGTCGAGGCCGTCAGGTCCCGCCGCGACTCGTCGCCCGCTCGGAAGCCGCAGAAGCACGGCGGCGAGCGCGTCGAGGTGTCGGCGGAGGCCCGCGCCCTCCGCGAGGCACGAGGCCCCGAGGTCCCGGACATGCTCCGGGTGGCCCGCCTCCGCGAAGCGCTTCTGAAGGGTGCGTTCAAGATCGACCCCGAACGAATCGCCGACCTGATGCTCCAGGAGGAGACGGACAAGCCCCAATGAGCGAGCTGATGGAGACGTAGGTGACGAGCGCGGCGCGCGAGCTGGAACAGGTCCTCGAACGAGAGAGACTCGCCGCCGCCCGAGCCGACGTCGACCTCCTGATCGCGCTGCAGGACGACAAGCGCCTGGCGATCGAGAGGCTTCGCCAATCCGCTTCACCCCCCGAGATCGTCGACCCGCTGATCCAGAGAGCCCGCGGCAACATCGGTCTGATCCGGCAGCTCGTGCACTGCCTCGGCGGCATCCTCGGCGAGGACAGCCCCGTCTACTCCCGGGACGGCGCGACCCGCGCGGCTCCCGTCCGCCACCCGAGGGGGTGCATCTGAGATGACCTCGCTCTTCGGCATCCTCGGAGTCGGTGCGAACGGCCTGAACGCGAGCTCGTTCGGCACGAACGTCACCTCCCAGAACGCATCCAACGTCGCGACCGACGGCTACTCGAGGCGCATCGCGACGCTGGAGCCGATCGGTCCGCCTCCCGAGGGCGGCTTCGGCGCCCGCGCGTCCGGTGCGAGAAGGACCGTCGACATCTTCCTCGAGCGGCGCCTCCTCGGCGCCCGGTCCCTGACCGGCGAGGCCGCTGCCCGCGCCAGGACGCTGGGGATCCTGGACTCCGTGCTCGCCGAGAGCTCGGGGATGGGCGACGCGTTCGACCAGTTCCAGACCGCCATCGCGGACCTCGCCGCGCACCCGAACGACCGGTCGGCCCGGACCGTGGTGCTCGAGCGGGCCGACGCGGTCGCGCAGGCGTTCCGCTCCGCCGCGGACGCGATCGCGACCGCGCGATCGGACGCGAACGATTACATCGAGGACGAGGTCCGACAGGTCAACGTCAAGCTCTCCGAGATCGCCTCGCTCGGAGCGCAGATCTCCAAGGCCGAGATCGGCGGGCAGGAAGCGAGCGACCTTCGCGACCGCCGCGACCAGCTCGTCCGCGAGGTCGCGGACTTCATCCCGGTCACGCAGATCGAGGACTCCACGGGGCGCATCTCGCTCCTCCTCGCGGGCTCGTTGCCGCTGGTCTCGCCCGACGGCCAGGTCGGCCAGCTCGAGGCCGCCATCGACGCCAGCTCCGGCGACATGCACGTCTACAAGTTCGCCGCCGGGGCGCGGACCGACGTCACGGCCGTGATCACCTCCGGATCGATCGGCGGCGCGCTCGCCGGGCGCGACGGCGCCCTCGCCGACGCCGCGAACGACCTCGACCAGCTCGCGTGGGACTTCGCCGCGGCCTACAACGCTACCCACTCGGCCGGCGTCGGGCTCGACGGCATCGGCGGTCGCAACCTCTTCGAGCCGCCGGCCGCCGTCGCGGGCGCGGCCGCGGCGATGGCGCTGTCGACGGACGTCGCGGGGCTGCCCGACGAGCTCGCGGCGGCGACGTACGCCGGGGCGCTGCCCGGCGACAACACGAACGCTCTTGCGCTCCAGGCACTCCAGGACACGCTGATCGCCTCGGGCGGGACGCGAACGGCGGGGCAGGCCTTCGAGGCGCTCATCGGATCGGCGGGCTCGGCGCTCCAGTCAGCCAACCTCGGCGTGGAGCGCACCGCCGACGCCCTGGCCCAGCTCGTGGAGCTGCGCGAGTCGGTGTCGGGCGTGTCGCTCGACGAGGAGATGATCGCGCTCACCCGCTTCCAGCGCGCCTACCAGGCATCGCTCCGCGTCGTCGAGACGGCAGACCAGATGCTGGGCGAGCTCATGGAGATAGCGAGGAGGTAATGAGGGTCACCGACACCATGCTCTTCGAGGCCCAGCGCCGTCGCCTCGGCGACGCGCGGAACACGGCGGCGGGCGCACAGGAGCGGGCCTCCACCGGAATGCGAGTCTCGCGGCCCTCGGACGATCCGCTGGCCGCCTCGCTGGCCCGCCGCGAGACCGCGCGCATCGCTCGCGCCGAGTCGAGCCTGAGGGCCGCCGACGCCGGCCGGATCCTCCTCGACGCCGCGGACAGTGCGCTGGATCAGGTTGGGACGCTCCTCGCCCGCGCCCGCGAGATCGCGGTCCAGGCCGCGAACGACACGCTCGGCGCCGAGGAGCGACGCGGCGCCGCCCGCGAGATCGAGCAGATCCGGGAGACGGTGATCGCGCTCGGCAACACCGAGGCGAGCGGCAGCTACGTGTTCGGTGGATACATCGACGGGTCCCCGCCCTTCGACGCGGCCGGGAACTACCTGGGCGACGGGCAGGTGAGGAGGCTCGAGGTCGCCCCGAACGTGCTCCTCGAGACCGGCGTCTCGGCCACGACGACCTTCGGCGTCGGCGTCGGGACGGACGTGATCGCGACGCTCGAGACGCTGAGAGTGGCTCTGGACGCGAACGACGCACCAACGATAGTCCTGCAGCTCGACGAGCTGTCCGCGGCGAACGCGCAGGTCCAGGAAGCGCGGTCGAGCCTCGGCGCCTCGATGAACGCCTTCGACGTCGCGCGCTCGGCCGCGACGCTGGCCAAGGAGCGCGCGACCTCGGACCGCAAGCGGCTCGTCGAGGTGGAGCCGCTCGATGCCTACTCGGATCTGGCGCGCGCCCAGCAGGCGCTCGAGGCGGCCGTTCAGGTAGCCACGCAACTTCCGCTGCCAGGGCTCGTAGAGCAGACGAGGAGGTAGCCCATGCTCACCCTGACGCGGCGCTGCGGCGAGAGGATCGCGATCGGGACGTCGATCGAGATCACCGTGCTCGACGTCTCGGGCGGCAGGGTCCGCCTGGGAATCAGCGCTCCGCGCGAGACGCCCGTGCATCGAGGCGAGGTCGTCGAGCGCATCGAGCGCGAGAACCAGCGCGCCGTCGTGCGCGGGCAGGGCGCCGAGGCCTCGGACTCGGCGATCTGTTTCCCGGACGGCCTGTATGGGATGCGCGACCAGCAGTCGTTCCTCCTGTGCAACGTCGCGGAGGGCGGCTCTTTCCGGGTGCTCGTGTCGAGGCAGGACCCCATGATGAGGCTGCTCGTGGTCGATGCCACCGAGGTCTGGCCCGGCTATCCGGTGGACGAGGCACGCGCCGCGGCCGGCCTCACCGACGAGGACGTCGCCGTGGCCGCCGTCGTCACGGCGCCAGCCGATGGCTCGGAGGCAACGGTCAACCTGATGGCTCCGATCGTCATCGGGATGAAGACCCGCCGCGGAAGCCAGGTGATCCTGGAGCGGGGCGAGCTCGGGCTCAGGCACGCGATGCAAGCGCGCTAGGTCGTTCAGGAGTCATTTCGCTAGGAGGGCGAAGCCGGATGTCCCACCGTCTCCCACTCGATACAAAGGACCGTGTCTATCCGGGAGTTGACCATGCGATAATCGCCGTCATGGGTATCGCCGACGGCGACGTGCGTGGGGGATGAGCATGGAGACCGTCGGCACCAAAGAGCGAAAGAGCGACGCCCCGGTCTCGACCCTTGCGGCCCAGATCGTTCAGGCGGCGGTGCGGCCCGACATCTCGGTCGGGGAGCTGGCGCAGCTCGCCGAGCGCGACCCGGCGTTCTGCGTCCGTGTCCTCTCGGTCGTGAACAGCCCCGCCTACGGGCTGGGCCGGCGCGTGACCGACATGAAGCACGCCGCCGGGCTCCTCGGCATCCGCGGGCTTCGCAACATCGCGCTGAGCCTCTCCCTGTCCGACATGGCGCCGCTGGGCGCGGCCGGCGAGGCGCTCCTCGGAATCAGCCTGAGGCGCGCGTCCGCGGCGCGGCTGATCGCCGAGACGGCCGGTCACCAGGCGCCCGAGGAGTTCTTCACGGCGGGGCTCCTGCTCGAGTTCGGAATCCTCTGTCGCGCCCGGGTCGATCTCGAGGGCGCGGCCGAGCTCGCGCGGACGCCCGCGAGCACCAGGATCGTACGCGAGCGCGCCGCCGGCGAGGCCCCGCACCCCACGCGCGGCGCGGAGATGGCGCGCCAGTGGAGACTGTCGGACGACGTGGCGCTCGCGATCGAGCGCCACCACGACCCCGAACCGCCGCCGGATCCGCTCGGGCGGGTCGGCTGGGTCGCCGAGCGGGTCGCCGCGATCTTCGAGGGCGGGGACTTCTCCTCGAGCCGGATCGAGGCGCTGCGAGCCCTGGGCGTCCTCGGGCTCAAGGGCGAGAAGGCGGAGGCCGTCTTCCGTGACGTCCCGAAGCGCGTCGAGGAAGCCGCAGCCGCGTTCCAGCGGTCCGTGGGCTCGCAGATGAGCCTCGATCAGCTCGTCATGGACGCGAACGCCAGCCTCGTGCAGCTCAACCAGAACTACGGTGACCTCGTGCGCACGCTCGAGAAGCTCGTGATCGAGAAGGAGGGCCTCGCCCAGAGCCTGAAGGAGGCCAACGAGAGGCTCGAGAAGCTGGCGGCGACCGACGGGCTGACCGGGCTGTACAACCGGCGAGCCTTCATGGACGCGCTCAAGCGCGATCTGGCGCGCGCCGAGAGGGCGAAGACCACGGTGAGCTTGATCATGATGGACGTCGACCACTTCAAGAACGTGAACGACACCTACGGCCACCAGGTCGGCGACGAGGTGCTCAAGGGCTTCTCCGCGGGCGTCCTCGGCTCGGTGCGCGAGGGGGACGTCCCGGGTCGGTACGGCGGCGAGGAGTTCGCGCTGCTCTTGCCCTCGACCGAGGTCGCGCAGGCGTTGATAGTGGCCGAGCGGATCCGCTCCAAGATCGAGCGAACGCCCTTCCAGGGGGCGCAGGGGCCCTTCCAGGTGACGGCGAGCTTCGGGGTGGCCTCCGTGAGCGGCCCCGGTTGCGTGTCGGCTGCCGAGGACCTGATCCGCCGCGCGGACGAGGCGCTGTACGCCGCGAAGCACCAGGGCCGAAACAGGGTGGTGGTCGGGAAATGACGGACACGAGCACCGAGGCTTTCAGGAGCCATGCGCTGGAGGTGGCGCTCAGGATCATCAAGGGGGCGGTTGCTGCAGGAGCCTCGGACATCCACCTCAAGGCCGCCGTGTCGCCGCTCGTGCGGATCGACGGGGAGCTCTGCCCGCTCGAGCACCCGGCCCTGACGGAGGCGCTGATCGACTCGGTGATCGAGGCGCTCGGGGCCTGGGCGGGAGTGTCGCCGGCCCGGCTCGCGCGTCACCAGATCGACTTCTCCTGCGTCGTGCCCGAGGTGGGCCGGTTTCGCGCGCATGGGTACCACCAGAACGGGACCGCCGCCCTGGCGCTGCGACGCATTCCCCACCCGATCCCGGACTTCGCCGCGTTGAGGCTGCCGCCGGTCGTGAAGCGCGTCGCGCTCACGGATCGGGGCCTCATCCTGATCTCGGGCGCGACCGGGCAGGGCAAGTCCACGACGGCCGCGGCGATGCTCGACTTCATCAACCAGAACCTCGCCCGTCACGTGATCACCCTCGAGGACCCGGTGGAGTTCGTCTTCGAGGACCAGCGCGCGAGCTTCTCCCAGCGAGAGGTAGGCCGTGACATGGAGACCCTCGCGCAGGGTCTCGAGGGAGTCTGGCGCGAGGATCCGGACGTCCTGTTCATCGGCGAGCTGAGGACGCTCGAGGAGTTCGACGTCGCGCTCAACGCCGCGGAGTCCGGCCGGGTCGTCCTCTCCTCCTGCCACGCGGCCGACACCGCGCGGACGATCGGTCGGATGATCAGCCTCTACCCGCCCGACTTCCGCGACTCGGCCCGCGCCCGCATCGCGGACTCGCTGCGCGCCATCATCGGCCAGCGGCTCGTGGCGCGCCGGGGAGCGCGCGACAGGATCCTCGCCACGGAGGTCCTGATCATGAGCCCCACGGTGCAGGACTGCGTCCGTGACCCGGCGCGCCTTCGCGGCGTCATCCCCGCGCTCGAGGCCGGCACGCACGAGTTCGGATCGCACTCGTTCGATCAGACCCTGACGACGATGGTGCGTGACGGCCTGATCACGATCGAGACCGCGAAGGCCGCCGCGACCAACCCCTCCGATCTCGTCCGCAACCTCCGCGTCACGCGCTGACTTCCCCATCGGGTCGTGGTTCGGTTGCCCGCGCTGGAGGACCATGGCAGCATCTAACGATGCTGCGCGAGGAGGACCACGTCGATCTGCCCCGTTCCGCGGTGCGGTTTCCCCTCGAGCTGGTCACGCCGGCCGGGCTGGACCCCGATGACCCGGCGACGTGGCCCTCTGTGAATGGCCGATTGGAGTACGTCGGCGGAAAGCTGCTCTTCATGCCTCCGTGCGCGGACACCCAGCAGTACGTCGCAGCCGACGCGAGCTTCGTCCTGCGGGCCTGGACCGAAGGCCGAGACGACTTCCTCGTCGGTACGAACGAGGCAGGGATGAGGCTCGGCGGAGAGACCCGCGGAGCAGACGCGGCCGTCTGGCGGCGAGCGGACGTGGGATCCGTTACCGGTAGGTTCCAGCGAGTGCCTCCGCTCCTTGCAGTCGAGGTCGCGGGCCAAGACGAGGGCGAGACGGAGCTTCGCATCAAGGCGTCCTGGTACCTGGAGCACGGCGTGAGGGTCGTGTGGCTCGTGTTGCCCGACGTCCGCGAGGTCGTGGTCGTGCGTCCCGATGGTGAGAGCCGTCACGGCCTCGGCGGCCGGCTCCCGGCGATCGACGAGCTTCCGGGGCTCGAGCCCCCCGTCGACAGGTTCTTCAAGCAGATTGTGTGAGAGCCGGGCTCCGTTGACATGGCCGGCCGCAGCCGAAAAACTCGATCGAGTCAGGGAGGGGAACATGGCGACGAGGTGCGGCGTTGGGCTGTCCGGGCGCGAGTCGCCCGGTGAGGCGGGGCGGGACGCGGCGACGGCGGCCGTCGGTGCGCTCGATGGCGGGAGCCCCGACTTCGTCTTCGCGTTCGCTTCCACCAAGTACGACTACCCGAAGCTCCTCGGGGGCATCCGGGAAGTAACGAGCGGCGCACCCTTGATCGGGTGCTCGACGGCCGGCGAGTTCACGCACGAGGACGTGTGCCACCGCTGCGTCGCGGTGATGGCCGTCCGGTCGGAGACGACCAGGTTCCACCTCGCCCTCGGCCGCGGTCTCAGGAAGGACCAGCGCCGCGCGGTCGTCGAGGCCTTCCGGGGGTTCCGGCAGGCGCACCTGGCCGCGCGCGCCGAGGGCCTGACCCATGCCACCTGCTTCGTGTGTACCGACGGGCTGGCGGGCGGCGGCGAGGACCTGGTCGAGCTCGTCCATGCCGAGACGGGGATGCTCGCCCAGATCGTCGGCGGTGCGGCCGCCGACGACGCGAGGTTCAGCCGCACCGACGTGTTCTTCGGCGATCAGCATCACACCGACGCGCTCGTCGTCGCCTTCGCCTTCTCGCGCTCCCCCATCGGGCTTGGCGTGCGCCACGGCCTGAACGCCGCCACGGGCAGCATGATCGTCACGCGCTCCAGGGGCACTCACCTCGAGGAGATCGACGGCCGACCCGCCCTGACCGCCTACGAGCGGTTCGCGGCGTCGATCGGCGAGACGCTGACCGTGCAGAACCGCGAGGCGCTCATGATGGTGCACCAGATCGGGATGCTGACGCCGACCGGCGAGTACAAGATCCGCGCGCCCCTCAAGGCGAACGCCGACGGCTCCCTGGTGATGGCGTCCGAGGTCCCGACCGGCGCGGCCATCACCATCATGCGCGGCACCAAGGAGGGGCTCGTCACCGCCGCCGAGCTCGCGGCGCGGAGCGCCATGGCGAACCTCGGTGGCTGCCGCCCTGCCGGCGTCCTGGCGTTCGACTGCATCTGCCGCCGGATGTTCCTCGGCGACGACTACGGGCGCCAGGTCGCCGCGATCCGTTCGGTCGTCGGGCCGAACGTCCCGGTGATCGGGTGGGAGACGTACGGCGAGATCGCCATGACGCCGAGCCAGCAGACGGGCTGGCACAACTCGACCACTGTCCTGGCGATCCTACCCGCCTGACGACCGGGGCCTCTCGGTCGACTCCGCCACGGACAGAAACTCCTCGTAGCGGATCGCGGGCCAGCTCTCGGCCGTGACCGCTCCGTGCGCGCGCGACAGGAGCGAGACCTTGAACGCGGTGGCCTCGTCGGGAGCCTCGTAGACGTCCATGAAGTCGTAGGGCCCGAGGAGCGCGTAGTGGGCAATCCAGCGGATCCCCCGGCAGACCTCCTCGACCTTGCGCATCCAGAGCTGCCCCAGCTCGCGGCGGCCCCGCGGGTCTCCGATGGTGGACGGGCTCAGCTTCGTCATCAGCACGTACGTGGGCATCGGCCTCCCCTTTCGACCCGGAGAGTCTAGCCACCGCCCGCGAGGATCTCCATGAGGAGCTCGGATTTCTCGATTTTCCAGCGGAGCTGATCGTGGGCCTTCTCTTCGATGGCGACCGTCAGGTTGAGCCGCTCGAGGATGGGAACGGGCAGCTCGGGGATCGATCCGTCCCCGGTCTGCAGCCCCCTGCGGTGACAGATCGCGTCGGCGAGGGTCGTGATGTCGATCGTCGGATGCAGGTTCCGCGCGACGTTCTGGCGCTCCACGAGCTCGTGAGAATGATGCTGGCCGATCGCGGCCTGAAGCGGCAGAGGGAACCGCCACCTCCGCGCGAGGCGCAGGCCGAGCGCTTCGTGCTGGGGCAGCGCCAGCTCGGCCTCCGCCGCGTGGACGGAGATCCCTCGCCTCGTTGCAAGCTCGACCGTCTGCCCGAACACGTCGGGCGCGATCTGGAGCATGGCCAGCTTGCCGAGGTCGTGGAGCAGCCCCGCCGTGAAGCACTCCGCCGGCGAGGGATGACCGACGATCTCCGCGAGCGCCTCGGCCGCGCCAGCGACCCCCAGGGCGTGGCGGAACAGGCTCTTCGCGGCGTCGTCCGTGGAGTTGCCCAGCACCTTGAAGACGGAGACCGTCAGGACGAGCTGGTGAAGCGTATTGAAGCCGAGGAAGGAGATGGCCCTCGCGACGTCGCTCACGCCGCCGGGGATCGCGAAGTAGGGCGAGTTCACGAGCTTGAGGACCTTGGCGGTGAGCGCGGGATCGTCGCGCATCAGCGCGGCGATGGAGCGGGCGTCGCTCCGGGGATCGTTCACGAGCTGCCCGACCCGCTCGGCCACGAGGGGAATCGTGGGCAGCGCGTCGAGGGCGTCGACAAGGCGAGTGAGAGCCTCAGGCCCCTGAGTCACTGAGCGCGGGTGGGCTGCCGCCGAACCGGAGGCCCCCCCGCGGGCCCCCCCGCTCTGAAGCTCGGGACGCTCGCTCACTACGGCGGAGTGAATCCGCCTGCGTTCGCTTTCCGGGTCAGATCCCTGAGTCATACGGGCCCACGGAAGAATCTTCGCCCGCATCCGGCCCGGAGTCGAGGCCCGCCTCGACGTCCGCGTCGACGTCGCCATCGGGACCGGCGTCCAGCCCGGCGTCGAGCCCGGCGTCGATCCCCGAGTCCACACCTGAATCGACGCCGGAGTCGAGCTCCGTTCCTGCGTCGACGCTCGGGCCCGCGTCGCCCGTCGCACCGGCGTCGCCGGGCGCCCCCGCGTCGGCGATCGGGGCCTGACACGAGCCGGCGCGGCACTCGAGCGCCGAAGCGCAGTCGCTGTTGCGAATGCAGCGGTCGTCATCGCAGCCGGAGGCAAGGGCCGCGAGGACCAAGCCCAGGGCGGCGCTAGATGCCGAGCTCCACACCGATCAGCCCGTTGAACATCAGGACGGCCGAGTCCCGCGGCACGTCGCTCCCTATGACGAATGCGTCGGCCTGCAAGGTCGCCAGGACCCCGAGCTTGCCGCCGATGGGCAGGCGGCCCGTCACGCCCGCCTCGAGCCCGAACATCGTGAACGGCGCGAAGAAGAGCGGAAGGCCGGCCGACGGCCGGAGGGTGACAGGTCCGAGCTGCCGCTCGAGGTCCACCCGGGGCACGATCGCCACGCTCGCCCTGCCCTCGACCTCGATCCGCAGCGAGCCGCCCCAGCTCCATCGCGGCTCCTCGTCGGTCCACGTGCGCGCGGCCACGTCGATGAAGAGCGGCGACCGCGCCGTCAGCGCCTCGTCTCCTCCCCCGTTGCCGAGCTCGAGGCCGGTCCCTGCTGCGAGCGACACGCCCATCCCGCGAGTCTGCGCCGCCGCGGGCAGCCCGTGAAGGGTCAGCGCCGAGAAAAGGACCAGCCGCCTCATCAGGCCGCCCTCGGAACCGGGAAGACCCACGTGCGGGAAGGCCGCGCGTCGGGCTCGGCGTCCTCGCGGAGGCGGCGAGCCAGCGTCCGCGGGATCGAGAGCGAGATCTCGGTCCACTCCTGGTCGGTCTCGATGCGGGCGTCGCCGCCGAGACCGTCCGCGATTCGTCGCACGATCGTGAGGCCCAGGCCCTCGCCCGGACCCTCCCGGCGGCTGGACACGCCGGCCGCGAAGGCGCGCGGCAGGATCTCCGGAGCGAACGGCGGACCGTCGTTTCCGACCGACAGGACGACGTCGCCATTCGTCCCGCTCGCGCGGGCGACGATCTTGCCGTCACGGCCAATGGCCTCGATCGCGTTGTCGAGGATGCAGCGCAGGGACTCGACGACCTGCTCCGGGTCGAGCCAGAGCGCGGGCAGCCCATCGTCGGCCTCGACCGCGATCTCGATGCCCCGGGCCTCGCAGTCCTCCTCGACCTCGCCCACCGCGGCCCGGAGGAGCTCCGCGGGCTCGCGGAGCGACCTGGCGCTCAGAGTGAGCAGGCCCTGATGGCCCAGCACCCGAAGGCGCCGCGAGAGCCGCGAGCCCCTGAACTGGATCGACGTCAGCTCATCGACGACCTCGGGCGTCACGGGTCGCGATCGCAGCTCCTTGAGCCGGTCGAGGGTCGCCAGCAGGCGCTCGTTCATCGCCGCGACGATGAGGTCGGGCGCCAACGGATCGGGCTCTGTCACCTGGGGCCGCTGCTCCATGTCTCGGGCCGGAGCAACATGCATGCCGGTTCGCGAGGGGCGCGGACGAGCTCGATACGCCCAGCGAGGGCCTCGCGGACCCGAACGTCGAGGCTCGAGGCGTCAGCGTTTTGGATTTCCGCGAGGGTCCCTTGACGCTGCTCTCGCCGACCTCGTCGGTCGCGAGTGGGATATGCCCTCACCTCGGGGAGTGCGGAATGCCTACGCGCGAAACCGCGCTCGGGCCACCTCGAGCGCCTCTCGCCACGAGTCGACGAATCGCGACATCGGAAACCGATTCCTCGCCGTCTCCCGCGCTCTCTGCCCCATCGTTCGAGCCAGATCGAGGTTCCCCAGGAGCTCCCGCACCCCCGCCCGGAGCACCTCGGGATCGTCCGAGACGAACCCGTTCTCACCGGTCACGATCGGGCTCGAGCCATGGGCAGACACGACCACCGGCATGCCGGTGGCCATCGCTTCGAGGAGGCTCAGGTTGTACCCGTCTTCGAGCCCCGCCGCGGCGGTGTGCACGTAGAAGCGGTGGGAACGGTAGAGCTCCTTCAGGGCCTCCCAGCTCTGGGCTGCAACGATGCCGAGCTCCGGGTTGTGGCCCACGAGCTCGCATGGAAGATCCCGGAATACCGCCTCGTGAAGGGACCAGTTCAGGTACTCCTTCTTCTGCTCGATCGCGTTCGCGACGCGCAGGCCTCTCGGAATCTCTCCCCGATATCCGCGGTAGTCGTCGAGATCGACCGCTCCGGGGATCACGATGGCGGGTAGTCCCCAGGACGCGCGCTTCATCTCGGAGACGACCACGAGGGTTCCCTTGATGATGGCGAGGTAGTCGCGGACCATCGCCGTCATCTCGGCAGCATTCAACCGAGCGCCTTCTTGCCTGATCCGCCCGGCGAGCGACGAGTGAAGGACCAGGATCTTCGGGGCGCTGATCGTCTTCACCATCAAGAGGTCGGTGACGTTGTGAGCGATGATGCAGTTGTACGCCGCCCGGGCGGCGTCGAGCATCCCGATTCTCCGGACGCCCGAAGGACACGGGCGCATGCGTTCATCCCAGCCCAGCACGTGATGGCCCGGCAGGTCGACCACCACGTCCATCGGCAGACCCAGCCGCGCCAGGTCGTACACGTACGCCTCGTGGCTGTTGAACGTGAGCAGGCGAACCATCCGGCGGCGATATTAGGCGATTCGCTCGAGGTGGTGGGGAAACTCGCCCTCGCTCGGCTTGTAGCCCCGGACGGCCGTGCGCACGTGCACGACCCCCTCGAGGGCCTCCAGGATCTTGTCGCAGCGCTTGCGCACGGCGGCGAGGAGCTGCTCGTCGCGGTCGCGCACCGCCTTGATGCGCCCCGCGAGCGCCTCGCGGGTGCGAAGGTCGAGGCCCGAGGTCTCGGCGTTCTGGATCAGCGTGAGGATTGCCTGACGCTCTTCGAGGAGCTTCGAGAGGGCGATGATGTCGGACGTCTCCGGATCGAGCCAGAGGCTCTCGAGCTGCGAGACGAGGTCGAAGAGGGGGTGCTTCACGTCGTCTTCCGGGCTACTTCGTCTCCTTCGCCACCTGCGCCCACGCGGCGTTTCGTCGGGCGGGGACTGCGTCCCCCCCGAACCCCCCGCTCGCTCCGGCCGAGTGAATCGGCCTGCGCTCGCACCTCATCGCGTCTCCTTCGCCACTTGCGCCCAAGCCTCCCTGAGCTGCTCGAGCACCTTGACGGCGGGGACGAGGGGGGCCGGATCGCCCTTGAGGTTGGCCTCCGTGATCTTCTCCAGCACGAAGCCGTAGAGGCCGTCGAGCTGCGCGCAGAGCTCTGGGGCATGCTCGGGCTGGAGCGTCGCCTGCAGCTCCGTCACGATGGCGTGGGCGCGTCCGAGGGCCATGCCCCGCTTCGCGATCTCGCCGCCCTCGGCTGCCGCAGCCGCCTGCCGCAGGAAGCGGAGGGCGCCATCGTAGAGCACCACAACGAGCTGGGCCGGGGAGGCCGTCTCGACGGTCGTTGCCTGGTATTGCCCGACAGCGAAGGACATGTCCTACACCTCAGTCGTTGTTCTGCATGCTGCCCAGGATGCTGGTCATCGCCGAGCCCTGGCCTTGCAGGCTGCTCACGAGCGCCTCGAGCGCGGCGAACTGCGCCTGGAGCGTCTCCTCGTACTTGTCGAGCCGGGCCTCCATCTGCTCGATCTGGTCGTCCATGTCGGCGACGCGGGTCGCGATGCCGTCGATCTTGGCCGTGATGAGGCCAGTCGACGACTTCGTGTACTCGTAGATGGCGGCCGACATCTGCGCCATGATGCCGTCGGTCCCGCCGCTCGTGCTCTTGGCGAGGAGCGCCACGACGTCGCTCGGGCTGGCCGCCAGCGCGGCCGTGAGCTTCGTCGCGTCCAGGGACATGATTCCGTACTTGTCCGTGCTGACGCCGATCATCGAGAGCGAGCTGTACGGATTGGCGCCCGAGATCGTCTGCCCCACGAGCGAGCGCAGCCGGCTCTGAAGGCTCCTCAGCGTGGAGTCGCCCGACAGCGAGTCCGGTCCCTTGGCCTCGCCGGTCCACGCGAACTCCTCGTTGAGCGAGGTCATCACGGCGTTGTATGCGGCGATGAAGGTCTGCAGGTCGGCCTGCACGGCCGCCGGGTCGCGATCGATCGTGAGGACCGTCGAGCCCGAGCTCTGCACACCCTCGAGGTTCAGCGTCACGCTTGGGATCGCGTCCGAGACCGTGTTGGTCGACCGGCTGATCGTGATCCCGTCAACCGTGAACGTCGAGTCCGTCGCGGCCTGGAGCTGATTTGCCAGCTTGTCCAGGTTGAGCACGAGGGAGCCACCCTCGGTGAACGTGATCGCATTCGCGGCCCCGGTCTGGTTCCCCGTCACGCTCAGCCGCCACGCGGTGCCCGTGTAGATGAGCCCCGCCGTGACGTCGGCGCCGGAGGCGTTGATCTTGTCCATCACAGTCGTCAGCGTGTCGGTCGTCTGGTCGATGGCGACGTCGGTCTGCACGCCGTTGATCGTGATCTGCAGGTTCCCGGTCCCTACCAGCCCGGTCTGCGTGGCCGAGGCGAAGGGATCGCTGTAGGTGCGCTCGGCGTTCGCCAGCGCGGTCACGCTGATGTTGTAGCTGCCGGTGGTTGCCCCCGCGGCCGCGGTCGCGGTGAAGTAGTCCTCGTTCCCGGAGGTGGCCTTGACCGCGAGGACGTCGTCCTCGGCGTCCAGACCCTCGGCGGCCGACTTCAGCGTCTCGAGCTTGGTCTTGAGCGCGGTGAGCCGCTCCGACTGCGACTCGAGGTTCTTCTGGTTGTACTCGAGGCGGTAGATCGGCTGCCTGGCCACGTCCACCAGCGAGGCGATGAGGGACTTGGTGTCGAGGCCGGTCGCGAGGCCGGAGAACGTGATCAGCGGGATCGTCATCTTGCCTTCCTCACCGCCTCGAGCTCGGGCGGGGGAGGCGGCTGCCCGCCACCCCGCCCGGCTCCCCTAACCCATCAGCTCTGCAGGAGCTGCAGCGCGAGCGCCGGCAGCTGGTTCGCCTGAGCCAGGACGGACACGCCGGCCTGCATCAGGATGTTGTTCCGTGTCATCGCGGCGGTCTCCTCGGCGACGTCCACGTCCCGGATTCGGGAGTTGGCGGCGCTCAGGTTCTCCCGCGAGCTCGCCAGGTTCGCGATCGTCACCTGGAGCCGGTTCTCGAACGAGC